>NZ_AVCC01000004.1 GCF_000622895.1 Herminiimonas sp. CN
GAACGAATGCGCTTCGTTCTGCCGTTTTTGATTTTGCGGCCTTACCAGTGATTTGCAGGGGTATAGCTAAAAACAGCTATTTTTCAGCAGGTAATTATTGCAGCCATGAACATACTCCATTAACTATAAGACGATGGTCTGAGCCTCGTCGCCTTGGCGGGCGCGGATGACGCCGATCTGGCTAACGGTTTCGCCGGCGGCCTGCAACTGGGCGATGGCAGCAGCGGCATTTTGCTGCGAAACGATCACCACCATGCCGATACCGCAGTTGAACACCCGGTGCATTTCGGCGTCGGCCACGTTGCCGTGCTGTTGCAGCCAGGAAAACAGCGGCGGCATCGCCCACTTGCTGCGATCCAGTTCGGCGGTCAGGTGCGGCTGCAGCACGCGCGGCACGTTTTCGACCAGGCCGCCGCCGGTGATGTGCGCCATGCCCTTGACTTCCATCGCGTCGATCAACGCCAGCAACGGCTTGACGTACAGGTGGGTCGGCTCCATCAGCACATCGGCCAGCTTGCGGCCGTGGAAATCGCTGTCTAGGTCCGGTTGCGCGACTTCGATGATCTTGCGCACCAGCGAATAGCCGTTCGAGTGCGCGCCGGACGAGGCCAGCCCCAGCACCGCGTCGCCGGGGCCGATCTTGCTGCCGTCGATGATTTTCGATTTTTCGACCACGCCGACCGCGAAGCCGGCCAGGTCGTATTCGCCGTCCGGGTACATGCTCGGCATTTCGGCGGTTTCGCCCCCGATCAGCGCGCAGCCGGACAGCTCGCAACCCTTGGCGATGCCCTTGATGACATCGGTCGCGCTCGGCACGTCGAGCTTGCCGCAGGCGAAATAATCGAGGAAAAACAGCGGCTCAGCGCCCTGCACCAGGATATCGTTGACGCTCATCGCGACCAGATCGATGCCGACCGTGTCGTGCCGGTTCAGGTGGAACGCCAGCTTGAGCTTGGTGCCGACGCCGTCGGTGCCGGACACCAGCACCGGCTCCTTGTACTTTTTGCTGATTTCGAACAGGGCGCCGAAACCGCCGATGCCGCCCAGCACGCCTTCGCGCAGCGTGCGTTTGGCAAACGGCTTGATCGCTTCGATCAGCGCATCTCCCGCATCGATGTCAACACCGGCGTCGCGGTAGGAAAGGGAAACGTTTGGAGTCGAGTTCATGGTGTGATTGGCGGCAGAGGCGGTAAAATAAAGGAATATGACCGCGTCAACAGGCGCGGCAAAGTGGTATTTTATCAAATTGACCCGAACCGACACCCATTTAATGCCGCATACCTTCACTCCCGAGCAAAAACAATCCGCGCTGTGGCTGGCGCTGGGGGTATTGCTGGCCGTGCTGCTGGTCTTGCTGGGGCCGGTTCTGACGCCGTTCATTGCGGCGGCGATTCTGGCGTATGCGCTGAATCCGGGCGTCGACTGGCTCGACCGCCAGCGCATCGGCCGCTTCAGCCTGCCGCGTTCGGTGGCGGTATTGCTGGTGATTGCGCTGCTGTTTGCCGCCCTGCTGGCACTGATCCTGATCGTGGTGCCGGTGCTGCAGAGCCAATTGCCGCTGCTGCGCGAAAAAATTCCGGCCTTCCTGGCACAGGCCAACGATTTCCTCAGTCCGCGCCTGACGGCGCTGGGGATCCACGTCAATCTGGATGTCGAGGGCCTGAAAAAACTGCTGTCGTCGAAGCTGGCTTCCAGCAGCGACCAGATCTGGGGCACCTTGCTGACCTCGGCCAGGCAAGGCAGCTCGGCGGTGCTGGGATGGGCTGCAATGCTGCTGCTGATTCCGTTCATCCTGTTCTATCTGCTGCTGGACTGGCACCGCCTCCTGCACTCGGCCTTCAAGCTGTTGCCGCGCCAGTGGATCGACAAGACCCGGGCGCTCTCCGATGAGGTTGACGGCCTGCTGGCACAATACCTGCGCGGGCAGCTGCTGGTGATGCTGATGCTGGCTCTGTATTACTCGGCGACCCTGATGCTGGCCGGCTTCGACGTGGCGCTGCCGGTCGGCATCATCACCGGCTTGCTGGTGTTCATTCCGTACCTGGGTTTCGGGCTGGGCCTGATGCTGGCGCTGATTGCGGCGGTGCTGCAGTTCGACGGCATCCACGGGCTGGTTCTGGTGGCCGTGATTTACGGCCTGGGGCAAGTGCTGGAAAGCTTCTTCCTGACGCCGCGCCTGGTCGGCGAGCGCATCGGCCTGCATCCGCTGGCGGTGATTTTCGCGCTGATGGCGTTCGGCCAGCTGTTCGGCTTTGTCGGCATCCTGCTGGCGCTGCCGCTGTCGGCCATCATTTCGGTGGCGCTCAAGCATCTGCGCACACAGTATTTACAAAGCAGTTTTTACAACCAATGATGCGGCAACTATTACTCGATTTAGGGCCGGAAAAGCCGCAGACCTTCGATAACTTCTTCGTCGGCCAGAATCCCGAACTGGCCGAGCGCCTGCAGCAGATCGTGGCACGGGTTTCCAGCGAGCGCTTCGTTTACGTCTGGGGCCAGCCCGGCGCCGGCAAGACCCATCTGCTGCACGCGATGGCGGCCGCCGCCGCGCCGGCCGCGCGCTTCATCGGCGGCGGCGCCGGCGCCGCCGCGTTCCAGTTCGACCCTGCCATCACGCTGTATGTGATCGACGATTGCAACCAGTTATCGGCCGCGCTGCAGATCGAAGCCTTCAACCTGTTCAACCAGGTACGCGAGCACGGCTATGCGCTGGTGGCTGCCGGCAACCTGCCGCCGGCCACGCTGGCGGTGCGGGAAGACTTGCGCACCCGGCTTGGCTGGGGCCTGATTTACCGGCTGCATGAACTGACCGACGAGGACAAGATTGCCGCCCTGAGCCATTCGGCCCACATGCGCGGGTTGACCCTGTCGCCCGGCGTGCTGCCTTATCTGCTCACGCATACCCAGCGCGACATGCGTTCGCTGTCGACCATCCTCGACGAGCTCGATGCCTATTCCCTTGAAACCCAACGTCCGATCACGTTGTCGCTGCTGCGCAGCCTGCTGCAGCTGGAACAACCTGAAGGCGAACCGAAAGCATTATGAATTTAGCCTTGTTTGACCTCGATCACACCCTGATCCCGATCGATTCCGATTACGAATGGGGGCAATTCCTGGCGCGCATCGGCGCGGTCGACCGTGCCGCATTCGAACGGCGCAATGCAGCCTTCTTCGCGCAATACCAGGCCGGCACGCTGGACCCGGTCGAGTACCTGGAGTTCGCGCTCGGTACGCTGGCGCAATTCCCGCGCCGCCAGCTCGACGACTGGCATGCGCAATTCATGGCCGAAGTGATCCGGCCGGCAATCCGGCCGGCCGCGCTCGACTTGCTGAAACGCCACCAGGACGCCGGCGACCTGAGCGCCATCATCACCGCCACCAACCGCTTCGTCACCGCGCCGATTGCCGAAGCGCTGGGAGTGCCGCACCTGATCGCGGCCGAGCCGGAAATCCTGGCCGACGGCAGCATCAGCGGCAAGCTGATCGGCATTCCGACTTCCGGCGCCGGCAAGGTCAGCCACACGCGCGACTGGCTGGCTGGCATGGGGAAAACGCTGGACAGCTTCGAGCGCAGCCATTTTTACAGCGATTCGCAAAACGACATCCCGCTCTTGTCGGCCGTCACCGACCCGGTGGCGACCAATCCCAATGCCTTGCTGGAAGCGCACGCCAAGGCGCTCGGCTGGCCCATCCTGAAATTATTCAATGATTAAAAAATTCATCCGCAAGATATTGGGCGTCAAGAACAAGACCGACGCCGCCGGCAACAACATGGAGCCGGACCTGCTCGACCCGAAGCAGCACGGCATCGACCCCAAGCTGCTGTCCAACAACGCGATCCGCGTCACCCAGACCCTACAGGAAGCCGGCTTCAAGGCGTATGTGGTGGGCGGCGCGGTGCGCGACCTGCTGCTGGGCGTGAAGCCGAAGGATTTCGACATCGCCACCAACGCCACCCCGGAGCAGGTCAAGCGGCTGTTCCGGCGCGCGTTCATCATCGGCAAGCGGTTCCAGATCGTGCACGTGATGTTCGGCCAGGACTTGCTGGAAGTGACCACCTTCCGCGGCCCGGCCGCAGTCGAGTCGCCCAAGGACGAGCACGGCCGGGTGCTGCGCGACAACACCTTCGGCGCCCACCACGAGGATGCGGTACGGCGCGACTTCACCATCAACGCGATGTACTACGATCCGGCGACCCAGAGCGTGCTCGATTTCCACGGCGGCATGGCCGACATCCGCAAGAAGACGCTGCGCATCATCGGCGTGCCGGAAGCGCGCTACCGCGAAGACCCGGTGCGCATGCTGCGGGTGGTGCGCTTCGCCGCCCGGCTGCAGTTTTCGATCGATCCGGCCACCGCGGCGCCGATCGCGGTGATGGCGCCGCTGATCAACAACGTGCCGTCGGCGCGGGTGTTCGACGAGATGCTCAAGCTGCTGCTCTCCGGCCAGGCGCTGGCCTGCCTGAAACGCTTGCGCTCGGAAGGCTTGCACCACGGCTTGCTGCCGCTGCTGGACGTGGTGCTGGAGCAGCCGATGGGCGAAAAATTCATCACGCTGGCGCTGGAAGCCACCGACGAGCGCGTCAGGCAGGGCAAGCCGGTCTCGCCCGGCTTCCTGTTCGCCTCGCTGCTGTGGCATCAGGTGCTGGAAAAATGGAATGCCTACCAGGCCGCCGGCGAGTTCCCGATCCCGGCGCTGCATCTGGCCGCCGACGACGTGCTCGACACCCAGGCCGACAAGCTGGCGATCCAGCGCAAGATCGGCTCCGACATGCGCGACATCTGGGCCATGCAGCCGCGCTTCGAGCGCCGCACCGGCAAGTCGCCGTACAAGCTGCTGGAACACCCGCGCCTGCGCGCCGCGTACGACTTCCTGCTGCTGCGCTGCGCCTCCGGCGAAATCGATGCCGAACTCGGCGAATGGTGGACCAATTTCATGACCGCCGACGGCAACGAACGCGAAGTTTTGCTGGCCGCCAAGCCGCGCACTGCCGGCACCGGCGCCAAGAAGCGCAGCAGCTCGCGCGGCGGGCGCGGCCGCAGGAAAGCCAGCGACAGCGCCGAAGGCGCGGCATGACAGCGCAGCCGACGCCGGTGCTGGCCTACATCGGCCTGGGCGCCAACCTCGGCGATGCGCGCAGCCAGGTGCTGGGCGCGCTCGCGCAACTGCAGACCCTGCCGCAGACGCGCCTGCGCGCGCAATCGAGCCTGTTTCGCAGCGCTCCGGTCGACGCCGGCGGCGACGACTACGTGAACGCGGTGGCGCAACTGGAAACCCGGCTGCCGGCTGCCGACCTGCTGCTGGCGCTGCAAGCGATCGAGCACGATTTCGGCCGCCAGCGCCCGTATCGGAATGCACCGCGCACGCTCGACCTCGACCTGCTGCTGTACGGCGAGCAGGAGATTGCCGGCGCCGCGCTGCAGGTGCCGCATCCGCGCATCACCGAGCGCGCGTTCGTGCTGATCCCGCTGCTGGAAATCGACCCGCTGATCCTGATCCCGGGCCGCGGCGCTGCGCATCAGTTCGCTCCGGCAGTCGCCGGCCAGCGCATCCAGAGGATCTGAAGCGCCTTTCGCGCAGAAATATACATGCCATAGTATTTTTTATTCCGTAGAAAATACGCGCAAAAACGATACAATTCAGCATATACCCCACATTCAAGCACTCCAGCTGGACCATGCCCAATTCAATCGCCCTGCAGACCGTCGGCCTGCTGTTCTTCTCGAATATTTTCATGACCGTGGCCTGGTACGGCCACCTGAAAAATTTCGCCAGCAAACCGTGGTGGATCGCGGCGCTGGTGAGCTGGGCAATTGCGCTGTTCGAGTACCTGCTGCAGGTGCCGGCCAACCGCATCGGCTACGCCCAGTTCAGCCTGGCGCAACTGAAAATCATGCAGGAAGCGATTACACTCACGGTGTTCGTGCCGTTCGCGATGCTCTACATGGGCCAGCCGTTCAAGCTCGATTACCTGTGGGCCGCGCTGTGCCTGGTGGGCGCGGTGTACTTCATTTTCCGCTCGTAACGCCGCTTGCCGTTTTATTCGTTGAAGTACTTTTGATGAGGATGCACCATGGCTGGATATATTCAAGACCCGCAACGCAAGGCCACCACCATTGCGACCCTGGCTGCGCTGCATGCCGCCGGCGAAAAAATCGCGATGCTGACCTGCTACGACGCCAGCTTTGCCGCGCTGATGGACCGCTGCGGCGTCGACATGCTGCTGATCGGCGATTCGCTCGGCATGGTGTGCCAGGGGCACGACTCGACGCTGCCGGTGTCGCTGCAGGACATCGCCTACCACACCGCCAGCGTGGCGCGCGGCAATCAGGCCGCGTTCATCGTGGCCGACATGCCGTTCGGCAGCTACGCCACGCCGGAAGCGGCGTTCCATAACGCGGTGCAGCTGGTCCAGGCCGGCGCGCAGATGGTCAAGCTCGAGGGCGGCGCCTGGCTGGCCGACACCGTGCGCTTCCTGACCGAGCGCGCGATTCCGGTCTGCGCCCACCTCGGCCTGACGCCGCAATCGGTGCACCAGCTGGGTGGCTACAAGGTGCAGGGCAAGACGCAGCAGGCGGCCGACCTGCTGAAAGCCGACGCGCTGGCGCTGCAAGCGGCCGGCGCCGCGATGCTGCTGCTGGAGGCGATTCCGGCCGCACTCGGGCGCGAAGTGACAGAATTGCTGGCGATCCCGACCATCGGCATCGGCGCCGGGCCGGATTGCTCCGGCCAGGTGCTGGTGATGCACGACTTGCTGGGCGTGTTTCCAGGCCGCAAGGCGCGCTTCGTGAAGAACTTCATGGACGGCCAGACCAGCATCGACGCTGCGGTGCAGGCGTATGTGGCAGCGGTCAAGGACAAATCGTTCCCGGCCGCCGAACACTGCTTCTGAAGCGCCGCTGGCCATGATGGAGGCGACCCGCGCGGCGTTCGTCCTGCTGTTTTCGGGCGACCCCGCGCTATGGCAGATCATCTGGGTGTCGCTCAAGACTTCCAGCGTCGGGCTGGCGATTGCCACTCCGCTGGCGCTGCTGGGCGGCTATGCGCTGGCGCGCGGCAATTTCCGCGGCCGCCGCATCCTGATCTGGCTGGCGCAGGCGGCGCTGTCGGTGCCGACGGTGCTGATCGGCCTGCTGCTGTACATGATGCTGACGCGCCGGGGGCCGCTGGGCGAGCTGCAATGGCTGTTTGCGCAGCCCGGCATCATCGCCGGGCAGGCGCTGATCGCGCTGCCGGTGCTGGTCGCGCTGACGCTGGCGGCGGTGCAGGCGGCCGACCCGCGCCTGGCGGAAACCGCGGTCACGCTCGGCGCGTCGCGCCTGCGCGTGATGCTCACGCTGCTGCATGAGGTGCGGTTCGGCGTGATGGCGGCGGTCATCAACGGTTTTGGCCGGGTGATTTCGGAAGTCGGTTGCGCGATGATGGTCGGCGGCAATATCGCCGGCGCGACCCGCACCATCACCACCGCGATTGCGCTGGAAACCAGCAAGGGCGAGTTCGCGCAGGGCATCGCGCTGGGCATCGTGCTGATCGCGATTGCGCTGGCAATCAATGCGGCGCTGATGCTGCTGCAGGGCGACGCCCGGCATCAGGGGCAGCTGCGATGACCATACCGCTGCTCCAGTTGCGCCAACTGCGCAAGCGCCACGGCCAGCGCCTGCTGTTCGAGATCGACGATTTTTCCATCGCCAGCGCCAGCGCCTATGTGCTGACCGGCATCAACGGCGCCGGCAAAAGCACGCTGCTGCGCATCTTGGCGGGACTGGAGCCGGCCGAATGCGCGTCTCTCGCGCTGCTCGGCCAAGCGATGCCGCTGGCGCCCTACCCAAGCGCCTTGCGCGCCGCGATCATTTACGTGCACCAGCATCCGGTCATGTTTGCCGGCAGCGTGGCTGCCAATATCGGCTACGGCCTGAACCGGCGCGGCAATACCAGCGCCTGGCGCGCCGAGCGGATCGACGAAGCGATGGCCTGGGCCGGCGTCGCGCACCTGCGTGACAACCCGGCCACCACGCTGTCCGGCGGCGAAAAGCAGCGGGTCGCGCTGGCGCGCGCCCGCATCCTGCAACCCAGGCTGCTGCTGCTGGACGAGCCGACCTCGAACCTCGACGGCGCCGCGCGCGAGCAGGTGATCGGGCTGATTCCGGCGCTGCTGGCAGAAGGCAGCAGCGTGATCATGGCCTGCCACGACCGCGACCTGATCGCGTTGCCGCAAGTGCAACGAATCAAACTGCGCGACGGCCGGCTGCAGCTGCATGCCCGCTCGGAGTAACCGGCCATCACTCAATACATCATGCTGTATTTTTAAATTCCGCTGATATCAATACGGAAATAACATGATTTATTGCCATACTCCAGAAAAAATCACTATTTGTACGATCACAGTTCATAGCGGGCAAACACCGTCGCCAGTTTTTGCGCCAGCGATTCGGCTGAATTGACTTCCATCCCGAGCTCGCGCAGCAAGCCGTCCTGCAAGCCGTACACCCAGCCGTGCACGGTAACTTCCTGGCCGCGCTCCCAGGCGTCCTGCAGGATGGTGGTCTGGCACAGATTGGTGACCTGCTCGATCACATTCAGTTCGCACAGGCGATCCTGCTGAGCCCGGTTCGGCAAGACATCGCCGAAATATTTTTCATGCTTCTGATGCACGTCCTGCACATGGCGCAGCCAGTTGTCGGCCAGGCCGATGCGGCGCCGCATCAATGCCGCGCTCACCCCGGAGCAGCCGTAATGGCCGCAGATGATCACATGCTTGACGCTCAGCACATCGATGGCGAACTGCAGCACCGACAGGCAGTTCAAGTCGGTATGCACCACCACATTGGCGATATTGCGATGGACAAACAGTTCGCCCGGCAGCATGCCGAGCAATTCGTTGGCCGGAACGCGGCTGTCGGCGCAACCGATCCACAGGTATTCCGGTGCCTGCTGCGCCGCCAGTTTCTTGAAAAAATCCGCATCTTCGGCCTTGATGGCTGCAGCCCAATTCTGGTTATTCAGAAAAAGCTGTGCTGGCGAAAGGTCCGTTTTTGGTTCTGGCATCTGCCCATACTCCTGAAAAAACATCATAGCCGCGATCCTTCCGACAGCCGGCACCGTACCCGATGCGCGCACATTTTATCGGAATCAGGCTGTGAATTCATTAGTGGCCACTCACATCGGCCGGCGGATGCACGATGGATTCTGCAATCAAATTATTCGAAAAAACCCTTCACCTTATCCATCCAGGATTTGCTTTGCGGGCTGTGCTTGGCGCCGCCTTCCGAAGTCAGACGCTCGAATTCGCGCAGGCTGGCTTTCTGGGCTTCCGTCAATTTGACCGGAGTTTCAATCACGACGTGGCAAAACAGATCGCCCGCATAACCGGAGCGCACGCCCTTGATGCCCTTGCTGCGCAAGCGGAAAGTCTTGCCGGACTGGGTGCCCTCGGGGATCGAGAACGACGCCTTGCCGCTCAGAGTCGGCACTTCGATGTCGCCGCCGAGCGCCGCCTTGGTGAAGGAAATCGGAATCTCGCAGTGCAGATCGTCGCCGTCGCGCTGGAACACCGCATGTTGCTTGATGTGGACTTCCACGTACAGGTCGCCCGACGGGCCGCCATTGGTGCCGGGTTCGCCGTTGCCGGAGGAGCGGATCCGCATGCCGTCGTCGATGCCGGCCGGAATCTTCACTTCCAGCGTCTTGTTGCGCTTGATCTTGCCGGCGCCGCCGCACGGCGGACAGGGATCGGTGATGGTCTTGCCGGTGCCGTGGCATTTCGGGCAGGTTTGCTGGATGCTGAAGAAACCCTGCTGCATGCGCACCTGGCCGTGGCCGCCGCAGGTGGAACAGGTGGCAGGCGCAGTGCCGGCCTTGGCGCCGCTGCCGTGGCAGGTATCGCAGGTATCCCACGACGGCACCCGGATCGTGGTGTCGAAGCCGTGCGCGGCCTGCTCCAGCGTGATTTCGAGGTTGTAGCGCAAATCCGCGCCGCGATATACCTGCGGCCCGGCACCGCGCCCGCCGCGCGCGCCGCTGCCGAAAATGTCGCCAAAAATGTCGCCGAAGGCATCGCCGAAGCCGCCGGCGCCGGCGCCACCGCCGCCACCCATGTTGGGATCGACGCCGGCATGGCCGTAACGGTCGTAGGCATCGCGCTTTTGCGCATCCGACAGCATCTCGTAGGCTTCCTTGACCTCCTTGAACTTGCCTTCCGCGGTCTTGCTGTCCGGATTGCGGTCCGGATGGTGTTTCATTGCGAGCTTGCGATACGCTTTCTTGATTTCTTCCTCGGAAGCGTTTTTCGCCACGCCCAGTACTTCATAAAAATCACGCTTCGCCATCTTTTTCCAACCTTTTACTCAAAGCTATTAGTTATTCCAATTTGCATTAGAAAGGAGAGCAAGGCACACCGGACACGGCGCTTGATGCCTTGCATACCGCCGCCGTTTTTAATGCAAATGGGAATATGCAAAAAGCCGAGCCAGCATCGCTTGCGCTTCTGCATGAACTCGGCAAGCCATTGCGGCGCAGCAAACACTGCGCCGCCCGACAGGAAATTACTTGTCCTTGACTTCCTTGAAATCGGCATCGACCACATCGTCTTCGGCCGGTTTTGCCTCTGCACCGCCCGCACCTCCGGCCGCGCCGCCAGCGGCTGCACCTGCCGCCGCCTGTTGCGCCTGCATGTCGGCGTACATCTTTTCACCCAGCTTTTGCGATGCAGTCGACAGGGTAGCGGTCTTGGCGTCGATGACAGCCTTGTCGTTGCCCTTGATTACCTCCTCCAGCTCCTTGATGGCGGCTTCGATCTGCTCTTTCTCGCCGGCCTCGAGCTTGTCGCCGTACTCGCCCAGCGATTTGCGGGTCGAGTGCACCAGCGCATCGCCCTGGTTGCGGGCGTCGGCCAGCTCGCGGAGCTTGTGATCCTCTTCCGCATTCAGCTCGGCGTCCTTGACCATTTTCTGGATTTCTTCCTCGGTCAGGCCCGAGTTGGCCTTGATCGTGATCTTGTTTTCCTTGCCGGTCGCCTTGTCTTTCGCGCCGACATGCAGGATGCCGTTGGCGTCGATGTCGAACGTGACTTCGATCTGCGGCGTGCCGCGGCCTGCCGGCGGGATGCCTTCCAGATTGAATTCGCCCAGCGCCTTGTTGCCGGCGGCGATTTCGCGCTCGCCCTGGAACACCTTGATGGTGACCGCAGGCTGGTTGTCTTCGGCGGTCGAGAACACCTGGCTGAACTTGGTCGGGATCGTGGTGTTCTTCTGGATCATCTTGGTCATCACGCCGCCCATGGTCTCGATGCCGAGCGACAGCGGTGTTACGTCCAGCAACAGCAAATCCTTGCGGTCGCCCGACAATACCGAACCCTGGATCGCAGCGCCGACCGCCACCGCCTCATCCGGATTGACGTCCTTGCGCGGATCCTTGCCGAAGAATTCCTTGACCTTCTCCTGCACCATCGGCATCCGGGTCATGCCGCCGACCAGGATGATGTCGTCGATATCGGTGACCTTGACGCCGGCGTCCTTGATCGCGGTGCGGCACGGTTCGATGGTGCGGATGATCAGCTCCTCAACCAGCGACTCCAGCTTGGCGCGGGTCATTTTCAGGTTCAGATGCACCGGTGCGCCGTTGGCCATCGCAATGTACGGCTCATTGATTTCGGTTTGCTGAGTCGAAGACAACTCGATCTTCGCGCGCTCGGCGGACGCCTTGATGCGCTGCAATGCGATCGGGTCCTTCTTCAGATCGAGGCCGTTGATCTTCTTGAACTCGTCGATGATGTAATCGATGATGCGCTGGTCGAAATCTTCGCCGCCGAGGAAAGTGTCGCCGTTGGTCGACAGCACTTCAAACTGCTTCTCGCCATCAACATCGGCGATTTCGATGATCGAGACGTCGAAGGTGCCGCCGCCCAGATCGTAGACAGCAATCTTGCGATCGCCCTTTTCGGTCTTGTCCATGCCGAACGCCAATGCGGCGGCAGTCGGCTCGTTAATGATGCGCTTGACATCCAGGCCGGCGATGCGACCGGCATCCTTGGTGGCCTGGCGCTGCGAATCATTGAAGTAAGCCGGCACCGTGATGACGGCTTCGGTGACTTCTTCGCCGAGGTAGTCTTCGGCGGTCTTTTTCATCTTGCGCAAGACTTCGGCCGAGATTTGCGGCGGCGCCAGTTTCTTGTCGCGGGTCGAAATCCAGGCGTCGCCGTTGTCTGCCTTGATAATCGAAAAAGGCATCAGCCCGATGTCTTTCTGGACTTCCTTTTCGTCGAACTTGCGGCCGATCAGGCGCTTGACCGCGAACAGCGTATTGGTCGGATTAGTGACTGCCTGGCGCTTGGCGGAGGCGCCGACCAGAATTTCGCCGTCTTCCTGATACGCAATGATGGACGGCGTGGTGCGCGCACCTTCCGCATTCTCGATCACTTTCGGCTGGCCGTTTTCTATGACGGAAACGCAAGAATTGGTTGTGCCCAAGTCAATGCCGATGATTTTGCCCATGATGTTATCCTTTTTAGACTGAGTGACTAAAGTTTGATTGTTGTAAATATGTGGAGAAAAAAACCGTTTTCAAGCATTTTTTACCACTATTCTGTTATTTATTTACCTTGCGATACCGTCACCAGCGCCGGGCGCAACAAGCGGTCCGAAATCATGTAGCCTTTTTGCAGTACGGTGACTATGGTATTGGCCTCCTGCTCGGCCGGCACCATCGATACTGCCTGATGACGGCTTGGATCGAGCTTGTCGCCCGGTTGCGGGGACACTTCGGTCAACTTGTTTTTCTCGAACGCGCTGGCAAGTTGCTTCAAGGTCATTTCGACGCCTTCCTTGAGCGCAGCGACTGACGGCGTCTCGATGGCCAGCGCCGTTTCCAGGCTATCCCTGACCGGCACCAGCAACTCGGCAAAACCTTCGATAGCGAACTTGTGCGCCTTGCTGATGTCGTCCTGGGCGCGACGGCGAATGTTTTCGGCATCGGCCTTGGCGCGCAGGAATGCATCCTGCATCTCGGCGATTTTGGCTTGCGCCTCTGCCAGTTGCTGCGCCAGCGCTGCAGCGCCAGCAGGTTGCTCGGCACCCGCAGGTGCGTCCTGCTCCGGCGACGAGGTATCCGACGGATTCATTTGTTCTGTTTGTTGCTCTGCGTTTTGCATGAAAAGCCTCCGACAATCAATAACCTAATTTCAACATCCAAAATAAATGGGGCTGTCCCAACCATATTCAAGGGGGGAGCCGCTGCAAATGCGGCAGCATGCACCGATCTGCCGCGCTGCGCTGCCGCCCGCTTCCGTTACAGAAGGTAACCAAAATTACTGTGCCCGCATGGTATTTCAGGTCCGCTGCGGCTAGACTGAAAATGGAACGAACCAGTCGCCCACCGGCGTGGAAAGGTGAACATCATGAGGTTACCGCTAATTTTCGCATCCGTCCTGGCTTATGTCCTGCTTGCCACCGCATGGATTTGCAAAACTGTGGACAGCACGCCAATTTTCTGATTCGACGGCAGCGCAAGTCCCGTTTGAACCTTGTTCCAAGGCGGGTTAGAGTATGCCGAAAAATACATTCGAAACCGCATATAAATAAATCCGTTTGCAGAATACCCCTGATTTTTGCATTACGATGCGGCGCCGAGCCGGCGTGATTCGGTGCGCGCGATTTGCGCGGCTGCCTGCTGCGCCGCGCGGGAGTCGGCGTTGCTGGCGGTCGGCCAGCCGCCGGCGTGCTGCAGCACGATATCGGCCAGCGCATGCACCCATGCCGCGGACTCGTTGAGGCAGGCGATATAGCGAAAGTCGCGCCCGCCGGCGGCCAGGAAGTCATGACGCGCTTCGATCGCGATTTCTTCCAGCGTTTCCAGGCAGTCGCTGGTGAAGCCGGGGCAGATCAAATCGACCCGCGCCACGCCTTCCCTCGCCAATTTCTGCAAGCTTGGCGCGGTATACGGCTGCAGCCATTCAGCCTTGCCGAAACGGGACTGGAACGTCACCAGGTATTGCTCCTGGGTCAACCCGAGTGCCGCTGCCAGCAGGCGGGCGGTCTTGTAGCATTCGCAATGGTAAGGGTCGCCCAGCGTCAGCGTGCGCTTCGGCACGCCGTGAAAGCTCATCACCAGCCGGTCCGGACGGCCGTTGGCCTGCCAGTGCGCCAGCACCGACTGCTTCAGGGCGTCGATATAGCCGGGGTGGTCGTGATAATGCTTGACCAGGCGCAACTCCGGAATGTTGCGCACCTTGCGGTAATGGGCAAACACCGCGTCGAACACCGATGCGGTGGTGGTGGCCGAATACTGCGGATAGGCCGGCAGGATCAGGATGCGCTCGCAGCCATCCGCCTTCAGCTGGTCGAGCACTCCCGGCAGCGATGGCTGGCCGTAGCTCATCGCATACGCGACCTGCAACTGGTGGCCGCGCTGGCCCAGGTAACCCTGCAGCAGCCGGGCCTGTTTTTCGGTGTGGACTTTCAGCGGCGAACCATCCGCGGTCCAGATGGTCGCGTACTTGGCCGCCGATTTGCCGGCGCGCAGCGGCAGGATGATGCCGTGCAGGATCAGCCACCAGAGCGCCTTCGGAATCTCGACCACGCGGCTATCCGACAGGAATTGCTTCAGGTAAGGCCGCAGCGCGGCCGCGGTCGGCGCTTCCGGCGTGCCGAGGTTGACCAGCACCACGGCGGTTTTGGACGGCGTGCCGTGAACGTACGGCGGTTCTGCTTGAAAGGACATGGATCGATGGCTTCCGGTGGCGGGTTAGGCATCGCTTCTGCAGCGATACATCAATGGGTATTTTCAGTACCGCGCTGAATAATTGCGGCATTCATATGTTTTTGCAGCATACTCCGCGCATTTAGAGCGCCAGCAACTCGCGCGCATGCTTGCGGGTGGTGGCGGTGATCTCGATCCCGCCGAGCATGCGGGCGATTTCTTCGACCCGGTTTTTGGCGTCGAGCGCGGCGATGCGGGACAGGGTTTTGCCGTTCCGGCTTTCCTTGCTGACCTCGAAATGCTGGTTGGCCTGGCTGGCCACCTGCGGCAAGTGCGTCACGCACAGCACCTGCCGGTCCTGCCCCAGCCGCTTGAGCAGACGGCCGACCACTTCGGCCACGCCGCCGCCGATGCCGCTGTCGACTTCATCGAAGATCAGCGTCGGCGTCGCGGTGGCGCTGGAAGTGATGACCGAAATCGCCAGCGCAATGCGCGCCAGTTCGCCGCCGGAGGCGACCTTGGCCAATGGCCGCGGCGCACTGCCGGCATGGCCGGCCACCAGAAACTCGACCTGCTCCAGCCCGCATGCTGCCGCATCGATCGGATGCAATGCCACCACGAAGCGCCCGCCGGCCATGCTCAAATCCTGCATCGCGGCGCTCACCGCATCGCCCAGGGTTTTGGCAGCCTTCGCCCTCGCCTTGGACAATTTTTGCGCCAGCAGCAGGTAGGCCGCTTTTGCATTGCCTTCCTGCGCGTGCAGCGCGTCGAGATCGCTGGCGTCGGCCAGTTGCCGCAGTTGCAGCGACAGCGCATCGCATTCAGCCGGCAGCTGTTCCGGCGCGATCCGGAATTTGCGCGCGGTCGAATGCAGCGCGTCGAGCCGCGCCTCGACGGCGCGCAGCCGATTCGGATCGAGTTCGACCCGTCCCAGGTAATCGTTGAGCGCATACACTGCTTCCTGCAACTGGATGCGGGCCGGCTCCAGCAGTTCCAGCACCGGCTTCAATGCGCCGTCGATGTCGGCCAGCTTGCCCAGCTTCTGGTTCAGGCTCGAGAGTTGCGACAAGATCGGCTGCTCGGCTTCGGAAATCGCATCCAGCGCCTCCTGCGCGCCCTCGATCAGGCCGGCCGCATGCGACAGGCGGCTGTGTTCGGCGCTGACCTGCTCCCATTCGCCCGGCCTGGCCGCGAGTTTTTCCAGTTCGCCGACCTGCCACTCGAGCCGCTCGCGCTCCAGCAGCACGTTTTTCGCGTCTTTTTCGAAGGTTTCGCGCTGTTTGGCGATGCCGCGCCAGTCCCGGTAGGCGGCAGCCACTGCGCGCGCCTGCGGCAGCAGGCCGGCTTGGCTGTCGAGCAGGGTGCGCTGGGCATCGGGCTTCAGCAGCGACTGGTGCGCATGCTGGCCGTGGATATCGACCAGCATTTCGCCGACCTCGCGCAACTGGGCGGCGGTGGCGGCACCGCCGTTGATGAAGGCTTTGGAGCGACCGGCATTGTCGATCACGCGGCGCAGCAGCAGTGCGCCCTCTTCGCTCTGGAATGCATTGGCATCCAGCCAGGCGGCGGTTTCCGCATCGACGGCGAACTCGGCGCTGAGTTCGGCCTTGGGCGCGCCTTCGCGCACCACGCTGGCATCGCCGCGCCCGCCCAGCGCCAGCGCCAGCGCATCGATCAGAATCGACTTGCCGGCGCCGGTTTCGCCGGTAAACACCGAAAACCCGCCGGAAAATTCCAGCTCGAGGGCATCGACAATCACGAAATCACGGATGGAAAGTGTACGTAGCATAAGGGTATCTGCAAGAGTCGGGATCTGCGGCAGACTGCCGCAGGCATGGCGCCGGGCGACCTACGTCTGCGGCCCTTTGGCGCTCGGGATTTCATTCCAGTGCAGTTTCTCGCGCAGGGTGTCGTAATAACTCCAGCCTTGCGGGTGTATGAAGGTGATCCGGTGCGCGGAACGCTTGAGATGGATACGGTCGCGCGGCAACAGGCTGGCGAACGACTGCATGTCGAAATTGACGCTGGTGTCGCGGCCGCTGACGACCTCGATCATGATTTCGCTCGAATCGGGCACCACGATCGGACGATTCGACAACGCGTGCGGAGCAATCGGCACCAGCACGATGCCGCTCAGGTTGGGATGCAGCAAGGGCCCGCCGGCCGACAGCGAATACGCGGTCGAACCGGTCGGCGTCGAGACGATCAGCCCGTCGGAGCGCTGGTTGTACATGAAGCGGCCATCGACATCGACCCGCAACTCGACCATGCCGGCGCCGGCGCCGCGCGACACCACCACATCGTTGAACGCCAGCGCCGAAAATATCCGTTCGCCATCGCGCAGCACCGCGCCTTCCAGCAGCGTGCGGGATTCGGATTCGAAATTGCCTGCCAGCATATCGGTCAGCACCGGCAACATGCCATCGAGCGGAATATCGGTCATGAAGCCCAACCGGCCCTGATTGATGCCGATCAGCGGCACGCCATACGGCGCCAGCTGGCGCGCGATGCCGAGCATGGTGCCGTCGCCGCCGACCACAATCGCCACGTCGGCATGCTGGCCGATTTGCGCCGGCGTCATTGCCGCAAAATCGGTCGACCCGATCTCGCGCGCGGTTTCGGTTTCCAGCACGACGGTATGCCCTGCATCATCGAAAAAATGGGCGATCCGGGACAGCGACTGTGCGATGCCGGGAGCCTGACTCTTACCAACGAAGGCAATGGTTTTTGGCGTTGCTGACATAGTGGGCTGGGCTGGAGTAAGGGAGGACGGCATGCGCAGATTAGACCATAATTCAGCCATCTCTTGAAGGATGTGAAAGATAAGCATTTTGAAAACTCCGATCAAAGCTGTGCTGTTCGACCTCGATGACACCTTGTGGCCGATCGTCCCGGTACTGGAGCGGGCTGAAAACCTGTTGCACGACTGGCTGGCCGCGCATGCGCCGGCGGTAGCCGAGCGTTATACGATCGACATGCTGCGGGCTCGCCGGCAGGCGCTGATGCAAGCCGAGCCGCGCTACCGCATCGACCTGTGGGGCTTGCGCCATGCAACGCTGTGCGAAGCCTTCCGCCAGGTCGGCGCGGATATTGCCAGGGTTGACCAGGCAATGGCGGTCTTCTCCACTGCGCGCAGTGCGGTCACGCCGTTCGAGGATGTGCTGCCGGGACTGCTCAGGCTGAATGCGCGGCTGGCGGTAGGCTCGATTTCGAACGGTTTTGCCGATCTGCAGGCCATCGGCATCGCGCACCATTTCCAGGCCTCGATTGCGGCGCACCGCTTCGGCCGCGCCAAACCCGATCCGCAAATTTTTCATGCGGCCTGCGCCGCCCTCGCGGTCCAGCCGCAGCAGGCGGTATATGTCGGCGACGATCTGCTGCTGGACGTGCAAGGCGCGCAAAATGCCGGATTGCGCGGCGTCTGGATGAACCGCTTCGGGCGCAGCCTGACGGCAGATATCCATCCGGACGCGGTCTGCACCACGCTGCATGAACTCGAACGCTGGCTGCTTGATCCGATCGGCCCATAATTCATGTTGCCAATCGCGGCTGCCGCCCCCATGTAGGTAAAAGTCAACCCGCTCTCTTTCTATAAACCTATGCAACTCGATATCCGTGCACAAACCCTGCTGAAGGCCCTGGTCGAACGCTATATCGCAGACGGCCAGCCGGTCGGCTCGCGCGCCTTGTCGAAACTGTCGGGGCTGGATTTGTCGCCCGCCACCATCCGCAATGTCATGTCCGACCTGGAGCAAATGGGCTTCATCGTCAGCCCGCATACGTCAGCCGGACGGATTCCGACGCCGCGCGGCTATCGGGTCTTCGTCGATACCCTGCTGACGGTGCAAGCCTTCGACGAGACTGCGGTCGAATCCAGGATGCAAGCCACGCTGTCCGGCAAATCGCCGCAAAAAATCATCACCAATGCAGCCCAGGTGCTGTCTTCGCTGTCGCAGTTCGCCGGCGTGGTGCTGACGCCGCGGCATGAATCGGTATTTCAGCAGATCGAATTTCTGCGCCTGTCAAAAAAACGGATACTGCTGGTGATCGTCAGCCCGGGCGGCGACGTGCAGAACCGCCTGCTGCTGACCGAAGTCGATTACACCCCGGCACAGCTGGTGCAGGCCGCCAATTACATTAACCAGAATTACGGCGGATTGAGCTTCGACGAGGTGCGGCTGCGGCTGCAAAACGAATTGCGCAGCCTGCGCGACGACATGACGCGCCTGATGCAGGCCGCGGTGGAAGCCGGCAGCGAAGCAATGACCGATGACAGCGAAGATGTGGTGATCTCGGGCGAGTGCAACTTGCTGCATGTGGGCGACCTGGCCGCCAACATGGGCTCGCTGCGCAAACTGTTCGACATGTTCGAGCAAAAAACCGGCCTGATGCAATTGCTCGACATGTCCAGCAAGGCCACCGGGGTACAGATTTTCATCGGCGGCGAATCGCAGCTGATGCCGATGGACGACACCAGCATCGTCACCGCACCCTACGAAGTCAACGGCCGCATTGTCGGCACGCTGGGCGTAATCGGGCCGACCCGGATGGCGTACGAACGCGTGATACCGATGGTGGATATCACCGCCAAACTGCTGTCGAATGCGTTAAGTCACTGATGCTGTGTACTGGTTGCGTACTTGTCCACGCCAGGCAGGAGCCGGCCCGGCGCTCCGGATGATTTCGTAAAAACAAGGAGTATTGCCATTTTCATGGCATCCACCGCACATACTTGTTGCGCATGATAAATATACTGCCAGTTTTATATATCCGCCTTTTGGGTGTATTGCGGGCATATTGTGCGCATGCGCCGGGAGCATGCAAACATCGGTCCAGCCATTAACCCGGTGCGCTATTTAGTGCGGTACGGACAATCGGTCTTGATGCAATTGCCGTACAGCGCCAGCGCATGCTCGGAGATGTGAAAACCGCGATCGGCCGCGATTTTTTTCTGGCGCTTCTCGATTTCTTCATCGTAGAACTCTTCCACCCGGCCGCAGTCGAGGCAGACCAGGTGATCGTGATGCGCGCCCTCATTGAGTTCGAAGATCGCCTTGCCCGTCTCGAAATAGTTGCGGTTGAGCAAACCGGCCTGCTCGAATTGCGTCAGTACCCGATACACGGTAGCCAGACCGACATCCATATTTTCAGCCAGTAATATCTTGTACACATCTTCGGCCGTCAGGTGGCGCACCGCGCTGTTCTGGAAAATATCGAGAATCTTCAGGCGCGGTAAGGTGGCCTTCAGGCCGCTGGCTTTTAAGTCGTTGGGGTTATGGATCATGTTCATGGGCGAAATCATAGCGCGGACTGGCAATGCATGCATCCACATATCCGCTGCGCTTATTGCCCGCTTCTTGCCCGTTGCGGGAAATTTTTCTTTCTTGATCGCAAAGGCACAAGCAGGCGAAACGGACAAAGTGTACGGCTGATTTGGAAATGGAATAAGATTCGGGCAGTTCTGTTTTATCATAGTGCGCTTTAGCGCCATTGAATCGAGATACCTTATGCGATTGCTGCACTCCCCCTCTTCCCGTGCCGTCCTGCTGATTGCCGGCCTGTGCCTGGCTCTGGCCGGATGCGCCACCAAGAACCCGCTGATGGACGATGCGCCCCTGGCCAAGACCACGGCCGCAACTCCGGTCAAAGCCGCTTCTGCGGCAGCGCCCGATGCCGCCACCGGGACCCAGACCAGCGGCCCGACCGGCATCCGCCGTGTACTGGGTGTTTTTTCCCCTTACAAGATCGACATTCAGCAGGGTAATTTCGTATCGAGGGAAATGATATCCCAGCTCAGGGAAGGCATGACGCGCGATCAGGTCCGCTTCGTGCTCGGCACACCGATGCTCAGCGATATTTTCCACGCCGACCGCTGGCATTACCCGTTTCAGATTCAGAAAGGCAACGGCGAAATCACCGCCAGCCGCGTCGCCGTGTACTTCAAGGATGATCTGCTGGAACGCTTTGAGGGCGGCGACTTGCCGACCGAACAGGACTACATCTCGCGCATAGCCGGCGGCGCGCCGGACGACACAACAGCCCCGGCAGCCGCTGCCATCAAATAATTATCGATAAACCGCATGAATCCAATGAAAATCGCCGTCGCCGGCGCATCCGGCCGCATGGGCCGGATGCTGATCGAAGCCATCCATAACGCCGACGACGCCATTCTGGCGGGCGCGCTCGACATCGCGCAGGCGCCCTCGATCGGCACCGATGCCGGCGCCTTTCTGGGCGCTGCCCAAGGCGTGCTGATCGAATCCGATCTGGCCAGCGGCCTGGCCGGGGCCGAATACCTGATCGACTTCACCCGCCCGGAAGGCACCCTCAAGCATCTCGAATATTGCGCCGCGCACGGCATCAAGATGATCATCGGCACCACCGGCTTCGATGAGGCCGGCAAGGCAGCGATTGCTGCAGCCGCAAAAAAAACCGCGATCATGTGCGCTCCCAACATGAGCATCGGCGTCAATGTGACGCTGAAGCTGCTCGAAATGGCGGCCAAAAGCTTTGCCGAAGGCTATGACATCGAAATCATCGAAGCGCATCACCGCCACAAGGTCGATGCACCGTCCGGCACCGCGCTGAAAATGGGCGAAGTCATTGCCGACGCGCTCGGGCGCAACCTGGATGAATGCGCGGTGTATGCGCGCGAAGGCATCACCGGCCCGCGCGATCCATCCTCGATCGGCTTTGCCACCATTCGCGGCGGCGACATCGTCGGCGACCATACGGTGCTGTTTGCCGGCATCGGCGAGCGCATCGAAATCAGCCACAAATCGTCCAGCCGCGTGACGTATGCGCACGGATCGTTGCGGGCCGCGCGCTTTCTGGCCGACAAGCCGAACGGCCTGTACGACATGCAGGACGTGCTCGGCCTGCGCTAGGCCGGACGTATATTCGCAGGCCGGTGCGGCCGCTGACTCCAGATGACTGCTCGCCGGAATCCACAGCGCAGCGCGGCGGTCGCGCTGCTGGGCGCCAGCGCCCTGCATCTGGCGCTGATCGCCTCGGCGGCAGTCTGGCTGGCGCCGTTGTTCCAATCCCACCGGCCTGATCCGGTGCTGATCGTCGCGCTGCATAGCGCGACCGTCAGCACGCCGGCGGCACCGCCGCATGCCGGCAGCCACGCGCTGCCACCGCCGGTCCGGCCGCAAAAACCGCAGCCCCGGCGGCTTGCCCCCGCTCGCAAGCCGGCTGCGCCGGCATCGAACCTGCCGCCCGCAACGCCGCCAAGCACGCCGGCTGCCGCGCCGCAGCAGCCGGTCGCGCAGCCCGACCCCGCCGTCCCGAGCCGCGCGCCGGAGGCAACGGCGGCTACCGCAAAAACCGGCGTTGCCATCCCTGCCGCCTATGCAGCCCACAATCGCAAGCCGGAATACCCGCTGATGTCGCGCCGCTTCAACGAGCAAGGCACCGCCGTGCTGCAGGTACTGGTCACGGCCGACGGCAGCGCCGGCGATGTGCAAATCGTTACATCCAGCGGCCATGCGCTGCTCGATCAATCCGCACTGACGGCAGTGCGCAACTGGCGCTTCGTTGCCGCTACCCAGGATGGAAAGGCGGTTTCCGAGTGGTATCAGATTTCCATTCCGTATACACTGCAGGATTAACCTTTCCTGATCCAATCACCCTACTCCGCCATGAATCAAACCCTCGGACTTGCCCACTACTGGTCGCAAGGCGACGCCGTCAGCCATGCGGCCGCCTACGCATTGCTGCTGATGTCGATTAGCAGCTGGTATTTCATCCTGTCCAAGGCGTGGAGCGCATGGCGCATCCGCAAGGCGGCCGTGGCGCTGGAAGGCTTCTGGAAAGCGCCGACGCTGCCCGACGCCATCAACGTGGTGCGCCAGCAGGACACGGAAAACATCTTCATTCCGCTGGTCACCCAAAGCGCCGAGGCCGCCAATCTGCACCAGCAGGCCGATACCGCCGCCTCGCTCAATACCGCCACCGACCCGGGCGAACTGATCACCCGCACCTTGCGCCAGGAAATCAACCGGGTTTCCTCGCGGCTGGAAAACGGCCTGACCCTGCTGGCCTCGGTCGGCTCCACCGCCCCTTTCATCGGCCTGTTCGGCACCGTGTGGGGGATTTACCATGCGCTGATCGCGGTATCGGCGGCCGGCACCATCCAGATCGACAAGATTGCCGGGCCGGTCGGCGAAGCGCTGATCATGACCGCGCTCGGGCTGGTGGTGGCGATTCCGGCGGTGCTGGCATATAACGCATTCACCCGCGTCAACCGGCTCACGCTGGCCGAACTCGACGCGTTTGCCCATGACCTGCACGCCTACCTGACCACCGGCGCCCGCGTCGGCAAATAAAACGCCATTTGGCACCTCTCACTCTGGAGCACACCATGTCTTTCGGCGGATTCAACGACAACCGGCACCAGGCCCCGATGGCAGAAATCAATGTCACGCCGATGGTGGACGTGATGCTGGTGCTGCTGGTGATTTTCATCCTCTCGGCGCCGCTGTTTACCCATGCGATCAAGCTCGACCTGCCGAGCGCGCAGTCGGCGGCGGCGCCCGAAAAACCGGAAACGATTTCGCTGTCGATCGATGCCGGCGGCGCCATTTTCTGGAACAACGACGCCATCGCGCAGGATGCGCTGCCGGCCAAGTTTGCCGCTGCAGCACAAAAGCAGCCGCAGCCAGAGCTGCAGCTGCGCGCCGACAAGGAAACCCGCTACGAAGTCATCGCCCAGGTCATGGCGGCAGCGCAAGGCAACGGCCTGTCCAAGCTCGGCTTCGTCACCGATACCAAGGCGGCAGCATCGGCGAAATAACATACTGGATAATGTATTTTTAAAGCACGCAATGAAATTGCGTGATAAACGCAAGATTTGTTGACATACTCCATTAAATACTATCGGCAGAAGGAGATGACGCGATGCCCACAGTCCGCCTGAACGGCGAAGCCATCACCAGTTGGGATGCTTTCCACGACGAAAGCCAGCGCCTGTTCGGCTTTCCCGAATTTTACGGCCGCAACATGAACGCCTGGGTCGATTGCCTGAGCTACCTGCGCGACGATGACGGCATGTCGACCTTCCGCCTGAAACCGGACGAAGTGCTGCGCATCGAAGTGCAGCAGGCCGAGCACATGCGCGCGCAGGCGCCTGAGATTCTCGACGATCTGGCGTTCTGCATCGAAGCGATCAACGACCGCTACGCCGATTACGGCGAAAAACCGGCGCTGGAACTGATCCTGCTCTGAGCGCCGACGCTATTGCGCGGGATTGAACCGGTATAATGCACGGCTCACAGCCACTTCAAGCCCGCTCCCGTCATGCAAGAAAAATACAGCCCCGCCGAGGTCGAACAAGCCGCCCAATCCCACTGGAAGGCGATCGACGCCTACAAAGCGGTCGAACACGACCCGCGCTTCCCGAAAGGCAAGTATTACGCCTGCTCGATGCTGCCCTACCCGTCCGGCAAGCTGCACATGGGCCATGTGCGCAACTACACGATCAATGACGTGATGTACCGCTATCTGCGCATGAACGGCTACAACGTGCTGATGCCGATGGGCTGGGATGCGTTCGGCATGCCGGCCGAAAACGCCGCGATGGCCAACAACGTGCCGCCGGCGCAATGGACCTACGCCAACATCGCCCACATGAGAGAGCAGATGGAATCGATGGGACTGGCGATCGACTGGTCGCGCGAAATGACCGCCTGCACGCCCGAATACTACAAATGGAACCAGTGGATGTTCCTGAAGATGCTGGAAAAAGGCATCATCTACCAGAAAACCGGCACCGTGAACTGGGACCCGGTCGACCAGACCGTGCTGGCCAACGAGCAGGTGGTCGACGGCCGCGGCTGGCGTTCCGGCGCGCTGATCGAAAAACGCGAAATTCCGATGTACTACGCGAAGATCACCGCGTATGCGGAGGAACTGCTGGAATACGTCGACCACAAGCTGCCCGGCTGGCCGGAGCGGGTGCGCCTGATGCAGGCCAACTGGATCGGCAAATCGACCGGCGTGCGCTTCGCCTTCCCGCATGAGATCCAAGACGCCGACGGCAAGCTGATCCAGGACGGCAAGCTGTGGGTGTTTACCACCCGCGCCGACACCATCAAGGGCGTGACTTTCTGCGCAGTAGCGCCGGAACACGCGCTGGCCGCCTTTGCCGCGGCCAGCAACCCGGAACTGGCCGAATTCATCGCCGAATGCAAGCTCGGCGGCGTGGCCGAGGCCGACATGGCGACGATGGAAAAGAAAGGCATGCCGACCGGCTTGCAAGTCAAGCATCCGTTGACCGGCAAGCTGATTGAGGTCTGGGTCGGCAATTACGTGCTGATCACCTACGGCGACGGCGCGGTGATGGGGGTGCCGGCGCACGACGAACGCGATTTCGCGTTTGCCAAAAAATACCTGCTGCCGATCCGGCAAGTCATTGCGGTCGACGGCAAGACCTTCTCGGACGAGGCCTGGCACGACTGGTACGGCGACAAGGAAGCCGGCCACTGCATCGATTCCGGCAAATACGACGGCTTGAAGTATCAGGACGCAGTCGATGCGATCGCCGCCGCCCTGGCCGCGCTGGCCTTGGGCGAAAAGAAAATCACCTACCGGCTGCGCGACTGGGGCATCTCGCGCCAGCGCTACTGGGGCACGCCGATCCCGATCATCCACTGCGCCGACTGCGGCGCGGTGCCGGTGCCGGAACAGGACCTGCCGGTGGTGTTGCCGGAAGACTGCGTGCCGGACGGCAGCGGCAACCCGCTCAACAAGCACGAGCAATTCCTGCACGTCGATTGCCCGCAATGCGGCAAGCCGGCGCGGCGCGAAACCGACACCATGGATACCTTCGTCGATTCGTCCTGGTATTACATGAAGTACACCTCGCCGGGCTCGGGCAACGCGATGGTCGACGCCCGCAACGATTACTGGATGCCGATGGACCAGTACATCGGCGGCATCGAGCATGCGGTGATGCATCTGCTGTACGCGCGCTTCTGGACCAAGGTGATGCGCGACTTCGGCCTGGTCAAGTTCGACGAACCGTTCGTCAACCTGCTCACGCAGGGCATGGTGCTCAATGAAACCTATTACCGCGAAGAAGAAAGCGGCAAGAAGACCTGGTACAACCCGGCGGACATCGCGCTGGAACTGGACGAGAAAGGCCGCCCGCTGGCCGCCAAACTGCAATCCGACGGTCAGCCGGTCGCCATCGGCGGCACCGAGAAGATGTCGAAGTCGAAAAACAACGGCATCGATCCGCAAGCCCAGATCGACCAGTACGGCGCCGATACCGCGCGCCTGTTTACGATGTTCGCCGCGCCGCCGGAGCAGACGCTGGAATGGTCGGGCACCGGGGTCGAAGGCGCCAACCGCTTCCTGCGCCGGGTGTGGGCTTTCGCCTATGCGCAAGCGGGCCGTGTCGCGGCTGCCGGCGCTGTAGACAACGCCAGCCTGGACAACGCGCAAAAAACACTGCGGCGCGAAATCCACAAGATCTTGCAGCAGGCCGATCACGACCTCAAGCGCATCCAGTACAACACCGTGGTCTCGGCCTGCATGAAAATGCTGAATACGCTGGAAGCCGCCAGGCTGACCGACAGCGCTGCGTCCAGCGCGGTCGTCGCCGAGGGCTTGTCGATCTTCCTGCGCGTGCTGTACCCGGTCGCGCCGCACATCACCCACACGCTGTGGCAGGAGCTCGGCTTTGCCGGTGCGCATGGCGACATCCTGAATGCGGCCTGGCCGCAGGTCGATCCGGCCGCGCTGGAACAGGCCGAAATCGAGCTGATGATCCAGGTCAACGGCAAGCTGCGCGGCAGCATTACGGTGGCCAAGGATGCCGACAAGGCGACCATTGAAACCGCCGCACTGGCCAATGAAAATGTCCAGCGCTACCTTGAAGGCGCGCCGAAAAAAATCATCGTGGTGCCGGGCAAGCTGGTCAACATTGTTGCCTAAGCTATTGCATAACTTCAACACCAACCGGAATTGCTCATGACGTCAGGCCGTCCTGCATTACTGAAGTACATTCTCGGCCTGCTGCTGGCCGCATTGCTGTCCGCCTGCGGCTTCCATTTGCGCGGCGCGGCCGACATGGCATTGCCTTTCAAGACGATATATCTCGGCTTTGCCGACACCTCGACCTTGGGTAACTCGCTCAAGCGCAATATCCGCGGTGCCGGCAGCACCGTCATCGTGACCGATGCCAGGGATGCGGAGGGCATCCTGGACGTGCTGTCGGAAACGCGCGAAAAATCCGTGCTGTCGCTCAACAACCAGGGTCGGGTACGCGAATACACGCTGGCTTACGCCTTCAGGTTCCGCGTCAGGGACGGCAAGAATAATGAGCTGCTGGCGCCGACCGAGATCCGGCTGACGCGCGACATGAACTACGACGACACGCAAACGCTGGCCAAGGAAGGCGAAGAGGCGATGCTGTACCGCGACATGCAGAACGATCTGGTGCAGCAAATCCTGCGCCGCATGTCCGCCATCCGCCCGCAGTAGGGGGCGCCGATGCAGCTGCGATCCGATGCACTGGATGCCCATTTGGCCAAACCGCTGGCGCCGCTGTACGTAATCAGCAGCGACGAGCACTTGCTAGCGCTGGAAGCGGCAGACAAGATCCGCAAGACGGCGCGCGCCCAGGGCTTCTCGGAACGCGAAGTGCTGACGGTGGAACGCAGCTTCAAGTGGGGCGAACTGCTGGCCGCCAGCCAGTCGCAATCGCTGTTCGGCGACCGGAAACTGATCGAGTTGCGGATTCCGACCGGCAAGCCGGGCAAGGACGGCGGCCAAGCGCTGCAGCAGTATGCTGCTGCCATGGGCGGGCAGGCCGGCGGCAAGGGCAGCGATAGCGTCACCCTCATCACGCTGCCGAAGCTCGACTGGGCCACCCAAAAAGCGGCCTGGGTCAGCGCCCTGCAGCAAGCCGCCGTGTATCTCGACATCCCCTTGGTCGAGCGCGCGCAACTGCCGGCCTGGATCGGCGTCCGGCTGGCGGCGCAACAGCAGAGCGCCGAGCGCCACAGCGTGGACTTCATCGCCGACCGGGTGGAAGGCAATCTGCTGGCCGCCCACCAGGAAATCCAGAAACTCGGCCTGCTGCATCCGCCGGGCAAACTGAGTTTCGAGCAAATCCAGGATGCGGTATTGAATGTGGCGCGCTATGACGTGTTCAAGCTCAACGAAGCGATGCTGGGCGGCGACGTGACGCGCCTGGTGCGCATGGTGGAAGGCCTGAAAGGCGAAGGCGAGGCGCTGCCGCTGGTATTGTGGGCCGTCAGCGAAGAAATCCGCACGCTGCTCAAGCTGCAGTCGGGCATCGAACAAGGCCGTGCACTGGGCCAGCTGCTCAAGGAATACCGGATCTGGGGCCCGCGCGAAAAACTGATGCAACCGGCGCTGCGCCGGCTGTCGCTGAAAACGCTGCAGGCCGCTCTGCAGGAAGCGGCGCAAGTCGATAAGATGATCAAGGGCTTGCGCGCCCCGGCCTTTTGCGGCGACGCCTGGGATGCGCTGCTGCAACTGGGCTTGAAAGTGGCGCGCGGCCATTAACGACAAAACGCATCGAAACAACACCCGCATCAAAAGAAGAAACCATGGACATCAAACACTACATGCACGACCTCGGCCAGAAGGCCCGGAGCGCTTCCCGCGCGATGGCGAAAGCCGACACTGCCGCCAAGAATCAGGTGCTGCTGACGATCGCCGGCGCGATCCGGCGCGATGCGGCGTTGCTGCGCGTCGCCAACGAACAGGATATGGCGGCGGCGCGCACCAGCGGCCTGACCGATGCGATGCTCGACCGCCTGAGCTTGTCTGACAAGGCGATTGCGACCATGGCCGCAGGGCTGGAGCAGATCGCCGCGCTGTCCGACCCGATCGGCGAAATCTCGAACCTGAAATACCGCCCGAGCGGAATCCAGGTCGGCCAGATGCGGGTGCCGCTGGGCGTGATCGGCATCATTTACGAGGCGCGCCCGAACGTCACGGTGGACGCGGCCGGCCTGTGCATCAAGAGCGGCAATGCGACCATCCTGCGCGGCGGCTCGGAAGCGATCCACTGCAACCAGGCGCTGGCAAAAATCGTCCAGGAAGGGCTGGCCGCCGCCGGGCTGCCGCAGGACGCGGTGCAGATCGTCGAAACCACCGACCGCGCCGCAGTGGGCGAACTGATCACCATGCCGGAATATGTGGACGTGATCGTGCCGCGCGGCGGCAAGGGCCTGATCGAGCGCCTGATGCGCGAATCCCGGGTGCCGATGATCAAGCATCTGGACGGCATCTGCCACGTCTACATCGACGACCGTGCCGATCTGGCCAAGGCGGCAGCGGTTGCCTTCAACGCCAAATGCCACCGCTACGGCACCTGCAACACGATGGAAACCCTGCTGGTGGCGCGCAGCGTCGCCGCCGAAGCGCTACCGCAACTGGCCGCGCTGTTCGCCGGCAAGCAGGTCGAATTGCGCGCCGATGCCGAAGCGCAGATCATTCTGGCCGGCTACCCGCACCTGGCCGCCGCCACCGAGGAAGACTGGCAGACCGAATACCTGGCGCCGATCCTGGCGGTGAAAATCGTCGGCGACATCGAGCAGGCGATCGACCACATCAACACCTACTCCTCCAGGCATACCGACGCCATCATTACCGAAGACTATTCGCGCGCGCTGCGCTTTCTGCGCGAAGTCGATTCGGCTTCGGTGATGGTGAATGCCTCGACCCGCTTCGCCGACGGCTTCGAATACGGGCTGGGAGCCGAAATCGGCATCTCGAACGACAAGCTGCACGCGCGCGGCCCGGTCGGGCTGGAAGGCCTGACCTCGCTGAAATACATCGTGCTCGGGCATGGGGAAATTCGTGAATAAGTGCCATGCAGACGGAGTGCCACCTTGCGAGGCGGCACCGTTACGCAGGCGCGGAACATGTTCCGCGAAATCCCTGCTCCACCATGGGGAAATTCGTGAATAAATTTGCCATGCAGACGGAGTGTTGCCTTGCAAGGCAACACCGTTGCGCAGGCGCGGGGCAATGCCCCGCGAAACCCCCGCTCCACCACGGCGAAGTGCGCCAATAAAATAGCTATCAGAAAGAAACCGCATGCTCTGGATCAAATCGCTGCACATCGTCTTCGTCGCCTCCTGGTTCGCCGGCCTGTTCTATCTGCCGCGCATCTTCGTCAACCTGGCGATGGAAAGCGAGCCGGTTGCGACCACCCGCCTGCTCATGATGGCGCGCAAGCTGTACCGTTTCATGACCGTTCTGGCCATTCCGGCAGTGGCTTTCGGCCTGTGGCTGTGGCTCGGTTACGGCATCGGCAAGGGCCCTGGCAATGGCTGGCTGCATGCCAAGCTGGTCGTGGTGCTGCTGATGCTGGGCTACCACCATGCGTGCGGCCTGATGCTGAAGAAGTTCGAGCTGGGGCGCAACACGCGCAGCCACACCTGGTTCCGCTGGTTCAATGAAATCCCGGTGCTCGCCTTGCTGGCGGCGGTCGTGCTGGTCGTTGTGAAACCGTTTTAAGCTTGAGTCGAACCCGTCATGACAAAAACCTGTGAATACTATTTCGCGCCGCAATCGCCGTGGGCTTATCTGGGCCATGCGCGGCTGGCGGCGCTGGCAGAACGGCACGGCGCGCACATCGAGGTCAAGCCGTGCGATCTCGGCAAGGTGTTTTCCCTCTCCGGCGGGCTGCCGCTGGCAAAGCGGGCGCCGCAGCGGCAGGCTTACCGGCTGCTCGAGTTGCAGCGCTGGAGCGATTATCTGCAACTGCCGCTGAATCTGCAGCCGCAGTTCTTTCCGGTGTCCGGCGATGCGGCCGCCAGACTGATCGTCGCCACCCAACTGGCGCACGGCAATGCGGCGGCAATGGCGTTGACCGGCGCGGTCATGCGCGCACTGTGGGCGGAAGAAAAAAACATCGCCGATGCCGACACGCTGGCGGCACTGGCCAATGACTGCAAGGGTTGCGAGTTGGACGGCAGGATGCTGCTGAAAACCGCCGAAACCGGCGCGGTGCAGAGCCAGTATGACCGTTACACCGACGACGCGCTGGCCGCCAATGTCTTCGGCTCGCCCTGGTATGTGGTCGACGGCGAAGGCTTCTGGGGCCAGGACCGGCTGGATTTCGTCGAGCGGGCATTATTGAAATAGGCAACGCACGCCGCAACTTCCTATCATCACTGCATCACAACGCAGCGCCAGCCATCGGGGTTGGCGCTGCGCCCGAATAATTTTGCAACATAACGGATAAAGGGTTCCCCCATGGCACATTCCTATTTTTGTCCTTGCCCGCGCGGCCTGGAAGCAGCACTGGCCGAAGAACTGCTGGAAATCGCTCAGCAATACACGCCGACGCTGAAAGTCCACAACCAGGTGCCCGGCGGCGTCCATTGCTCGGGCGAGCTGACCGACGCCTACCGGATCAACCTGCATTCGCGCATCGCCTCGCGCGTGCTGATGCGCATGGCGCACATCAGCTACCTGAATGAAAACCATATCTACGACCTGACGCTGGCGCAGGAATGGGAAGACTGGTTCAGCGTCGACCACACGATCCGGGTCGATGTCACCGCGATCAAGTCGCCGCTGAAGAGCCTCGAATTCACCACGCTGAAGATCAAGGATGCGATTTGCGACCGTTTCCGCGACCAGTTCGGCAAGCGGCCGTCGGTCGACACCCACAGCCCGGACATCCGCATCGTCGGCTTCCTCGATGCGCGCCATTTCACGCTGTATCTGGACACTTCCGGCGAAGCGCTGTTCAAGCGCGGCTGGCGGCTCGACACCGGCGACGCGCCGCTGCGCGAAAACCTGGCGGCAGGATTGTTGCGGGTGACAGGCTGGAAACCCGGCATTCCGCTGTTCGACCCGATGTGCGGCTCCGGCACCATCCTGGCCGAAGCCGCGCAAATGCTGGCCGACATCCCGCCCGGCGCCCGGCGCAGCTTCGCGTTCGAGAAGTTCCACGGCTTCGACAGCGCCGCCTGGCAAGCGATCAAGGGCAGCGTCAAGCCGCTGCCGCTGCCGGGCGCGCCGAGCATTTTCGGCAGCGACATCTCCGGCGACATGATCGCGATGACGCGCGAAAACCTGCGCCGCGCCGGCATCCTGTTCGAGCTGCCGCTCAAGCAGATCGAGGCGCAAGAAGTCAAGCCGCCGACCGAGATTCCCGGCATCCTGCTGACCAACCCGCCGTACGGCGAACGGATCGGCGTGCGCGGCGACAGCAGCGTCGAAGCCGATGACCTGACCCGCGCCTTTTACAGCGCATTCAGCACCACCCTGAAGCAACGCTTCGCCGGCTGGAAAGTGTTCCTGTTCTCGGCCGACCTGACGCTGCCGAAGATGCTGCGCCTGAAGGAAGCGCGCAAGACGCCGTTCTTCAACGGCGCGCTGGAATGCCGGCTGTTCCGCTTCGACATGGTGGCCGGCTTCAACCGGCGCGAAGAAGCCAAGCCCAGGGAAGATTGAGGCAGAACTTCTTGAGGCGGCGCTTTTTGCAGGCATTTTTGACCCGAAAATATACTGCATAGCGTATTTTTGAAGCGCCAATGAAATAGTGCAGAATGGCAGCAATATCTACTTATACCTCCGCACACATCATCAATGGGGCAATCGGCTCGGGAACCGTCCGATGCCGCCCCGCCGGAAGGAATCCCGACCATGCCATCCGAAACCAGCCCGTCTTCCAGCGCCCTCCGGGTCGCGCTGCCGGGTACCGGCGCGCTGGCATTGATGCTGGCCGCGCTGGCCATGCTCGGCCCGTTTTCGGTCGATACCTACCTGCCGGCCTTCCCCAGCATGCAGGCGGCGCTGCGGGCCAGCCCGATCGAGGTGCAGCAGACGCTGACCGCCTACATGTTCTCGTTCGCGGTCATGATCCTGTGGCATGGCGCGCTGTCGGACGCCTTCGGCCGGCGCAACCTCATCCTCGGCGCGCTGGCGGTGTTCGCGCTGGCTTCGCTCGGTTGCGCGGCCTCCCACAGCGTTCAATACCTGTGGGCGTTCCGCATTCTGCAGGGCATGTCGTCCGGCGCCGGAATCGTGATCGGCCGCGCGATCATCCGCGACCTGTATACCGGCGCGCCGGCGCAGCGCCTGCTGTCGCTGGTGACGATGATTTTCTCGATCGCGCCAGCCATTGCTCCGGTGATCGGCGGCTGGATCGTCCAGTTGCTGGACTGGCGCGCGATATTCCTATTCATGTTCTCCTACACTGCGCTGCTGCTGTGGTATTGCACCCGCCATTTGCCGGAATCGCTGCCGCCCGAAAGGCGGCAAGCGTTCAATCTGCGCTTCCTGTCGAATAGCTACCGCAAAGTTTTCCGTTCGCCGCTGTTTCATTGCAAGGCAGGCACGCTGGCCTTCAATTTTGCCGGTCTGTTTCTGTATGTTGCCGCTGCACCGGCATTTATTACCCGCCATCTCGGCCTGGGCACGCATCAATTTGGCTGGCAATTCATTCCGACCGTGGCGGGGATTTTTCTGGGCGCGCTGACTGCCAACCGGCTGGCCGGCCGCATCACCATCCCGCAGCAGGTTCTGGTCGGATTCGCATTCCTGGTCGGGGCCGGCCTGTTCAACGTGGCATACCATCTGTTCTTGCCGCCGGCATTGCCGTGGTCGGTGGCGCCGCTGATGTTCTATACCTTTGGCATGTCGATCGTCGCTCCCGGCGCCACTCTGATGGTGATGGATCTGTTCCCGGAGATTCGCGGCATCGTCGCTTCCTGCCAATCCTTCTTCCAAACCATGCTGGCTGCTTTGGTTGCCGGCGTGATCGCGCCGCTGCTCGACATTTCGGTACTCTGGCTGGCGCTCGGCCAGCTCGGTTTTGCCCTTGCCGGGCTCGGCTGCTGGCTGGCGGGCCGCACGTATCGCCGCAAGTCGGCGTACCCAAGCCTGAATGTATGAAAGCGGCCGCATCAAACAGGCGACCGATCATGAGTGGATCGCGATCCCTCGTTAGCCGAAAAACAGGTAAGCCACCGCCACCGCCGCGATAAAGCCGACCAGGTCGGCAAACAGTCCGCACTGCACCGCGTGGCGCGTGTGCTTAATGCCGACCGAGCCGAAGTACACCGCCAGCACATAGAACGTGGTTTCGGTGCTGCCCTGTATCACCGACACCAGGCGGCCGGCAAACGAATCGGCGCCCTGGGTTTTCATGGTGTCGATCATCATCCCGCGCGCGCCGCTGCCGGACAGGGTTTTCATCAGCGCGGTCGGCACGCCGTCGACGAAACGGGTATCCCAACCGGCCAGCGCAACCAGCGCCCGGATGCCATTCATCAGCAGATCGAGCGCGCCGCTGGCCCTGAGCACGGCAATCCCGACCAGCATCGCGACCAGGTACGGAATAATCCGCACCGCAGTGGCAAAGCCTTCCCTGGCACCGTCGATGAAGGCGTCATACACATTGACCCGCTTGAGCGCCGCGCCACCGATAAACACCACCACCAGCAACGACAGCAGGAAATTGCTGATCAGCGCAGATTGCGCCTGCATCTGTGCCGCGGACAAGCGCGCAAACCACAGCGTAATGCCGCCCACCAGCAGGCTGAGCCCGACCATGTAGGACAGGATCACGCGATCGAACAGATTGATCTTCTGCACCAGCGCCACCGCAATGAAGCCGAACAGGGTCGAAATATAGGTCGCGATCAGAATCGGAATGAAGACATCGGTCGGGTCGGCCGCACCGAGCTGGGCCCGATAGGCAAACACGGTGACCGGGAACAGCGTCACCGACGCGGTATTGATGACCAAAAACAGGATCTGCGCATTGCTGGCGGTATCCTTGCTCGGGTTCAGCGTCTGCAGTTCCTGCATCGCTTTCAGGCCCATCGGCGTGGCGGCATTGTCCAGCCCCAGCATATTGGCCGCAATATTCATCGTCATCGCGCCCAGCGCCGGATGATCGGGCGGAATGGCCGGGAAAATACGGGCGAACAAGGGATTCAGCATGCGCGCCAGCGCCGCCATGAAGCCGGCGTTTTCGCCGATTTTCATGATCCCGAGCCAGAGCGTCATCACGCCGGTCAGTCCGAGCGAAATTTCAAACGCCGACTTGGAACTGTCGAACATCGCCCTGACAATCGCGGCAAAAACATCAGCCTGTCCAAAAAACAGCGCCTGCACACACGCGGTCAGGAAGGCCACGATAAAAAAGCTGATCCAGATAAGATTGAGCATCGAGGCGGCTAGACTTTCATCGGCAAGATAACCATCTGCAAGCCGTCAAAATGCAGTCGTCTTTGAATCGCCAGTGCGGCCTGGTTATGCAATAAACGAGCGAACCAATTATCGTTTTCGAAAATCAGCTTGCTGGTAAAGAAGATCACGTTCGGGAATTGCGCATTGATCTGCTCGCACAGCTTGGTCACCTCATTGACCACGTCGGTACCGAAACCGAGGAAGGCAGACGACGCCATGCCGTGGCTATGGCAAAAATCGATAAAATACTGCAGGGTTGCATTCGCTTCGCTGCGCATCTGCTCCAGCGCGCCCTCGCCGCCGTACGCATGCGAATCCACCGTGCGTGCATTGACGAATATGAAATTCTTGAAATGCCCCGGAAACATGCGCTGCACCCACAGCAACGCATGCAAGCCGCCGCCGCGTGAACTGCCGACGATAAACACCGCCGTCTGATCTTCCGAGTTCGGAATTATCGGCCCGACATGCTTGCCGAACGGCTGATTCGCAAACACCTGATCTACCGATCGAATTGCGTTCTTTGTCTCTTGATAATGATTGCGGATATAGATGCACAGCGCTGCCATGGCCGCGATGATGACGGCGGTCGCCCAGCCGCCATCCGATATCTTTTCTATCAGAAGAACCACCAGGATGGAGGCGCAGATCAGGAAGCCCAGCAAGGAAAGCGCCATGCGCCGCCGCCATTGCCGGTGCTGCTTGCGACTTTGCCACCAATACAGACACAGGCCGAACAGCGAGATCGCGAAAGTCAGAAAAACCGAGATCGAATACAGCACGATCAGCAAGGTCACGCTGCCGCCGGTCCAGAACAGGATCGCCAGCGCCGCCAGGCCCATGACCAGGATGCCGTTTTGCGTCACCAGTCGGGTCGACAGGTAGCGGAATTTGTGCGGCACCCAGGAATCCGTCGCCATATTCGAAAGTACCGCCGGCCCACCCAAAAAACCGGTGTTCGCAGCCACAAACAACAGGCCGGCTTCGAATATCAGGACAATCAGGAGCACGATTTGATTGGCCCATGCACTGCCGAAGCCGATGCTGGCAATAATCGCCTTGAACGTCGAGGCATTCAGCGTCTGCCCCTCGACCGGCGCAGCATCCCACAGCAAGTACAGCAAAATGATGCCGCCAGCGGTAAATGCCAGCGACAAAGCCATGTAGAACATGGTTATCTTGCCGGTGCGCACGCGCGGCTCTGCCAAGATATTGACGTTGTTCGACACCGCTTCCAGTCCGGTATACGTGCCGCCGCCCTGCGAATACGCCAGCATCAGCATCGCTGCAACGCCAGTCCAGCCTATGCTTTTGGCCAGATCGGCGGTCTCGGCAAAAGTGTTCGGCAGCAGATCCGGCAATTTCGATGCATGTACCAGGATGCCATAAGCGATCAGCGCAAAATGGGTTGCAACAAAACCCAGAAAAACCGGCAGCAGGATTTTGATTGCCTCTTTCAAGCCGCGCAGATTCATTACAATCAGGATTCCGGTGCAAAGCACTTCGGCCCATAATTTGTAAGGCTGAAAACCCAACGGCAGCAGCGACGCCAGCGCTTCGACCCCGGCTGCAATCGAAATCGCCACGGTCAACACATAATCCAGAATCAGCGCGCATCCCGAAATCAAACCCATATAGGGTCCGACCAGTTTGGTAGCGACACGGTAACCGCCGCCGCCGGTCGGAAACAATTCAATCACCTGGTTATAGGCTAAAGCGATCACGAATACCGTAACCGCCGTTGCGATTGCCATGTACAAACCAAGATGCGTGTGGCTGCCCAGAGCGCGGAACGTTTCTTCCGGGCCATAAGCCGAGGACGACAAGCCATCGGCTCCCAGCCCGACCCATGCCAGAAAGGCGACCAAGGCCAGCGAATGCCGCGTTTCGCTTTTCATTGGATCGAGCGCCTTCCCCAACACCATTTCGCGAATTTTCTTAGATTTCATTTTATGGATACGCCCAGGCAAATTTCGCAGATCAAGGCCGCGATGATACGCTTTTGGGCTCGCGCATACCAATGCCAGCCGCATGAAATTGTTGCATATAAGGTGTGTATCGTACATAATTGCGGGATGCGTTGCCGGGATGGCGGAATTGGTAGACGCACGGGACTCAAAATCCCGCGCTGGAGACAGCGTGCCGGTTCGATTCCGGCTCCCGGCACCAACAAACATGCGGCTCTCAGAAATGAGTGCCGTTTTGTTTTGTTCCGCAATTACTGCTCTGTTCCGCAAAAATCCCAGTCCCGCACCCACCACGGCAATCACTTCACGTTCACCTCTTTCATCCTTTCGTTGAATTCCTGCATTTTTCTGGTGATTGCGTCGTTACTCTCCTTGATCTGGTCGCGCGATGCGTTTTCTGCCTCCAGTTGCTTGCGCTGGTTGCGCAGTAACTTGATTTGATTTTCGACCGCTTTCCCGTAGCCAATCATGCTCACATCAGGATTATTGTCGATATATTCCTGGATCGGCTGGCGATCCTCCAACCGGCCTTTGATCTCCTTATCATGCTCGTGCAGCTTCGTTGTATTGGCGTAGAACTTGTTGCTTGCTGAAAAGGCATTCTCTGAATCCCCATAGAAGCGACTGACCAGCGGGATTTTATGTGGCGGCAAGTCGTCGCCAGTTGCAATCGCCGTCACGGACTGGGCGGCCTTGTTCAATTCGCGGCCGACACCGCCAGTCACCTGCCCGAATAAATAGTCAATCTGGTCGGGCGTCGGACTGGCTTTACCGGCCACATATTCAGTGCCGCCGGAGAGATAGTTGATCGCCTCCGCAATCATCTTGGCAGGCGCGCTGGCCGTACTCTTAATGCGGGTATAGCCTGGCTCAAGTTTGTCAAAGGTCGGCTTAGAGATCGATTTCCCGGTCCAGTCCTTGTCGACGGCCAGGGCAACAAATGGTGCGGCCGGGGTTGGCGTGAAGCCTTGCACCGAAATCCCGCCGCCGCCGATCGGGTTGAATGCCTCCGTAATGACGCCCAGCAACCGAAGGACGTGATCAGTTGGCTTCTTGTAGCCGCCCAGCGCAAACTCGGCAGCAATACGGCCGATATTCGGAATCGCGTGATAGCCCAGCGGCATCGGGATGGTGACGTATTTCTTGCTCCCGATAGGAATAATTATGTTGCGCTCCCGAATGAACTCAGGCGGCTCGTCATCATCGAATCCGGCCAGTGACAGCATTACCGCCTGCATCGCTCCCCATGCAATGCCGCCGACGATGATCTTCTTGCCGGCGGACGTCAGGCGCGCGGTCTTGATATTTCCTCCATCCATCGTAAACAATGTTTGCGACAACCGCGCCGTTCCCTGCACCGCGGCATTGAAGAACATGTAAAGCGCGCCGATCTGCTGTGCCGATTGGCCTTTTCTGTTGAAATTGACCGTGATATTTTTGGCAATGCTGGCGGCGCGCTGCTTGCTTATACCTTGTTCGCGCGCCATCTTGTAGACTGACAGCCGGGTCGCGTTTTCCATCGACTCGTTATAGTCGGATAGCAAATCGAGCATCACCTTGCCGCCGCCCTGCAATTTCGCCATCGGCACTTTCAGAGCGCCGTTTGCAGTAAACATCTTGCCGGCGGTGCTTTCCATCCAGGCGGTCGGGTCCATTGCGGACTTGATCGCATCGGCGCGGTCGGCGCTGTTGGCGTACATATCGCGAAATCCCGTTGCGCCGCCCTCTGCCCGATATTCCTCCCACAGCCTGCCCATGTCAGAATCAATCGTCTTGCCTTTGCGATCAGCGCGGGTCGAGCGGCCAATTGCCACCAGTGCCGGGCCAATATTCTTCATCAACTTCAGGCGCTGGCCCGCTAAAGGCGTGCTAGACAGATTGAGCGTAGATTCGCCAATATCGCGCACCAGGTTGGTCGCGCCGAATACCGGGTTATATTGGGTGTTGATCGCAGCAAAGTAGCGGGTAATCTTCGCGGATACGCCCAGCAAGCCATTCAGCTGCGCCGTGTCCAGATTTTTCATGGACTTGGCCATGCGTAAAGCGCGCTCGTTCCGTTCGTTGAATACGATCGCACGCTCCTGAATTTCCCCTTTGGAATCCTTGATCTTTGCCACGACAACATTGTCTGCGCTCTTCCAGTTGCCATTGATGCTCATCTCAACGAGCCCAGTGGCTTCGTTGTAGCGCCGCTCCGGAACGGGCGCAAAGGTCCAGAAATCCGGGCTCGGATTCAGTTTGACCAAGCCGGCCAAGGCCACCGCCACGCGGTTCTTCTCGCCGCGCACAATCACCTTCTCCCGCTGCAGGGCGATGTTGGCCAGAATATTCACCACCGAGCGGGTCGATCCAGTGCGGTGCTTGACTTCCTTGCCCTTGATCGAGAATCCCTGTCCGATCCCCATGCCGGCGCCATCGTCTTCACGCATCAACGGTACGTAGTGCTTGAACATGTCGCCCCACTCCTTGACGGTACCGGCCGACTCCAGGCCGTAGGATGCGTACAGGCGCCGGGTTTCCGCCAAGATCGCGTCCACCTTCTCCGCCACGGCGGTCAGATGCCGGCGCTTGGAATCGGTCAGGCCGGCAAAATAGGCATCTGCATCCTTGTTTGTCATGCCGGAGCCGCCGTCCGGGATCTCGGGATTGCGCTCGGCGATCAGCGCATTGGCTTCTTTAGCATGGCGCGCATGCAGGTATTGGTCGATCTCATCCAGCGATAGCTGACGGGCAACAGCGTTTTTCAGCAGCGGCGTCAACTCTTTGTTGACGAACGCCTCGACGCGCGACGACGAGCGGCTATGAAACAGTTCTTCCTGCAGATAGGGGTCGTAGCTGTCGGCGATCTGACCGGATTCCTTGGTGATCGCCTGCACCGCGCGCCGCAGGTCGATGTGCTTGTCCTGCAACTTGTAGATGATGTTGTCGAGCCGGGTGTTTTCCGGCGCATCCCATGAAGCCCGGCTGCCGGCCTTGGCGCCTTCCAGTGGAAGGGATTGTTGCTTGGGAGTGATAATGGGCGCGGAGCGGTCGCCCAGCGCGCCGTCAGCGGTTAGGTCGCCGGTTCGGCTATAGAGGATTCCCTTAAGTTCGCCAGAGCCTTGATCCACGGTGGACACATGGTTGCGCAGCTGCCGGCTAAGATGTGCCAAGACTCCGAGGGGCTGCCGTCCGGATTGTCCGGCGCGTAATGGCTGTAGCAATGACTTGAGGAGAGCGTGTCGCGCAAGTGTATCGCCACCTGCATTTCCTGCTCTACCCAGCCCAGCTTTTGCCAATCCGCGTATATCTTTGCGCGTAAGGCGCGTTCCGTCGGCGCCAGTGAAACGTCCAGTGGATGCATCGTATTGAATTCCTCCATTTCCGCCTTGATTGTCAAGATTTTGGAGATTAACGTCAATCAATTTTTGGATATTGCCAAGGTGGTCGCCATATACCCAATCGAGCGGCGCAATGCCGGCGCTACGCTTGCCGCTGACTTGGTGCGGATGCGGTGCCAGGTGTTCCGTGGTCCCGAACTTCAGTGCCGACGATAGCATTTGCTCCGGTCGCCGGCGCAATGCCTCGTCCGTAATCCCGGCCGGGTCGCCTATGAACACCTTGCCGGTGTTGTGGGCATAGTTCGCCGCGATGTTGTACAGGGCTGCGCCGAAGCTGCCGCCCTCGCTCAGGAGTGACACGTCAATCCAGACATCGTCCTTGCCGTGCGCCTCTTCCGCATTTTTTCCGGGGCGATCGCTTTCGCGGTTCACCATCTCGCCGTCATTCAAGTTGAAGCCGTACAGGCTGCTGCCGTATTTATTGAACGGCCGCACCATCATGCGCGCCATCGTATCGTCCGGCAAATCGAATTGATAGCGCGTCTCGCCGGGAATGTTGGTGATCTTGCGCACCTTGATATCGGGCCGGATATCGTGCGTAATGCCTTCCACGGTGGTGCTGGGCGATGCCTTGAATTGGAATGCGTCACCAATTGAGGCAATGCTGCGCAAAATATCATCGTCCAGTGTGCCATCGGCGCGCGAGAACTGCGCCTCTTCTTCGTTGGCTTGGCCGCCCCTGTTCTGAACGTGTTCTGCCCACGTCTGCACCATGATCGCGCGCACCGCCGCCACATCCGACACCAATGCATGCAGATCGAAGTTGGTCCCGGCCAAGCTATCCACGATTCGAGTTGCTACCTGCATGAAACGATAGGCAACTTGCCGAAACAGATTGGCGTCGGCCTTCGCCAGATCGCCCCAAAACTGCGGGTCCATCCACATCGCACCGTTGATATCGGCCAGCACTTCGCTTTCAGCCGTCCGGACTGACACGTCCTGGCCGCCACTACGGGCCTGCTCCCAGTCGCTGCGATTAGCGACCGTATCTTTCAGCAGATACTGATTAATTTGCTGGCGCAACCGCTCTCCCATTGCTGGATCGCTCTGCTCCATCGCGTGCAGCGTTTCATGGCCGGCAATCGCCAGCGCCGGACTGCGCAAGCTACTCGAAATGTAGGCGGTGCCTTTGTAGCTGACGCCTTCGAACGTTGTGTTGCCGGTGACGAAATGCACATCGATGCCGAATGCCTTGCCAATTCGCTTGGCTAGGGCATGTTCGGCGGTCGGCGCCGTCTTCAGCGCCTGCACCGGCTCCACGCCTGATTTTTCGAGCGCGACGTTCAGCTTTGCCACTGCCTTCCTTGATTTGGCCAACTCATGCTCATTCAGCTTTGGCGACGACTGCTGGCCAACCCGCTCCGGAACGGAAGGAGTTTCTGGCAGAGTTTCGCGGAAATAGGCGGCATCGGCTAACGGCGAATTCAGGCCGAATACTTTATTTTTTGCGCCAATCGCCCCGGCAGCAACCAGCGCGTCGCGGATTTGCGTCGGCGTCGCGTCGGGCGCAACGGTTACGTCCTCGCCGGTTTCAAAGTTTTGCGCCGGGTATTTGCCGATGTGCACCACGCCGTCTTTGACCATAACCGGCTCGGCAGATGTTGGCGTGCGGCCAACGGATATCCCTTTACGCGCGGCATCTACCCGGGATGCCTTGGCTTCCCCCTCGGTTTTTGGCTTGGATTTTTGTGTGGCATTGACTCCATCCGAATCCAATGCCTTCGGAGTATTCGTCGCCGGCTGGCTAAAAATATCCCCCTGCCCTGCAAGGCTATCGTCGGCACTCTGCCCCAACTGGAAATTATCCGAGCTGGCATCTTGGCGTGATGCTATTTCCTTCTGGATTCCGGCCTGCCGCTCGGCTTCGGCAAGCTTGCGCTCATTGGCCTGGGTGTCGGCCCGCTGCTTTTCCTGTGCGACTACTTGGGCGCGGCCTTCGGCTGCAGTTTCTCCTTGGAGTTTGGTTGGCTGCTCGGCCTGCTTCTCCGTCTTGGGAACCGCCACCGGCTGTTCAGGGTCGGCAGCGGGCGCCGCGCGCTCAACTGGCCCGGCGCGCAGCTCACGTTCGCCCGGAATGGTACGATGCATGCGCGGCCCTTCGCCAGTCGGCACCCACTGGCCGTCTTCCTGCTTGACGTGCTCGACCGTGACGCTGAACCCTTCACCTTGGCCGTTGCTTGGCGTGTACGAGATAACGCGATCGTGACCGTAATAGCCCTTCACCACGTTGCCCGGCGTGAAGTAGTCGGCCATCTGGCGCGCGTGTTCTTTCTGGCGGGCTTTGCCGGTCAGCTTCGGTGCGGGGTATTGCGCCTTCGCTTGGCGCTCGGTCGTTGGTTTCGCAAACGGCTTTTTCGTGTTACCCGATTTCAGCCAGTCCTTGAATCCCTGCATAGACGTTTCCGTGATGGCCTTGCCTCCGGTCCAGCCCTTATCATAATTAGCCTGGTATGCGGCCTGCGCCTGCTCCTTGCCATCAAAGCCGAGCATGACTTTATGTTCATCTGGCTTGCCAGTGACTGGATCAACCTGATCCACCACGAACACCTTGTCGCTATCGTGATTGGTGCCGATGAAGGTGTCGATGTGGTCTTTGTCCATCCCGACGGTACCCTTGATGTAGCCGTAGTGGTGGCGCATCTCGGTTTCCCATACCAAGCCGTCTTTGCCGGTACCGCTACGCGTGGAACCGGCTGGGTTTTCAATGGAAATGTCCAGTCCATGAAGGTTGATTTTTCCAACCTTATAGTTACCAGCCTCTTTTTGTTTATCTGTTGGCTGAGCCGCATCATTCAAGGGAGACGTAGCCGCTTCATGCGCAGCGACATCAAGCGCGGTTGGCGTGTCGATGACGGGCGCCGATTCTGTCTGAATGGTCTTAGCTGCCTCCCGCCGCGCCTTCGCTTCCTTCTCAGTCTTTGGCTTGGCCTCAATCTTTGCCTGCGCTGCGGCAAGTTGATCTGCAACCTCCTTAGCCGCCGCGCCGTGCGCCGCATTCAATTCTTGCCGGACTGCAGTCAGATTGTGCTCGGCAGCCTGCGCCGCCACCTCGTCACCAGATATAGCCGCGTCCTTGTAGTTGGCGATGGCTTGGGCGTGCTGTCCTGTCAGATCAGCGTGGGTCGCGCTTGCTGGCACCGCTTGCTGATTTTGTGCGAGTGCATTGGCGGCCTGCTTCCTGCTTTGGATCGATTCTTTTTCAGTCCGAGGCGGAACGATGGGAGCTTCCGTCGCCAGTGCCGGCGGCATGGTCGCCTCATCGTCCAGCAGGTGTGCAGCATCGATCGCATCGCTTTCTGCCTGCGCAACTGGCGCTGGCGAAACAATCAGCGCTTCCGTTTGCGTCGGCGCTTCCACGCTTGCAGCCTCTACCTGTTCAGCAGCTGGCGCGATATCCGGCGTTGGCGCAATCTGTTGTGCCTCGACTGGATCGTCGGCAAACGTCGACTCAGCGCGCTCCCCGAGCTGGGGCGCATGACTCTCATGCTGCCCACCCCCCAACCCCGCCCCCATGGCGGCTCCCGTAACCAGCCCCATCGCAGCGGCGTTACCCACGCCTTTTCCTGCGGGGTCGCCCATCGCCAGATTCGTAAAAACCTGCTCTTGCGCCGACTGCGGCATTTCTTCCAGAACACCTTCGCTGAATGCGGATTTTGCAATGCGCGCCGGCAAATTGCCTGTGATGCCGCCGGCGCCACTCCCGCCCGCTAGCCGCGCGGCAATCGCTGTTTCCGCATCGCCCATCAGCTTCCCGGCCCCACGTCCGATCAGCGCAGTGCCAGTGCCAGCGGCAACCGCGGGCAATGCATAATCAGAATAGCCGCGCCCCGCTTGCTGCGCCTGGTCGGCGATCTGTCCAGCGGTTTGCGCACCCTCGGCACCAGAGCCCGTCCACATCAGCTTACCGGTGGCTTGCTCGATGGCCTTCTTTGCCGCCACTGAACCGGCCTGCTTCCCGGCCTCGGTCGCCAAGCCGCCCAGCGGCTCTGCTGCCGCAAGCGCCGCCTTCGCGCCGATCGCTTTGGCAACTCCCATGGTGACGGCCGTTCCGCCGATCATGCCCGGCAGCGATTTGGCAACGCCCCCGGCAATCGCGCGCGGATTCTGGACCGCCGCCAGAATCGTATCGACAAAGCCTTCCGCGTTCTGCGTCTTGGCATCAGACGCCTTCTGCGCATCACTCAGGTATTCTCCCAGTGCCGCATTGGTCGCTTCCGGATCATAGCCAATGGCGCGCATGCCTTTGCCGACTGCGCCGCCCGTCGCCAGGCTGCCCAGGCCGACCACCGACTGGCCGAGATCAACCACGCCCTGGGCGAGCTTGATACCGATATCGCCCGCCGTGCGCAGCGCACCCGCTTGTGGCGGCTCTTTTTTCTTGGATGGCGCCATGAACTGTTCGAACAGCGCATCGCGCTCGCCGCCAACGTGCGGCGCAACCCAGTGGTCAAAGTACGCTTTCTTGGTGTAGGCCTTGTCCTCGTCGCTCAGGCGCTGGAATTCAGGCTTGGCTTCAACCTCAGTCCACATCGGAGCCTTACTTGGATCGGCAACCGCGACCGCCTTCGCAGGCTCCGCAGCCTGCGCCGCAGTTGATCCCGAGAGTCGCCCCAGGATATCGTTGACATAGGACGATACGCGCTTGCCGTTGCCGTCGGCGGCGTCATTGCGCCATGCCCTGCCTTTCCCAACGGTCATGTTTCCGGCCCCGGAGAAATAACCGGTCGCCATCCTGGCCGGGTCGTCGCCCGACTTGGTACCCAAGTCCTTGACGATGCGCGCCATCACGGCCAGGTTGTGGTCAGGGTTATCGATCGTCTCTCCGGGCCTGGCGTATTGCTTGAACGTGCCCGGCATTACCTGCCCTGCGCCGCGCGCGCCGTCTATGCTGGTTACTGCGTTCTTGCCATTGTTCGACTCTTGGCCCAGCAATGCACCCATGACCTGGCGCTGTACCGGCGACAAACCCTCGCGCTGGGCTATTCCATCTATGGCAGAGACATCAATGGCGGTGGTGGTTTTTGATGTCGCCGCCGGTTTTTCCTGAAACAAAAAACTGGAATTGCCCGGCTGGTCTTGGATGTCGCGGAGAAGGCTGCCGAAGTTCGAATCCATGTGCTGCGCCTCAAATAATGGTCTGGATGGGCTAGTCTATTGGCCCATCCAGTATTTGATGCTTGGAATTTGGAATGAAAAACCCGCCGATGTCGCCAAGAGCGGGCTGGGTTACGCGCAATTATTTACATCCGATCGCCGCACACCATCTCCGATAGCCGCGCCATGCCTTTTGCTGTAATACGCGCTTGCGTACTGGCCCACTCTGACCCGTCGCTTTTCTCGCCAGTCGCTATTTTGTGCTCCATTACGCCCTGTTGCAGCCTTTCAGAATACGCCAGCAGGCCAGTGCCCATCGGTCGCTGATATGCCCATTTGCTCTGAATAAGAATTTGCTTGAGCTTCTTCTCCTGAACTTGAAGTGTCTTTGCGGCATCCCGAATGCACAGCGATCCATCGGTTGCCGTGGCGATCCGGTCAAGTGCTTCCACCTTTGGCGCTTGCTCCGCAACTTTTGATTCCAGCGTCAGAACCTTTTCCGTGTAGGTCAGCAGCAAGCCGCGCATTGCTACTGGATCGGAAAGCACTTGCATTGGGTCAATAGCGGGAACCTTCGCCTCCAATTCCGCCATGCGGTCGTAGACCTTGGCCTGGACTGCGTAGGACTCGGACATCACCATCAGCGAGGCCTCGCGCTTTGGCAGGCGGTAGCAAGGGTAAGTCTGGCCGTTTTGCTGGTTCTGGTAGGTGTCGGAAAATTTTCCGGCACCATCACCAAGCACTTTTGCGACCTTCTTCATGAAGTCGGAATGGGCTAACTCTGCCTTGTCCTCTTCTCGTAACTCGTTAATGACGCCGACCAATTCTACGCTGCTCATTGTTTTGACGATATTTACGATAGCATTCATGCTGCCACCTCCGAATCAAGAGACGCCATGTACGCAGCCTCGTCGAAATTGAGCCCTGCATTGGCTTTTCGCACCAGGTCTTGCTCCGTCAGGCGATCAAGATTGCCGCCCAAGTGTTTTGCGGATGCGGTCAGCCAATCCGCAATCGTGTTGAAAAACCCAGTGTACTGACCGCGAAAGCCGCTAAAGCCGTCGCTCCATTCGCTCATGCGGCCCATATTCTTCATAGCCAAGCCGCCCTCCTGCTCAAAGCGCACCATGAACGATTCAATAATTCCCGTAAGGTGATGCGAAGCAAATTCGCCCTTGTCTTCGCGCAGGAACTTCAGGAATGACTGCGCCATCGCCGCGCCAGTCTCATAGCCGCCGAAGTAACCGCCCGAGGCTGAAACGCTCCAGTATGGCGTTTCAGTGACCGAACGTGACCCTGCTACAAATGGAAGGTTTTGGAATGCATGCTTAACTCGCCTCTTCTTTTGCAACCTCACAGGATCACTCATGCGGGATATGCAAGGGAAATTTATGGCAAATGACTTCTTGGTCGCCATTCCTGATCCTACGTTTTCTGTATTTGTGCTAGCATTCATTTTGTTAGACCTCTTTTGTGATTGTTCTGACATAAACCCCGATCCCGCCTGCGAAGCTGATTGGGGTTTTTCTTTTAGTGCGCTGCATTTTGTTTTCCAATTCCTTGTTCGATCAAGTGCACAAACTCAGAATTCATCGAACGATGGTTTTTTGTAGCTGCCTCCTTGACTTTTCCTCGTAATCCATCTGGCAGTCTCACAACAAAACTTTCCTTCATTTCACTTGGATAGCGAGCCCGCTCTAATTTCTCATTCACTTGATAACCTCACTTTGACTTGATGCCAACTCGGCATGACCAAAATATATTCCGAGTTAGCATCAATGTCAAGTAGGAAGTATTAAATATATTCCGAGTTGGCACTATCATGTTGGTATGTCTCATAAACCATACCCCAGCGAAACCCAAGATCGCTTCATCGTCCGCTTCCCAGACGGCATGCGTGACCGCATCGCCGAGGAGGCGAAGGCTAACGGACGCAGCATGAACGCTGAAATTGTCCAGAGATTAGAAATGACTCTGGGCATGACAACCCGCCCCAATGTGCCAAACATATCCGGCGACATCCCCTTCTACATGGCGCAAGACATTGCGATGCTTGCCGAAGATACCGGGGTATCATTTCGGGAAATGCTTTCTCGCATCTTTATCGCCGGCATACATAAAGACGCCCCTCAAGTGCTTTATGTATCGATCACTCCCGGCGTTACAGCAGAAGAAGTGCGGAAAGCCTTAGAGGCAACGAGAGACATAGCGCGACCTGATGCAGCACTTGTGTTTGAGCCACTAGCTAAAAAGCCCTAACCCTCCAATAATTATTTAATGCTATTTAGCAGCTAAAACTAACATTTCCCTTTGTCAATATATAATCAAAACCATAATCAACGAAACGCCTGATTCTGACAAAGAGCGAAGATGAAAATCATATTAATCGCATTCATGCTATTGCTTGCTGGCTGCACCCGCTACCCAACTAGTGACTTCGAATGCCGCATCGAAGCGTCCAAGGCGCCCACGGGTTACGGAGTATCTGCAACCAACAAAGCTTGCGACGAAAAGTTTAAGGATGAAATTGCCGCACGTAAATTAGCTAGCGATATTGTCGTGAGAGAAAAACTTGATGAAATTATCTCCACGGCACAAGCTCCGACGTGGGCTGAGGTTGAAGCCAAGCCTGAATTTCAGCGCCTGAACGACGAGGACAAGGCCTACACCAAGAAAGCGTACTTTGACCACTGGGTTGCGCCGCACGTTGGCGGCGAGCGCGATGCGCTGTTCGAACAGTTCATGGCGCCAGCCAAGAAAAAATGAGGCACTGAGATTTATTGCGTAATGCTCTTTTGCAGCAAAAGCCTCGCACCTAGAAAAAATCCCAACCCTGCCTTCGCAAAGTAATCCTTGCTTTGCGTATCTAATTGGATACAATACATCAATGAACGTTATCCAACGTACCGAAGAATTCAGTTCCTGGCTCGCGGCCCTCAAAGACGTGAAGGCCAGAGCCAGAATCATCGCCCGAATTCGGCAGGCGAGCCTCGGCAACTTTGGCGACGTGAAGCCCCTTGACGAAGGCGTTTGGGAAATGCGGATCGACTCCGGCCCCGGCTATCGTGTTTATTACGCCCGCGAAGATCGCGTGGTCTACCTTCTGCTGAATGGCGGCGACAAATCCACGCAACGCCAAGACATCAAGCGCGCAATTTCCATGTGGAACACAATCCAAGAGGAACAGCCATGACTACCATTAGAATCGCTCCTTTCGATGCCGCCGAATACCTCGACAGCGAAGAAATGATCGCGGAGTACCTGTCTGCGGCCTTGGAAGAAGATGACCCCTCACTTTTCCTTGCTGCTCTCGCCGATGTTGTTAAGGCACGCGGCATGGCAAAAGTAGCCCAAGATGCAGGGCTTGGTCGCGAGAGCCTATACAAAGCGCTCGCCCCGGGTGCCAAGCCGCGCTATGACACCGTGATGAAACTGGTGCATGCGCTTGGCGTGAAATTTACTACCGCGCCAGTTGGCGCCTAGCGCAGTTTTCAAAGTAGGCCGAGACTGCGCTTAGCCTTCGCGGCAGCCTCTATCCCCGCTTGGTTGCGCTCCGCAGTGGCGCGGGCAATGCCCTCTCGCTTTTGCTGCTCCAGCAGCGCCCTGACCCCGGGCGACCATTGCATGCGTTTTCCGTCGCCCATCTCGGCAAGCTCACGCTGGTATTGCGCCTGCGTTGCCAGCGCTATCCGGGCGGCTTCCGGCAGGTTCCCTTGCGTTGGCGCTGACACTGCCTGGGGCTTTGGCGTATTCAGTCCTGGCGCGACGGGCTTCGGTGTTGGCGCTGCTGCCGGCGCTGGTGCTGGGGCGGGTGCTGGGCGGGGCGGCACCGCAACCGGCTGCGGCGCAGGCTGTACACCACCTGCACCAATGATCTGACGTGCTCGCTCGGCCTTGGCTTCGTCGACTGGTACAACTGACGTTGCTCCAGAGTGCATTGCGTCGAACTGCTTCTCGAAAATCGTTCGGGCGCTGATGATATCTTTTTCTGTGGCGCCGCTCGAAAGAGAAGTCTTCATCATCTCGCCAACCCAATCCGTCTTGCTTTTATCACGCGAGGATCGCACCATGCCCCATGCAGCAGCTTCATCCTTTGCTACGCCCGAAGATAAAAGCCACTTAGCCGTCGTGACCTCGCCCGGATCGCCTTTACCGCCAGCCATATTCGGATCGCCTTGCTTGACAATATCGATCTTCCCGGTCTCCTGATTAATCGAGCCGATTGTGCCGTCTCGCGTATGGATGGCGGAGTACTTGCCGGTCTTTAAGCTACTCTCAGCCTGCTCGTAGGCCGTCGCCGGAATAGTGAGCCGGGATCCATCATCGGCAATAATGTCATATCCGCGCTGGACAACGCCATCGACCGCTCCGCTAGTGGGCTCGATACCGATGTATTTCTTGGCTTGGGTCCCGGCCTGTAGCGCCTCCGCATCGGCTACGGAGTTTACATGCGTGAGCAAGGCTTGCTTATCATTTGATTTGACTAGCCGGCCGAATGTTGCCAGCGCTTTCACCCTGCGGGTAGCTGCGTCCTCTGAGTTGGCTGCCACGCGCCCCTTCTCCTGCTCTGGGATGTCCGCCACGCCGCGATCCAATTTGGCGGAATCGATTTGCTGTTGCTTCGGCTGCTGCTGCAGCTTAAAATCAATGCCGCCCCGATCCAACTCCTGCTGGCGCATAGTGTTGGCGGTCTGCCCCGGCAGCGTTTCCTGGGCGGCGCGCGCCAATGCGGCGGCCTGCCTGAACTGCTCCCTTTGTGCGGCAGTGTGATCATCCAGGGTTGATAGCCCCGCCGCCCGGGTTTGCTTGTCGTACGCGCGCTCGTCTTCCAGCGCCCGCTCTTTATTGCCTTCTTCGATGCCCTTCCAAGCACCGTACAACCCTGCGCCAAAGCCCATAGCAATCCCTTTGAATTAAGACACGTCATCGCCAAATGTCGGTTCCGCCGCATAACGCTGCGGCTTGGTGTAATCGCTCAGGCCTGGCGAATTATTCCAGGCCTTTATGCCGGCATCAATCGTCTTCGCATAACCTGCGGACTCCCGACTTTGCTGCTCCATCCCGTTCTGCGCCATCCTGGCATTGGTACTCGCCACGCTACTGAGCCCGGCTGACGCATTTGCAGCCAGTCCCTTGCCAAGACTGAGTGCATCCGTTTTGTGGGCCCATGCCATATCGCTGACCCGGTTGCGCGCCGCATTCTGGCCGACCGCATCAGATGCAGCTTGGCTCATGTCTAGGCCAGCCATGCTGCTGGCATAGGATGCGCTTGATGGATCAAGACCGGGGGTACGGCTCAGCCGATCGCGTGCTTTGCCGTACTGCTCGGAGTTGGTGGCCGATGCGAGCCCCGCGGCGCGCGCGTAGGCTTCCGGTGTATCGTAGTTCTGAGCCTCAGCGACATAGGCTTTTTCCAGTGGCTGGTACGTTTCTTTGTACGTGTTCCACTGGTCTCTGGCGATGGCGGCTTGCTGCTTGGTCGCGTCGGCAGCAGCGCCGTTTGCGTCTTCCGCGCCGTTGTCGTCGGCCAGCATGCTGCCGACTACTGTTGATGCTACAGCTCCGAGAACTGACGCCACCATGATTAAAACTCCTTCACGTAATAAATATCCTGCGCCGCATATCCACGCCGCCGGTACAGTCGCGCCAATGCTTTCGGCTTGATATTGGCGGTGCTGGCCATGCTAAACACTGCGCACCCCATATCCGCAGCCCATGCCTCCAATGCATCGAGCAAATGCATTCCGGCCTGAGTGCCGCGCTGATCCACATCCACCCACCAGAATAGTTCTTGCCCAATCCGCTTACTGGCATTGAACCAATAGGGAGTGGAAATGGCGGCAGCCATACCGATGCAGCCTGCCGCTCCAGCATCAAACACGAACAAAACGGATGCGGCGTTCGTCGCGATGTCGCTTATGGCGCTTGCGAAGTTGGCGTCACTGAACGGAATGGTGTTCGCGCAACAGGATTGCGCATGAAACTCACGTCCCATGCGTATCAGGTTGGGTAAATCATCAGGAATGGCGCGGCGGATTGTCATACGAACAGCATAGCCATGCGCGCGCTATTTGATCTCGTTCTTAGGGTATTGCGCCTTTACCGCTTCGCATTTTGACAGGTACGCCTGCATCTTCGAAGCGTCACCTTGCGCCTGCCAGTACAGAGCATCAGCCAGGTCAGTTAGCGGCGGGTAGTTTTTGGCACGATTGGTCAGCATCGCGGCGGCGGCATCGACTTGGCGCTGAGCGTCGGTGCGAGGGTCGAACGCGATCCGTTCCGGCATCTTCCATATCCAGCCTTGTGGCAGGTTGTTTTTTGCATGAAGCTCCGCCTCAGTATAGGTTTTCAGCTCTGCATTAAGAACATACTGTGTAGCGCTGTCTGCCGTCCCAATATAAACAATTCCAAGGTTGGAGGTATTAAGTTCAAGCGCCTCCTTTTGACAAGTCCCACAGTGGGTTATCACCCCATCCAAAGTGCTAATAAAGTAAGAAATCATCGCTTCACCGCCAATGCAAAAATGGATGCCCCACCGTTTCTGGAGTCGCTAGAAGTTAACGTGTAGGTAAATGTGCCTGGACCTGGCCGGGTTAGCACTGAGCGGGAGGCAAGCGTTGGGCTCATGGGAGTCTCAACCCACTGCACTATGCCGTTACAGGTAAGGGTAATAGTGGATGGGTAGCTTTGAGAAACTGTGCAGATGACAAAAATAGGGTAATCAGCGTCCAACGTTAAAGTGGCAGAAGCTGTATTGCTCACGGACGTTTGTCCTACCGGAACCGTTACTGTATTCCCAGCGAGTTTGAGCGTGTCGACCTCAGCAACCCCGATTTTCGCGTTCGTAATCGTACCGTTGGCAATGAATGCCTCTTGCATGTAGACGCCTGGCGGCACATACTGGCCATTCACATAGCCTGGCGTGGTGCGTACGATGAAGGGTACGGCCGGCGTAATTCCGGGTCCTGATGGGCTGCCGATGGCGAAGTTGTCGGCGCGGATAATGAAGCTGGAATAGGGAATCGCATTGTTCACGGTGCTGGCCAGCCCGAAGCCTGACACGTAGCCGTTCACATCCGTCTTGACCGCCCACTTCGCTTCTAATTGTCCGGCTCTGTTGACTGCGGATTCTGCGGTTTGCTTGACTGCCGACGAAGACACGATGTTGCCATTGGCATCCCGGATGGCTGCTTGTACCTGGTTCCAGTTGCTGGCAACTGCACCGGCCATATTTGCCGTGATTTGGCTGCCGCTCTGCACCAAGCCGGAATTATTGCCGACTGCCGCCCATAAAGTGTTGACCGCGCTGGCCAGTGCATTATCGCTATTCGTGCGCAAGGTAGTTTCGGTCTGCGTCGCCGCCTCGGCCTGCCCGACGCGCACGCCAACCGCAGTCAGCGAAGTGGAAAGCGCGGTGTCTGCGGTCGTTCTGTTCTCGGTTTCGTTGCGCAGGGCGATTTCGCTATCGCCCACCCGCGAGAATAAGCCGCCCGGCGCATCAATCAGATCGACCCGCGCGCCTAGTTCTTTGAACAATGGCGATTCGATTACCTGCGCCTGCAGGTCATTGATGATGCGCGCCACATCCGAAGGATTGATCGTGGTGTTTCCGGGGCTAGATAGGTTGTTGCCGTACCCGCCACCTATGGCGCTATTGCCTTTCACCAGGCCGACCTCGGCAGCGGTCACGAAACGATGGTCTCCGGAGCCAGAGTTACCATTGCGCACCTGCCAGCCGTCGATCAGCGCCCGCAATACCTCGCGAGTATTTGCGTCAGTGATCGCGTCCAGCGCAGATAGGTCTACGCCCGGGATGATCTTTCCTTTTTGTGCGGTTGCCATCACGCCCCCGCCATTTCCCGGCCAGACTCTGCCACGCGCAACTCCCGGAAACGGCCGGTGCCGGATAGCCCAATCTTCCAGCGATCCGACTTAAAACCGCTCGGCAGCCTGAAATCCATCTTACCGGTGACCGCCTGTGTATGTTTCAACTCACCATCGGCGTAGAACTGTACTGTCCAATTTCCGGTGCAGACTGTCTGCGCAAAGCCAAAGTTGACCGGCTTTGGGAGTACGTTCTCGCGCGACACCCAGTTCGCTGTCGCATCGCTGCCGCCGGCGAACTGGTACAGGCCGGTGCCGGACGCGTAATAGCACAGGTCGGTGACCGGCGATACGAACGAGCATTGCGCGCTGAAATCCGGCAAGTCGGTCATCGCACCGCCCTGCACTTCATCCAGTCGCAGCATGAACGCGGTAAAGGCATTGCTGCTTGAGTAGACGATCAAGCGCCCGTCCCATACCGCGAAACGCAATGATGACATCGCGTTGTTGCAGCGTGCGCGCCAGACCTCGCGGGTGAAGAACGGCTCGGACGCCATTGAAGGTTGACCCCCGGCGACCGATACGATGCCGTCATGACTGGCATATACCACCTGGCCGTTGATGTCGGCCATCGACCACTGTGATACACCAGCCTGCGGAAACGCAAGAGCGCGATCGGTCATCGAGTCAGGCGACACGCCAGAGATCAGGAACGGCTGGCCGATGGTCGTTACCAGCGCGCCGGAGCCGTGCGCAATGGCGCCGATAATGTTGTGCGTGAATGTTTTGACATAGGCAGGAGGCCAGGCCCAAGGCCGGTATGCTTCGGAAAAGTGTAACTCATTACCTTTCCATGCCATCAGGATCCCGTTCGGCAGCGCCAACAGGCCGGTCAGCGCCGGATCTGGTGCATAGGCTTCAGTCGAGGAAATCGGCTCATTCAGGCCGGAAGCCTTGACGTCGTCGGTAAAACTGAAGTCGGTCCCAAGCAGGGTCAATACCGGCAGCGCTCCGACATAGAAGTAGTCAGCAATCTCGGAGCCAGTCGGCGTGCGGTAGAAGCGAATCTCCTTAATCGGTGCATAATCGGCGCCGGATACGTCCCGCTTAACGTCCAGCGCCACCGGCAGCACGGTAGCCGTCGTGATCGATCCTGCTGGACTCGGTGGGCCTTCCTCGTCGTAGGTATTGACGTAGGTGTACACGTAAGCGCGGGTTTCCTTGTCGGCCTCGGCTGCGCCGGACGACAGCGCGATCGCATAGCCAGTGGCCGGCGCATCCTCTTTCGTGATCGTCAGTTGCCATATCGCGTTGGTGCCAAGCGAGGAGTTCGCGGTATAGATGTCGAATAGCGTTTCGTGCGTGGCGTTGTCGGTAGCAGTCAAGCGGATTACCGGGATCGCCTGCTCCGGTGTGTAGCTGGCGGCAGTACTGGACCCTGATGCCTTCAAAAGCCCGTATTGCGACAGTGTAAGCAGCGTTTCCACCTCGTGGATCACTCCGACCGCATCCTTCACCATCGTGGTTGCAAGCGTATCGCCGACCTTTAGCTCCATACCGAACCCATTAGCCCCGCCGCTGACGATCCGAACGGAGGCGTTTGATAATGGCGATACCGTCGTTCCCGCATCAAGTGCCCCCCAAAATTCCGCTTCCTGTCCGGCGATATAGTAGGCAGTCGCCGCAAATGCCTGCGACGATGTCGCGGCGCCAGTCGCCTTACCAGGAGGATCGAAGCGCCATTTCGTGTTTGCGTCCAGCGCCACCGGTGCAATATCCTGCTCCTGATACTTGACGCCGCCGTATTCGTAATGAAACTTGGCCGCAATCGTTGCATTTTCCAACGATGGTATGGCCGGTACCGTCAATGCTGGCGCTGTGATTGGCCTTGGCACGCCAACGCGGTAACTCGACGCCGGATTACCGCCACTGACCTGCATTCCACTGCGCGAAGTCACGCGGAAGTCATTGGGCGTCGTGTAGTAGAGACGGTCGAACGTATCGCGTGACAACGGCGAGCGCGCCGCGCTGACTTCATCCGTCCACGAATAAAACTTCAGGCCGTCATCGGTGTATAGGCTAGCCGGCGCATTCGACAGCGTTTGCACCAGGTAGCCGCCCTTGGTGTTGCGCAACTCCCCATAGGCAAAATCGCAATTGCTTGATTCTGTTGCCGCCGTTGGAGGTAGCAATGATTCTGAGATTTTAGGATACAGGCCGGAAAATGCGTTGTATTTGAATGCAGCCATTGATTTTCTCGCTTCTTATGTTCCCGCAGATTCACTGCAATGGCCTTTGTCTATCCGATATGGCGTGGCTGGCTGATTGGACGCTACGCTGTGTAATATCGCTGGGCTGTAGCGCCATGGCTCCGGATAGCCCAGCGCATCGGCGATACTTTCTGCGCATGACCATTTGTCGCGGCCATCCGGCACGCAGCCGATGACGAAGCCGAGATTGCCAATCAGGTCATAGGCGCGGCCCTCATGCGCGATGAACCATTGCCGTACCGCGTTTTCGTCGCCGGAAATCTCGACAAAATCCCAATGCGCGGGGTCGAACTCGATGCGCTTGAATCGCACCCCGCCGTCAATGAACGAGGACGATGCGGCCATGCCGTCGCTGAAAATGACTTCCGCGTGGCTGTAAGGGCTGCGCGTCCACCAGCGCACTGCGCGACTGTAGATCCCCTGCGCGCTTGGGCGAGTCCCACGATAGAAGGCAATTTTCATGACTCGACATATACAATAGGCCAGCCACCAGAGAAATCGTAAGCATCAGGAGCTACGGATGCCTCCATTGCGACCTTGTGTAACTCTGCCCTGGTGAATATTGCTTGGTCGCTTACCGCCGCCGCGCTGAATATCTGCCCCGCCAAGGTCTGTGTCATGGTTACGAAGGAGCCATCCATCGTTTTCCATTGCAAGCCTGCTGGGATATTCGCGCCCATCAGCACTAGGCCAAGCTGCTGTATGCGCGAGCCTTCATCGGAGTGATACCACTTTCCCCCCACGGTATAGCCGCCAGCCTTACGCCGGTCGCGCTCGGCCTTGATCGCCGCCCACTTGTCCGCCTTGGCTCGCGCAAGGTTTACCGCAATCACTCCAATATCAAGTTCCGTGATCACCCATTGCTGAGTCCATACTCCCGCAACTTGGGTAGGGGTAGTCTCGTCACATCGCTGCGTCAGGGGATCGAACGCAGGAGGTGCTGAAAAGGAGAATTCCACCACGCCGAACTCCGTCTTTTGTTCTGGTGTGAGCGTGGATGCAGGCTGAAAAACTGTAGGGCTGAACTCGATGTTTTCACCTTCTACGCGTGTTTTATACGTTCCATTTTCTATGATTGCGTATGCCATTTTTAATTTATTCCCATGTGAGTTTTAGCCATCCCTGCCTACCCATACCGGTGTGAGCGTTGCCTATTCCGCCGCCGCCACCATAATAAGCACCGTCAGCATCTGCATTTCCGCCTGCACCGGCAGGAGAGCCGCCACTAGTACCCCCTACACCGGTATTTGTGCCGTCCCCGCCCGCGCTTACTGGCCCTGCGGCACCACCGCCGCCAGAAGTGTAGGTTGCTCCGCCATCAGTTGCACCGGCACCACCTGCTCGCAGCACATCACCTACACTACCCGCCGTTGTGCCCCCTGTACGATTCCAATTTCCACCCTGCGCTGAACATATCACTGTCCCACTAGAATTATTTTCCCTGGCAACGGCTGATGCCCCGGATATGCCAGCTGACGCGGAAGTAGGCACAACGATGTACACCGCTGTCAATCCGGATACCGAGTAGGCGGTTTTCTTTGCGTAAGCCCCGCCACCGCCGCCAAGGAATGTTCCGCTGAAAGATGCCCCGCCTCCGGCGCCGATAGCCTCGACAGTAACCTTCGTTGCACCTGCTGGAATAGCTACGGTCTGCGCACCAGGGGTGGTATACGCCGTTGAGAATGAATTGAACTTGAACCCTTCCCCCATCAGCATTTGTTGTGCCGCACCCATCAGGAAAGCCCCGTTCCGCTGATGATCCACTCTGTTGCAGTTAGCTTCATTGCCGTAGCTATTCCGTTTGCAGCCAGCGTCCTACTTCCAGTCGTTCCTGTGCCGGCCAGCCGCATGATGTCTGTCGTGATTGAAATTGTAATCACGCCCCCGCCATTTTGGTTTGCAAAGGTAATCGCCGAACCTATCGGGAACGCTACAGACCCATTCGCTGGGATCGTGAAAATACGCGCTGTGGTGTCTGCACTAGGGTGCAGGATATGCTTCCCTGCGTCATCCAAACCCAGCGTATAGGCTGCGCTTTTACTATTCTGCGGGATGTTCAGATAGCCTATATTTCCCGATCCAGCAGTTTGGTCGCCGGTATTGTCTCCAGAAACACTGGCATCCAGTGGAACAGTAAGAGTTTTACTCGTCACTCCGCCCGACACAGTAAATCCTACTGTCTGAGGCAATATTCTGTCCGCTGTTGCTACAGCTGCCTGCGCTGCTCCTGCGGTCATACGCAACTCAATCGGATCGGCATTGCTGAACGCCATCGCAGTCGTCCCTTCCTGGGCGCGCACTACCGTCAGCACGTCGCCGGCGCGCGCGGTGCATTTGACGATTTCATGGTTGATCTCGGCTGCGCCAACTTTCTGATACAACGTCACTAGGAAGTAGTCGCCGACAGTGGGCGTAGGGAACTTGGCCCCCGTACCGGTCTTTAGCGTGATCGATAGTGCGGCGGCATCGATCGCGCCGTTCAGCTCGGAATCCGCATTGTTGGTGAAGAGTTGCATCAATAATCCTTGATCTTGAGAATAAATTCATCCTGCAGAATGCGACCGTCGTCGGTGGTGGCGGTCGCCGTGATCTTGTACTTCACGCCGTTGGTACCACCCTCTATCAACACCTTGACGCGGGTTCCGACCACCATCGATGAAACGATGGTCAGATCGACTGGCTCGACGGTCACGACCGCACTGGCAATGCCGTCGCTGTCGATCAGGTCGTCGGCATAGTCGATTGAGTACGATTCCTTCTCAGCCGGCTGCTTAACGTAGGTACCCAAAATGGTCATGCCGACCTCCGCATTGTTCTGTCTGTAAATGGACGCGCCATTGATCGGTCGGTGAATGGCCGTGTCATGGTGCGCTCCGGTGGATCAAGCGCTTCGGCGTTGGTGAAGGCATCGGCCGTCATACCAGATACGCAGGTAATCAATACATCCGACTCAATCAGCAAGGCCCACTGCGCAGTCGCATCGCTAATTGCGTCTATCGTTGCCGATGCCATTTTGTAAATCGCGCCATCCGCCCCAACACTGGTTATGACCGTAACCAGCGCACCAGCCTGCAATGCCAGCCGGCCATCCGCTGTCATGCTCGATATCGCCACAGCTTCATCGGCAGTGCCAAAGGTGGTGACGGTCTGGTATGCGGTAGCACCGGACTCGGCCCGTGCCAGAGCTTCGCCAAATTGCGTGATGAATCCGTTCGCCGTGCAATCGCTGGTAGCGACGATCTTCGACGCATCGGTCGACGCAATCGCCGAGATACTGAACACCGCGTCAAACCGCGCAGCGCCGCCATGCGTCTTGATTCCTTCGGCAATGCAATCCGATATCGATGCGCCGTAGGCGTACCCCAGCGCAGTTTTCAGGCCATCGGCCGTCATGCCTGAGGTTGATGCGGCCTGCGCGTAGCCATCACGCTGCACCGTGGCCTGGCCGCTGAGCTTGACGCTGGCATCTGCGGTGGCTGATGATGTTATGTCAATGCGGCTGGCGAACCCAGCTGTTACCAGCGGACCGGCAGTAAGAGTGCTGACGGCTGCCGCCACTCCGGCGCCGGGGCGGGCAATGTAGCCTTCGCCTTGCAGCGATGTAGCAGCTAAAGCATACGCATCGGTATAGGTGGCATGCAGCCCGGACGTAACGACGATATTGGCGGTTTGCAGTTGCAGCAGTGCGGGAAACGCTGACATCGACGACGCGACGATAAAGCCACCGTCGCCATAGGCTGTGCGAACTCCGGTTGCCGTGGCGCCGGAGCTTGCGGCAATGGATGCCCCAGGCAGAACGACTCTGGTGCCTTCCGCAGAAAAACCGCTAGAGGCAATAATCAGCGCCGCACCCGCGACGATGCTGGAAGCGCCGCCGTTGAGCGCAGCCCGATTAAGCCCGAAGAAGTTCATTACTTATCAGTCGATCGACGCGACGAGGGTGCCAGGGGCGAACGACAGCACATCACCGACTTGCAAGGTCTTGCTGGATGTCATTGGGGCGGAAAACAGCATGTTGCCGGCGGTCGCGGCGTCGAAAATGCCGATATGCGTGACTGTAACCGCGGCGACCGTCACTGCGGGGAACGTGATCGAGGCGACGTTAGACGACTGGTTAGCCGAACCCGACGGGGATGGCGCAGTGAAGGTGCCGGTCAGTTGGCGGCTGTACCAGGTGCCAGTACCTACCTCGTTTATATTGCCGGCATCGGTGGGATCGGCAGTGAACAGCCCCAGCCGCAGCGAGGCGACCGTGGGCGCAGTAAAGTTAGTGCCGCGCAAGAAGGCGTTTATGGCTGCCTGCTCTGCGTAGTCTGAAAGTCCGGACATGTTTGAAGCTCCTTAAAAAATTGGCTTACGTTGTGGTGCCGTTACCGCGCGCATTCGGATCAGTTGCCACTTCTGCGCCGACCTTGCCCCTGATTGCTGCGATGAATGCCTGGTAGTGATTCGATGCGGTTTGCCCGTTTGCTGCGTATTCGGTGTCCTTGCTGTACGCGCGGTACATCACGTAGTCCACCAAAGCACTGGCATAGATGTCATCAATCGAAATCGCACCGCCAAGCGCCGCATCGGCCGGATTGGCGTTGTAGACGATCTCGACCGAGTTGCCGCCCGGGGACGGTGGGTAGACATAGAAATTCTTCGGGTCGTGTTCCGAGTAGCAGTAATGCGCTACCTTAGCGCTGGCCTTGGATGGAAGGTGCCAATCAGGCACTTGTACATCCAATGTGCCGCGCGCGACCAGTCGGATCGCCATGCCGTTTGTATTACGTGGTATATCCACCAGGGAATTGCCGTCGGCTGGGATGGCCTGCTTGGTGCCAGCCGCCAGCGTCACATCGATATTGCGCACGCAAGCATTGGGCTTGTAGAGCGCCACTTCGCGCTGGCCGTCGTTGAGCCAGTCCAATAACTCAAGACGTGGCCATCGGACATTCGCGGCGTCTTGCAGCAGGATGCTTACGCGGTTTATGATCGATGACGCGGGTAGTGTTGCCATTTTTGCGTCTCGTTAATGTTGCGCGGTGGTGCGCACTGGTGCGCGGCTCAGGCCGCTCGTGCCGAATGCCTTAGCAACCTGTATCGCGGCCTGAAACTTATCTTTGTTAAGCATCCCAGCCTGGCCGTCGCTCCACGCTTTGCCCGGCATTAATAGCAGGCGCGACAACGCACCGGCGGCCAGACTTTCCGCGTACTGGTCGGCGATCCATCCTGGGAATGCTGTCGATGATCGACGCGGCTGCAGCGCCAGCACCATCACTAGGGCTCCTGCAATGTTGAATTCGGGCCTTGGAACCAGAAGGATGGAGTTGGTATCGGTCTGGGTATAGTGTCGGGCCGGGCCAGACAGTGATTGCCAGCCTGTATAGATGCGGTCCAGATCATCGGTCGATGCCGGCGAAATAAGATTGCCGCCAATGCTGCACGACAAAACCGCAGCCACATCGGCACCGGTGGTCGGCTCCAGATCATAAGCCACCTCGCCTGCAACAATGTCGATCGGATCCGGCAGGTAGCGCCATAGCCAGGACTGGTTGCAGAATTCGATGACGGCATTGCGGATCGCCGCCTCAACCAGCGGATCGGATGGCCCGTTTGTCAGGTGCGGTAGTACATCGCGGATAAGATCGGAATACTTGACGTTGCTCATGTGCCGGACCGGGGATTGATGGACTAGGCGCCAGTATCAATCCGGTTCGGCTATTTGATCTCATACAAAATCGACGTCGTTGCCCATGTTCAGCACTTCATCCAGCAGGATCTTGCGAGACCGGTTAGCCTTCAAGGTCTTGCCGTATTTCAGCTTGGCGTAGGCGACCAGCTCGGCGGCCGTCATCTTCTCCAGTGGGCCGTTCAGTTCCGCCGCGTCAGTCAGTACCGTCTCGCCCTGCGCGTCTTGAGTTTCCACCGTGTATGGTGCGTCCAGCGCATCAACGTCACTCGCCTCTACCAGCGCCCATTGGTCGCGGTAGCTCGTCAGTATCTTGGCTTGCTGCAACGTGACTTCCTGTACGTCGCCGGGGCCGTTCCACACCTTGCCTGACTTGGCGACGTTATCAATGCAAAATGGCTTCTTGCCGATGTACTCGACTTTGATAGTGGTCATGATATGAGATTCCTTGGGAACGGGGGCGGCCCGCAAGCCGCCCCCTTGGTGCTGCGTCGGATCAAATTACAGCGTGCCGCGATGCTCGAAGCTGATTACCGCATCGAACTGACCGGTGGCAGCCGCGCCGGCGACGGTAGCCGTGATATATGCGTCGTAGTCCAAAGTGACCGGCGCCACGATCGAGTCTGTCTTCGCGATTGCCGCCGTAGACGTTGCAGGGATCAGTGCCGCTGCGCCGCCGCCTGCTTCCGCATTGACATACTCGAAGCCCAGGCTGATAGTGGAACTGGCGCCCAGGGCGGCGTTGATCATCTTCGCGCAGTAGATCTTGGTTCCGGCGAACAGTTTGACCAGGCGCACCTTGTCGGCAATTTGCGCGGCAGCCAGGGTGATCTGGCCGTGCGCAAATGCGGAGCCGTCATCGCCGCTGTATTGCACGTTTTGAAGCGTTGGGGCATTGATTGTTGCCATTGTGTGTTCTCCAAAATAGGCCAGCCGTAGCCGGCCCGTAAATCAATCGTTACTTCTCGCTGGGTGGGCTACCGATTAGCTGGCCAGCAACGTACGACCAGCGGCCGACGCTGGATCTGGTGCGTAGGAATCGATGACCGCGACGCCGTGATCGGTGTCGACGCCGTCGATGCGGAAGCGGATCTTGGCCGAGCCGCCCATTGCCGCAGCAACGGTTTCGACACTGTTGCCGTGATCTACCTCTTCTTCTGACCAGTCGTAGAAGTAATCGGAACGCGACTTGCCGTACGCCTTGGCCAAGGCTTGTGCACCCAGGATGATCGCTCGGTCCACCGGAACTGCAGTGGTTGCCGCGCTTTCGGTGTAGGTACCTCCGTCGGCGCCGCCGGTGTCCGTGACAACAGATGCGCCGGTGTCGAAACGGATCGCGTAGCGGTTCAAGCGCTTGATCAGCATGCCGTTCCACATGATCGTCTCGAAGTTGTCGAACAGCGGATGCTTGCCGCCACCGGCTGCGCTCTTACGCTCGAATGCGTACTTCATGGCTTCGTTCCACTGCGTTTGGCTGGTACGGGATTTCAAATACAGCCATTGGCGTTCAGTCACGAACATCGCCCACATTGGCGAATTCCACGATGCGTCATCACCCTTGATCTTGATCGGAGCCAGCGGTACCGAGGATTCGCGCAGGGAAGATACGATGCGGTCGATGTCCTGCAGCGTCAGCGCATCGTTGGTGCCGATATTGTCCGGTGCGGTTGCATCGTTGGCGTAGTAGACGCGGTTCTTGGTCGGCGCATTGACCTTGTTGACCATGATGTCGGCAAATTCATTGTCGCTCGCCAGTGGCACAACCCAGTCGGTTGCCGATTGCGTGCCACGCGCGCCGGCCAGGTGAACCAGCGTGTTCTGGTCCTCGAAGCGCTGCATCCAGGCCTGCAAACCGGCCATGCTGATATTGCGCAGGTTGTGGACCGTGCGTTGCTGCGTCATGCGCCCGCCAGAATCCGCGCCGCCACGAACTTGATTGATCTTCACGTCCATGCTGGAAGACGTAAGCGGCATCATGCGGCCCTCGATCTTGCGGTCGCCCATGGTCGGCTTGCCCTGCAGGATGTTGAACAAGTCGATCGAAATTGCATCGCCCGCACCCTTGGACAGATCGCCGGCCTTGACGATCGGATAGTCCGGTGAAGTCTGGCCCTTGGTCTTGGCGGCGAAGTTGCCCTCGGCCGGCATGTCGCCCGCGATCAGGTTCATGAAGCCCGGTGCGGTCTGCACGCGGGTGAAAAGACCCACCGAATACACTTTACGTGCGAGCGGGCTGCCTACTGGGATGTTCGTTGCCATTTTTTAGTCCTTAAAGGTTTTGTAAGTACGCTTCCAATTTGTCGGGCGTCATGCTGGCGAACTTCTGCGCGATCTGGAGCGGCGTCATATTGGTGATCGCTTCCTGCTCGTCGTTTGCAGCGTGTTGCCCTGCAGGGAAATCGGACAGGGAGGTCGGCACCGTGGTCTTGCCCGCTTTCGCGGCGGCATCGGCTACGGCCTTGGCCTCCTGCTTCAATTGCTCTGCGGTCTTTTGCGCCGGCTGGGGCGCTGCTTGTCCTGGCACGGTGATTGCGCCGTGCGTTAGCTCGACCATTTCAATCACTTTGGAAAAGCGGTCTGCGAGTGATTTGTCAGCCCATGCCGGGTTTGCCTTCAGCGTGTTGTCGAACTGCTTTGCCAGTTCGTAGGCTGCAGGGTCGCTCGCCATGATGTGTGCCAGCTTGGGGGTAGAATCAATCGCGTCCTGCACCTGTTCGGCTACAGTCAGCTGTTGAACCTGCTCCGCGCTGCGCACGCTATCCTGTACCGGCTTCAATTGGGCTTGCAGTGATGCGGCTTGCGCTTGCATCGCCATCAGCCCTTTGTAGACGGTTGGGAAATCCTCTTTCAGCGCCGCCATGTCCTCATCGGACAAGCTACTTGCATTTGCTTCCCGGCTGGGTGCGGCGGGCTCCCCATCTTTTACGCCTTTGCCAGACTGGGCTGCTTGAAGCGCTGCCAATTGATCCTGGACTTCACGCAATGCCACTTCGGCACGCGTTGCCCGGTCACGGTCGGCCTTCAATACCGAGTACGGAATGATGTGCTTGCCGTCTTTGGTGGCAATACCATCAGGGTCCTTCTCGTCAACCACTGCATTTGCTTGTTCTTCGACCGCTGGCTTGACTTCATCCGTTTCCGGCTTCGGTTCGACGGGTGCTGGTTGCGCAGTTTCCGGCACGCCCTTGTCCAATGCTTCGAACATTGCTGCCAGTGTTACTGGGTCGGTTGCGTTTTCGTCAAATTCCATCGGTGTTCCAGCCATGCTGTTTCTCCACGTGTCGCGTTGGGTGCGTGATTTAAAAAACCCTCGGACCAGCCCACACAGAGGGCGCTGATATTGATCTTTGGGACGTGCTGATTGTGTTGCGTGTTTTGCTATTTGATGCCGTTTGCCTGTACGGGCGGCGCCATTCCGTCCACTTTGGCCGTCAACGCCTGTACCGCCTGCATGATCGCGCCCAGATCAACTACCGGGTGCGCTATGGCCGCCACCTCGATAGCGGTGCTTGACGCGATGCGCTGCTTCTGGATCTCGGTGCTGTGCCGCGCTACCTCGATCTGCGCCTTGGACGCGATCTCGGCTTGCCTGTTGCCGGCTTCGATATCCTTCTGCACCAGCTGGCGGCGCAGGGTCTCCATCTCGCCTTGCATAACGTTGATGTGATTTGCCGCTTCGGCCCGGATCGCCTGGATGGCTTGGCTGTCGTTCGGCTGGCCAGTGGCTTGTATCTCGGCAATGGTTTTTTGCGTGGCGGCCCGCATCTGATCGATCTTGGCTTGGCGCTCCTGCATGTCGAGCGCGATCTGTTGTTGTTGCAATGCCTGCTGCTGTTGCGCTGCCTGCTGTTGCTGCTGCTGCGATTCTGGTGAATCGTCGGGCAGGTTGAGCCCCTTGCGCAGCCGGTCGGCCATCTTCTGGCTGCCGGGCATGTCGGTGGCTTCGACCACGAAGTCGATAATCAGGCTTTGCGCCTGCGGCGGCAGCGACTTGGTGATCTCGGTCAGCATCTGCAACTGCTGCATGCGGAACGTCGGCGTGCTTGGAATATCGTCCAGCACCACGCGGGCGCGCACCTTGGACACGTCATTGGTGATCGTCATCTGGCCGGTCTGCGGGTCTTGCGCCGGCAGGTTCAGCACGATGACCTTCTGCGACTGGCCCTTGCCGATCGTCACGCGGGTTGGCCTGCCGGACAAATCTTCCTGCAGCATCGAAAACAGCATTTCGCCCACCATGCGACGGGCAAAACGGTAGTTATCGTTGATCTCGCCCAGGGTGTTTAGCCCTTGCTCGACCAGCGAGTTGATCGCCAGGCCGGAGGATGCCGAACTGTTCTGGCCTTGCATCGCCTTGTGGATGCCGGACGACTCCGCGATCTCCTGCTTGGATTCCTGCATCACCTGGAACTGCTGGACTGCCAAATCGCCGCCTGGTTCCACCCGAAACTGGCTACTGGGTTTGCGACCGGCCTCCAAAATGATGTACGCATCCGGGCGCGCGACTTCGAGCGCGGTCTTGCTGTGGTCCTTGACCGCATCGGAATCGGTAATCACGCGCTTGGAGTTCAACGACCACAGCATCTTGCTCTTGCGGGCGTTGATCTCATCTTGGGGTGAGATCATCGCGCGAATCAAGCCATACGGTACTTGCGTCAGGTCTTCGCGGTAGCCGAAGAACGGCACATAGGGGAAATTGCCGTGCTTATGCGGGCTCGACACGTCATACAGGAAGTGCGGGCCGCAGTACCATGCCAGCCGGATTTTCTGGAATGTCGCCATGCGCACTTGCACCATGCCCGATGCGATGGCCTTGCAATGGCGCGGATTGTCGAAATCGACTTCGATGGTCAATCCGCCTTGGACCGCCGTCATCACGTATCCGCGCACCCACTTGCGGTACCAGATTTCATACAAGCAGACCCGGTTGTGCTCGGTATCGCGCCAATCGGTTGCTTCCAGCCGCGTATCGCGCTCGATCTCCCAGGACTGCACCAAGCCGGTATCCTGCTCCATCATCGGATCGAAGCCAGCCCAGCCGCCAGTAGTCTGGCGGAACAGGCTGGCGTATTGCGGCATCATGGCGATCGCGCTATCCAGGTCGAGCCAGCGGCGCCGGATCTGATAGCGGGCATCCGACAGGTCGTACAGTTCGGCGCGCCAGTCCCAGAATATCTCGCGCCGGTGGATCGCCTTGACGCGGTAGGGGTACTTCAGCGGATCGGTCTCGCGTGAGACTTCGACAAAGCCCAGCCCCGCTTTCAGTTGCGAAGCGTAGGCGTCGGAGCAAGCGCGGTCGGCCCGGGATTCGGTTTCAGCATGCTTAAGCTTGAGCGACAATGCCTCGGCGGTATCGTCATTGGCAATGTCGTCGTCTTCGGGCCGCACGCGCCAGTCGGAGCGGGTCTTTTCCTCCATGCCAAGCACCGTATCAATGGTGGGCTTGATCAGGTTGGTAATCAGCGGCGGCTGGCCACGATCTTTCAACCGCTCGACCGTTTCTGCGGTCAGCTGATTACCGTCGTAGTAATCAGCTGCCCGGTCGGCTTCACGGCGCCAGGCTGGTTGGTGCCGGCACTCGAACAGGAATTGCTCTACCCGCTCGCGCGGCAAAGCAGTATTGGTCAGCTCTTCTGGCGATTCGCGACTGACCGCTTCGTCACCCATGACGATATTGGCCTGCTGGCCGTGATGATCCGATAGTGCCGCTGATGTAAGCTGAATGTCGCCGATGGCCATAGATAGGTTCCTTGCACTTGCGTCATTCTCAAGGCAAGAAAGCTATTTGATGCAGGTCAGCCTGCGCGCCAGTCATAGTTGCGTCGGTGGTCAATCAATGGTCCCGGGTCTGGCGGGCAGATTGCATGGCGCAGCATCATGATTGCGTAGCGCGTTGATGCCATAAGATCATCGCGCTCCTTCACGACCTTGCCATCCTTGCGGTGATACATGCGAAACTCCATGAACCAGTCGTCCATGTTAGAGAACACCTTGAATTTGCCTTTTTGCATACGCCCGAGCATGTCAAGTAGACCCGCCTCGACACTGGACCGGCTGACTTTGCCCTCATCCTCGCTGCCAGTTTCGGGATATTGCGCGCGCTCATAGAGCATGTTCACGCCGGCGCTTCGATATTGCTCCGCCAACTGCTCTCCACTCCCTTTGTCATGCTGCAAACCATCGTGCGGCCACGACACCGGTATCCACGGCCCGCGCGCCATGATGGCTGGCGCCTGTTCAAGTGGCGTCTTTTCACGCACACGCACGCAGTCATAGACATAAACGGTATCGCTATCGCGGTCCCATGCCAGCCAGGTATTTGCACTTGGGTGATCCCATCCGAAGTCGATACCGCAAATTCGTGGCCATATATCAGGGAGGTCGAACGGGTCTACCTTGAGCAGCGCTTCATCCACGGGAAATATCAGGCCGGAGCCCAGCACAGGGATGCCCTTTGATCGCGCGTCACGCAGATGCGGCGGCGTCGAGTCCCATAGTTCGGCTTTGGTTTTCTCGTCTAAGTGCGGAACATCGTTCCACCCAGCCATCACCAGATATTTTGACGATGTGACTTCAGGCATTTTTTGGCATTCCGTGCGGCAGGAAGCTAAACGCCATCTCACTCATGCCTTCCAGTGGTGTAAATGTGGTGTAGACGATGCCGTTAGTCGTAGCGGTGCGGATCAGGCACTCGCCATAGATTTCTATCGGCGGCTCCTCATCGAGCCAGATTCCATCTTGCTCTGTCCCCTCAAATGCGCCGCGACCTTGCTGATAAGACTTCAATCCGAGTTTTGACCAGCCGCCAGAAACATGCTTGACCTGAACAGTGTCGACCAGGTCTTGAACACCCTGCTTCCACGTGATCTTGCCTATCGCTTCACCAGGAACCAATGCCGTCCCGGAAAAGCTCTTCTTGCCGTCTGGATAAGAGATGTCTCCGAACAGCTTCGCCTGCACGATGTCACGTGTAGTTTCGTTGGTCTTGCCGGCGGCCCACCACTTCACCGGGAGCAGAAAGCGCCTGCCTTGCCACCAGTCTGGATACAGCCCAGTTAGGTGCAGCACGGTCTCATAACCGCCCGCACCTTCCGTTTTCCCGATACGGTTTGCTGCCATGAAACAGCGCTCACGGTACGTGGCGCCAGCTCGAAAGAACTCCATGTGCTTCGGATAGAGCTCGCGCCGGAACCTGCCTTCGTCTGGAAAGTAACCGAACAGCTTGCGCCGCCCGACGCGTTTAGCCTTCTCCTGCAGGAGTAAAGCCAATGCCTGCTTTGGCGGCATAGACTGCAATTGCGCGGTCAAGATCATCATCTGTTGCGGTTTCGTGAGTAGGTTTTTCGTCTGCGACATCGCTGATGTTGAATGCCTGGCGCTCTAATCCGATCAAGTTCTTCATGGCAATCGACAGATCGCGCACAACCACCGCATGCACCGGTATTGACACGGCCTTCATCAACTTATTGCGCCGCTCCGTAGTTTGGTCGTCGGCTGTCTCAATCTCAATCGCCTCCTCAAACTCGCTGCGCCTGCCGGCGACGTCCGTGAGTTGCTGCATTAGTAGCCCGACAATGTCTCGTCCTGACGATATATCCCTGCGATGGCTGCGGACAACTTCGACCACTGTGCCTGCAGCAGAATCCACAATCTCACGCTCAGTTCGCAGTTGGTCCTTCGCGTTGGCTGTGCGAACCTCGGTGCGAACCAACTCGGCGCGAACCTTCTCATTGACCTTCGCGGTCAAGTCGCGCAACCAGCCATGTACCTTGGCTTTCTTACGGATCGCGGTGTCGGACACGTCATGCAGCCTGCCAATCTCGCGCAGGGGCAGCACACCAGCACGGTAATGCTTCTCGATGGACTCCCAGTCAGTCTTTGGCTTTTTCTCCGGTTCCGCCGCTTGCGTCATGGCTGCCCCTTATTCACTTTCTTCTGTGTGATATCCCAACGCTCTTGCAGTTCGGTCAATTGATCGGCATTTGGAACACACACCTCGGCGTAATTCCGTTTTGCTATTTCGAGCTCGGCTGCGCATGCGGAATCAACGGCCGTGCTGGCTGTGCCAGAATTGGATCCAGATCCGGCATCCTCACGCACGCTGCGTTGCGCGTCGTTGAGCACGCTGCCAACGGCAGCAGGGATAGCACAATTAACAGGCAATACAATCTTCGGTAGCGCATGCGCCTTCTCCTCTTGCTTTCGAATGTGATCGATGTAGGCCGATGTGGCCCGGCTATTAATGCGCTGCAATTCGCTTTCGGTTTCACGCGCGTCAGAAACGCCTTTGAGTAACTTGGAGTCATCGTCTTTGCGTTGCGCCGCTCTTCCTTCAAAGTGAAAACCCAGCGCGGCCGCGCCGAACACCAGGAGGAATGCCAGAAGAAGGCGTGGGTCGAGGATATGGATCATTGCGCCCCCATGCATTGCGCATGCCTCTTGAGTTGCCGCGTCCAGACGCCAGCACAGACTTTGTTGCCAGGCGTCGAGCAGTCGTAACCAGCCGAGAATTTGTATTCCAGCAGGTCGTTGCAGGCCGCAGTGTAATTGCCGGCACGCAGATCGCGCAGCATCGATGAGTTGCGCCACTTGGTTGCGCCATATTGGTAGCGCCAGTCCATATACACATCGTACTCAGCTTGATGCAGCGCGACTCCGTCAAGCGAGCGACGCATGTCTGATTCATCTTTCTGCATATAGGTCAGCGTGCGCTGAATGGCTTTGACCGGAGTGGTCGTGTCACCCATGCGCACCGCCCGACCGTCTTCATGCGTCGTACTGCCGAGGCCGAGTGTCGGAACATCGCCCCGAGTCGGGATCACGGCGCGGTCGGTGTAGCCTTCGCTGGTCGCGATACCGACGAATGCTGCAGCCGACAACGTGAGCGCAGTAACGATAACGCGCGGATTATTCATTTTTCTGGCCCCTCTTTTTCGGTTTCAGGTTTCGCCACAGGCCTGATTCTTCGCGCCACCATTTCCGCGCCAAGTACAGACATTGCAAGACGATGAATGCCAGTGTTGCCCATCCGACCAACTCGTTCAGAGTCAGACCGTACATCACCACTCCGGGCGTTGCACGCATCGCTGCGGCTGCAATATCGGCTTTTTCGTTCAAATCCATCGAAATCTCTTTCGGACGTTAAAATATCCGCCGGTGCGGGTGAGGTTTGATTGCGACGAACTGAGCGATACAGTCGGACGCGATGTTGATGGGCGCAAGAGTAATACTGGCGCAGCTATTTGACGCACCAGCATGTAAAGTTATCGCTTGATGAGTGAGTGGAAAAGCTGCTCCAGAAGTTCATAGTTGTGCTCTGGCTCCCGAACCAAGGTAAGCGCCCCCCACTTTGCCGTGAACTTGCGACCCATGCGCGCAATCCGTCCTGCGCTGTGTAAGGCGTGCAGCGCGAACAGGACTTGCGGATAGGTGAGTTGCGTTTTCTTCACCAGATCGTGCGATGTACACCATGAATCGGTGTCGAGGACAGCGTCGAGGACAGTGGCGCGATAGGATCGTTGCCCCACGACCGTCATTATTTCAACTCCACTATCTCAATACCGTGCACATGCATCATCAAGTGCTTCTTCATTCGATAAGCTGCAGTTTTAAGAGTTACCGGGCTTTTCACGTCTTCCACGATCAGCACCCCATCAGCGCTCCGATAGCTAAAATCAGCCAGATACCGCATGGCCGGCTTGGTCTTCCCTCCCAGCTTCACGGCAGGCGCCAGTACAAACTTTGCCTGTCTGCTCAACTCGGTGATGTGCCCAGCCTTCTGCAGCAACTCCAGCGCCAGGAAGCGTCGCAACTCCGCCTGACTGTCGAACCTCATGCCCTGGTGCACGCACTTTTTATTGCGGTATTTAGCTGCCATCTTCCCTCCGGTGTTTGCATCCCATGCACCCTTGATCTACCCTGCCCTCTTGAGACAAGGTGTATTGGCAGTCCATTGCCATGCGAAATGGAACTTCCTTTGTCACCACCTTTGATCGTGTTGCGACCGTGTAGCCGTCGAACACGACCAAAGATGGTGCAAACGGCGATCTGTCAAAGCAGCCGTTACGCCTCATTTACGAATCTCCAATGCCTCGTACACTCGCAGTTCAATACCGTCGGCATTCATGTCGCGCATAACCGCGTGCGCATCCTCGCGTGACGGGTAGGCGGGACTGACTGCACTCCACCCTTTTCCGCTCGTCAGCTGCTGCACCTCCCATCCGATACCATTCGTTGCGCTCATGCCACCCTCCGATGCATTTCAGCAATCGCTGCCTGCAACTCACCGTGCGTTGCCAGTCTCAGCTGCGCCTCATGCAGGTCATAAACAGCCCGCATCGCGATCAATGCATCGCCATCCAGTCCTATAACGCCAGTCCTGAGATAGCGTTCCTTCGTTCGCCTGGCGCCGGCGGTCGCATCACGCAGTAGTTCAATGTGATCGCCTCCAATGCCGTTCTCGGCCAGAACTACGCCAATACCTAGTGCATAGATGATCGTGTCCAAGTGATATTCAGTAGCACGCCCATTTGTCATGGCTTCGATAGCCTGGCAATAGGCAATGCAAACATTGGCCCGGCGTTCCTCGGGCAATGGAATTGATTTAATTCGGTTGTTGGCGATGATGGGAAGCCCACCAGTAATAGATCGGCATTTCGGCTTGTAAGCCTTGTTTCTCAGCTTCTTTACGCGACTCATGCTGCCATCCCCATCCACGCACGGCATTCCGGGGTCATGATCGACTTTCGGCCCAGCCGTTCCACGCCGTATGCAGCATCAAACTCAGCAGCCAGAGCGCACAGAGCAAACTCGCTTGATGTGTTGCCGGCCCGCTTGCGCGCCACCCGCACCAGCCCGCACTCAACCATGATTTTCAGGTTTGTCCATACCCATTGCTCCGTCAGTCGGATTTTCGTGGACATCACCTGGATGGTTTTTGCCCCGTCACGCATCGCGCTCAGGATTTTCTTGAAATTATTTTGTTGGTTTAATGTAAATTTCTTCATTTTTTGCTTTTTCTTTAATTTTTTCAGTCGATCGATTTCAGCCTGCAGTCGCGGCCTGAGATCGTCGCGCTCGTCTGCCGTCAGAGATTTTCCGTGCTCCGCTTGTACGTGGCGCGGCGCTTTCGCCAGCCGACGCAACTGGCAACATGGCCGGTTTGCGTGGGTGCGGCCGGCATCGGCCAGACACCAATCGCACATCAAGCGGCCAGCTCCTTGCGCGCCCCTTGGCTGGGCAGCGCCGCTCCGGCAATCTGCATCTGGATAATCGGCTGCGTCGTACCGCCCAAGCGCACCCGCTGCGCCATGTCCGCATTCCCGATCAACATCGGCTCTTCGCTGCGAAAGCCGTTTTTCTGGTTGTGCATCCCGGCGATTCCAGTCATCACCGGCTGATATTCCGGCACCTCGTTGCGCGCCTTGTATCCGCGATAGCGGTTTTCAAACTCCCGCGCAACGAATGGCCATTCATCCTCGCTCTTGGTACCGAAGCCGACCCAGCCGCCCATGTCGTGCATCACCCGGTGAATGATCGCGTCATCGAATACCACGTCGCGGTAGGTACCAACCTGGCGCACCGCCTTGTCGACCTTAGCCCAGGCGTGCAGCGCGGAATCGGTAGTTGTGCCCTGGATCATGCGCACCACGTCGGCCGGTTTCGGCATGTACTGGCCGTTGTCAGGGTTTTTGACGTGCCGGTTCAGCGCTTCGCGCACTGCAGGCAGGTCGTACTGCTGCAAGGCGTTCCACCAGATGCCAATCGCCCACTCCGATGGCGTCTTGCCGTACAGGTCGCCCACTGCGTTGAGCATGTTGCTGAAATGATCGAAATCAGACTGTTTCATTTGCTTCCCCGAAAATCATTTTCTTGGCGATGGCTGCATTGGCCTGCCCTTGCTCGTAAATCGAGGCTTTCTGCGGGGAGGCGCGCGCCGGCTGCGTGATCCAGTCGGCCTTGAATCCGCGCCAGCCGCGCTCGCAGCAGATCGTCAAGGCGTCCCCCAGGCTTACGCCGGCCTTGTCAGCTTCGCGCCGAATGCCGTCCATCGCGGTTTTCGTGATGGCGGCGCGCTGCTTGGTTCGTAGAGCTTTGAAATCGGAGACAACTTGCGGATCGATGCCATCGAATGGATCGCCGTCAGGCGTAGCTTTTGATTTACTTGGTTCTTGGTTATTGGTTATTGGTTCTTGGTTATTGGTTGGCATTGCGTCCGCAGTGCGTTCGGTATGCGTTGGCATTGCGTCTGCATTGCTCGACTTTCCCCATCGCTTGTTTGCCGCATCTGCAGACTTACTGCTCTTCTCTTTAAATGCGGCTATTTCAGCGTCGCATCGCTTATGCGCCCAGCCGGCTGGCGTCATCGTGAAGAACTCGGACAGGACGACGCGAACAGCCTCCTTCTCTTCCTCACTCCTGGCGCGCAACACCCGAAACAGCGCTGATTCATCGCTGTTGATGGCGGACTCAGTTGTGTAATACCGGTCCATCAATCGACGGTATGCGCCATCCTCAAGAATTGATAAATGCGCTGTATCAGTTAGGTAATCACCGATGTGATGGCTGTAGTAATTCACTTTCCATCCCTCCATTCGCTGACGGACTTCGCTCGTTTTGAGCGGTTGCAACTGAAGCATGCGGTCACCAAATTGTCCTCTCCGTGATGCCCCCCTTTTGATACAGGGATCACGTGATCGCATTCAAGTCGACCGCCACGATGGCCGCAATATGCGCATGTAAAGTTATCGCGGTTAAAAACGAAAGTGCGTAGTCTTGCCCATATGGATGCGGATGGCCGCGACGATCCAATGGGTCCTGACATAGGCGGCAACGGGTAACGATCGGCTAGGACGACGAGAACGCTCGGGAATCCATCTGCCACAATTCCGGCGCCGCACAACTCGTCGAAACACGCCATAAACAGATCAGGCGCAAAACCGCTCAAGGATTCGACTCTGCGCCAGTTCGGGTAGCACGTCTTCCTCTTACCGGCCTCTTCGTGAGCCATTAAGGAAAGTTTCTGCGCAAACGAACTCATCGCCTTAATCTTCGGGTCAGTGGAAAACTCGCTGTACATGCGAAACCAATCCATTACGCACTCTCCTTGCTGATTAATGGGCGGCTCATGCTGCTTCCATGGAAAATTCCGGCTCGTCGAGCAAGCACGACAAATGCTGTTGCAGCGTCGAGCGCCACAACGCCGTTTCCAACGCACTTGAGGCGTGCGGCTCGGCTATCACCCATGTCGAAGGCCAGCCCATTAACCACGCTCCGAAAAGTGGGTTCAAGTGCCGGGGCGACTTCGGGGAATCGTTCGAGGATTCCTGCCCATAGAGGGTCGCTTGGGCCAGGGGCGAATACGCCACAAAGTTGGCTAATTGATCCATGTGTTTTCTGCCCCCCCTGTTACCGTTGCATGCTGTTCCGAGTTCGCGCCCTTGTGGTCCCGCGCCGCTGGCGTCGGCCAGTTGTTGGCTTGCACGTCCAAATGTGCCTGCCCGCCGCTGTTCGTTGTCCGGCCTGATCGTTCGTTTGCTTTTGGCGTCTCCCAGTTGATCGATTGCGACTTCAACTTCGGCTCGCCCCGCGAGTTCCGGCCGCTGCCGGATGCTTCCTCGTCCTTCTGCGTTTGCCATGCGCCATGCGAGGCAGAACCACCGGGCGCGGCCATGGCTGGCACCCACGTCGGACGCTGAAAGAGCGATCCATTCCGCATCCCACCCGCAGTCGGCCAGTTCTCCCACGACGCGGGAGGCCGCGCGCTCCAAAAGGCGTCCATCTTCAATGCCCACGTCCGAAAAGCCGTCTCCAGTGGGCTTGGCGGCATATTCGGAGGCGCTGGTTTCGTCCACAGCGGAAGCTGTGGCACTAGCGATGCCTGCGACGTTCTCCAGAAGCATGAATCGCGCACCGCTATCAGTTGCGATCCGGACAACCTCGAAGAACAGGCCGCTGCGCTTGCCGTCGAGCCCAGCACGCCGGCCGGCGACGGACAGGTCTTGGCATGGGAATCCGGCAACGATGCAATCCACCTTGCCGCGCCAAGCTCTTGCGTCGAAGGTGCATACATCGGACCAGATAGGTGCCGCATCCAGGGAGCCTTCTTCCATGCGCGCAACCAGGACGCTGGCTGCGTGAGCTTCCCGCTCAACGTGGCAAATGGTGCGATGCGCGATGCCCAAATATCGGAGGCCGGCTCGCAATCCTTCGTCGAGCATTCCGACGCCGGAAAACAAGCTGATGGCAGATAGAGCCAGCTCATTCATGCCCCCGCCACATCTGCAGCAATGCGCAACTCGCCGCGCTCAATCAATCCCACCAGAAACGCCGCCATCAGCTCAAATTCGTGGTTTTCTCCTTGCGGAACCCGCGTCGTGATCTCGCCTGCGCCATCAATCAGCCGGCCAGACTTGATCAGCGCCATGACAGTGGCCACGATGTTCTGATGCTCAAAAGCCTTCCATTCGGCTTTCGACAGCCCACCGCCCTGGTCGTGGCCGGCATGGCAGCCAATCCGGCCTGCGATGGGCCCGCACAGCGCCATTACAGAGGCGTCAGACGCTTTTAGGCTGCGGCCCTTGCCGAATGCCAGTTGATTGCTGTGTGCAGCCTGCGTAAGCCCTGCCGCGCCGCAGCACACGCAGGGAATCGAACGCACCGCAGCCAGATAGGCCAGGCTGCGAAAAATGCTGCGTTCTTTGCGCAGATGGTTGATGCGGGCGATTTTCCTCGTGCGATCCGGTGACTTTTTTGGTATGCGCGCCATTGGCACCTTGCGGGCGAATGCTGTGCGCTTCATTGGAGTTGTTTGCTTCATGCACGACTCCATTTGAATGGAAGCGCAGCAGGCATCACCCACAAATGCCTCATGTTTGCGACATTGACCACATCTCCATCTGCGGGATAAATCTCTACCGCATCGAGATTGGCTCTGCCACACTCTCGCTTCACCTGCTGCAGTTCGTCCCATGTAATGCCGTCAGCCCATTGGCCGGTACCAGCTTGAACCGAGACACGGCTCACAGATAGCCGAACGATGTCATTTGCCTCGTTGAAAACCTGCACCAGAAAATGTCGGGATAGCCATACCTCGGCCAACTTCTGATCTTGATGCGCCGGCCATTCATGCTCAGGGAGTCGCGCCAAGACTAATGGGCGCTTTGCGTTGTCGCGCGCCATCTGGCGGCGCTGTTCTCTTGTTGTTTGGATCATGCTGAAACCTCGGCTTCAAATTCTGCAAAATCGAACAATGTCGGCATGCTCACCTCGCGCTCCATCGCTTGGCAGTAATGCACCTGATCGGCGAAATAGGCTGAATTCAATTCGGAGCCCGCACCGCGCCGGCCCAGCTTCATTGCGCGTACCGGCACCGTGCCCAATCCGCAAAACGGGTCATAGACAACATCGCCTGGGTTGCTGTAGCGATTAATCAGGCGGTCAACAATGTCGATCTGGAACGGACAAACATGCTTCTCGACCGCGCGCGCCGACTGCTCGCCGTTGAGCGTGCGCATGCGCACGATGTCATACCACACCATCGGATCGTTGCTGCCCGGCGCCAGACTCAGGTAATCGGCCGGCAGCGATTTATTTGCCAGCATGGTTTCACCCACGGCGACGTGATATTCGTAGTCGTAGACGTTCTGCAGCGACATTTGCGTGAACATCTTCGCCAGCTTGGACGGCCCGTAGCTGGCCAGCTCGGCTGCGCCCATCAATCGATTGCCGCTCGAGCGCCAAAATGCATGTGCGTCTACCTGCCAGCGCGCGACGCTGTAGCCGGTGCCGGCAATCGGCGCATGCTTGCGATCGAATGGGCCTTGCACGCCATCCGCATCCAGGCACAGCGGTTTCGATTTCGTCACCGGCTCGTCGGCATAGCCACGCGAACGGTCGGATTGCGGCTTGTGGAACAGTAAAATGTATTCAGGCGAGCCGACGCCCATCTTCGTGCCATCCTTGCAGACCTCGGAATATCCGAGCCGGTACGTCTGATTGTTTTCGCGCACGACATCGGTGACGACCGTAATCATTCCCAAGTAATCGAAGCCGTGCTTGATACCGTGAAACAGCGCTTCCGCATGGAATGGGCTCACGGTCGGAATGCCGGCGCCAGTCACGTTGCCGAAATTGATCCGGTCCTTGACGTGGCAGGCGTAGATGCGGCCGGGCTGCAGGATCCTGAGCAATTGCGGCGTCAGGAAATCCATCTGTGCCCAAAAGTGCGCGTTGTCCTGGGTGTGGCCGAAATCGTTATAGCTCGGTGTGTATTCGTAATGGTTGGCGAACGGTACGCTGGTGACGATCAGGCCGACCGAGTTGTCCGGTTGTTCAAGCGCTTCGAGAACGCAGTCATTATTTGCGACCTCGAACAAATCGCCCTTGACCGTATGGCGATCAACCCCGATCGTGCGCGCCAGAGAATCCTGCATCGACAATTGATCCAGTCCATAGGTGCGGATAATCTCACCCATTTTTGACTGCATTTCGTCGTGTCGCGCCCACTTCTCTTGCAGTGTTTTTAATACTTCGCGCTCAACCTCGGTATGGATGATGTCGATACGCACTGGTACCGTCTGTCCAAAGCGCTTGACGCGGTGAATGCTTTGAATAAAGTCATTAAATTTGAACCCGATGCCGGCGAAAATCTCGCGGTGGCAATGTGCCTGGGCATTCGTTCCGGATCCGGCAATGCTCGGCTTGGTGGACAGATCTTTGATTTTCCCGTCACAGAAGTCGGCGATACGCTGCTCACGCTCATCCAGGTTTTGCGTGCCCCATACGCTGACGACACCCGGTATTGCCTTCTGAATGGCGTGCCGCTCATCTTCCAGGTCGTGCCAGATCAGGAAATGATCTTCCGGCGATTCGGACATGATCTCCGCGACCTTGGCAACGCGCGCGGCCATGCTGTCGCGCTTCTCGCCGGCCGCGGCGGACAATCCCATTGCCACGTTTGGAATCAGCAGCCCCTGGCCATTCTTTTCGGCACCGGCCGTGTCGTAGTCGCTTGGTACTTCGTGGTAGCGCACCTCCATTTCCGGCAGGTCGTAACCTTCGTCACAACGGCACGCGCTGCAGTAGGACTTAATTCTTACGTGGCCTTCTGTTTCGAGCCTGCTCCAGCCGAGTTGCCCATTTGCAGTTGCCGGGCTCGTAGTTTCCAGAATTGTCGATCCGGTCGATGGTTTGACCATCTTCGGGCTCGCCCATGTCGGCGAGGAATGCGGGGAAGTAATTCCATCGTTCGCAAACGGTGATCCCCCGACCTCCGTAGGCTTCCCAGTCCTGGTTCTTTTCTCTGCTGCAGCGGTCCCGCATTGCTCGCCAAGAGTCATAGGCTTGGGTTCCTTTTCCTCCGTGCTTTGGTCGCACGCAACCGCAACTGATGACTCGGCCGCTGGTGAGATGGGTTGATGTTGCGACGTGCGTTCCGCCGCAGTCGCAGGCGCAACTCCATGCGCCATCGCGCTTCGCGCCGGGAATCCATTGCTGGACGACGAGACGACCGAACCGCTGTTCGCTGAGATTTTTTCTTTGTGGCATACGCACCCGCACAGATCACTTGGTTTTTGAATAAAAACAGCCCACGAAGCTACCCATAGCCAAAACTCAGTTTCCTTGTGCGGGTATAGCGTCAAATTTCCGGACTTTTCGCTGTCGCGCTGGAAGAATCGGGTAAGCGCCTGGCCAGTGTCCATCACGCCCAGAAAACCGGCGTAGTGAATCATTTCCTTGAAGCGGTTTGGGCTCGGGGTGGCGGTATAGACGAACTTGAATTCGACTTGCTCAAACATCGGCAGGAATTCTTGGTAGGTTTTCGATCCATAACTGCGCAGTACGCTGGCCTCATCCAGTGATGCAGCTCCAAACTGGCGCACGGTAATCTTGCCCTCGCGCACAGATTCATAGTTCGTCATGTAGACCGTGCCGCTGCCATCAACTTCAGCGTCCGACCGGATAAACCGCAGATCGATCGCATATTCGCCAGTGAAGCGCTTCGCCACCTCGCGCACGAACTCTTGGCGCACGCCGAGCGGCAAGACGATCAGGCGCAACAGTTCAGGTCGACGGATGCCGATCTGCCGCATCACCTCGAGATTGGTGCTAGTTTTATGCAGCCCGAAGCTGGCGAACACGGCGCGCTGGCCGCCGGCCAAGGCCCAGCGGACGATGTCGCGCGTATGCGGCTTTAGATTCGGATTGATCTCTTCCAGCGGCACGTCAAAGCCCTTGCGCTGTGCCAGTTTGATCTTTGCTTTCAAAAAATCGTTGTATTCGCTTAAAATATGCGCAGTCATTGCTGATCCTGGTGAGTGATTAGAAGGCTCGGATTCGTTGGCGCGAATTTCGAGCTTTTGCTTTTGTGGACTCATACCGTCCTCAACCTGCATTTCTTGCACAATGTCGACCCAGCAATGAATTGACCGGCGCTCTGATTTTTATTGCGGCAATGGCTGCCGGTGCAGGTCTGCTGACGGTGATTGAGCGCCATGATTGCGACGTTGCGGAAGCGGTGTTGACCGCTTGGGGACTGGATGCCTTGGTTGAACTCGTGCGGAATCATGCGTAACTCGCTTCGGAATTCGTCAGCGTCCAGAATGCAGCCCACTCTGTATGTGCGGTGCTGCCGGCCGGGTATGGGGTGGTTGTGATTGGCTGACCGGATAGGCTGGCCTGAAATGCTGATTCGCGGATTGCGGCGATGGATGCGGAAATGTCGCTCATGCTGGGTACCCGTCGTGCAGCTGTCCATCAAGCGTGCGTCCGGCGGCTTTCTTACCATAGCGGATCATGCAGATTGCATAGCCAGGCTTAGTGCTGATGATGTGTTCTGGCTTCTTTTCAAAGCCGCCAAAACCGAGTTCGGTAACTGGAGCCCACTCACCCCATTGCTTGAGTAGGAACGGTACGCCGGCATCGACGCACTGATCGCGCAGGCTGCGGACATGCTCCGGATGCATCGGTCGCGCCTTTGGGCCACTTTCTCCCTCGACGACAACCCAATCGATCCCCCTGACCGAATCGTAGTTATAGCCATGTCGGATCCATCGTTGGCCGGTCAGCGCATTCAAACCGATCGCTGGCGGACTGTCATCGGAGTCAACGGATGTCCATAACTCTTTCGGTATTTCTCGATGGGCCATACCATCATCGATGTCAGTCAGATCAACCGTCCCTAACAGAGGCCCCATGCTCAACCAGCGCACCGCTGCCGGCGTCTCCAATAGCATCGGGATGCGCTCGTTGGCCGCATACTGATCCTCGACCGAGACGCCGATCCAGACGTTCGGCAGCGGCCATGTTTCGTGTCGGTGTGCCGGGCCGTGGTAGGCGCCTGCGGTGAGCTTGCCATGGGCTTCGTAAATTGTTGACTCTGCCCATCCGATCGCTTCGACGCGATCCGGCGCATTCAGATAGTCGCGCATGCGCTCCGGCCGCTTGGTCAGTACCTGAAAAATGTGGTGCGACGCCAGCGCCATGACCGCAAACACCTGGTCGATATACTCGACCGGTACGGATTCATGAAACAGGTCGCTCATGCTGTTGACGAAAATCTTCCGCGGCCGCTGCCATTTGAGCGGCTGAGTCAGGATGCCCGGCACCAACATGATCTTGCCGTTCCACTTTGCGCCCTGGCTGGTCTTGGTGGTCAGTCCTTCATACGGCTGGCCGGGCCCGACAAAGCGGCCGGCAACACCCATCGCGTAGCAGTTCTTGCAACCATCTGACACCAGACTACAGCCGCGCACTGGATTCCACGTGGCGTCGGTCCATTCAATTCCTGTCTTATCGCTCATGCTGCACCGCCCAGCTGTCCGCGCATGACGCTTTTCAGGCATTCGAGCTCGCGTTCAAAACCCGCTGCCTTTTCTTCTGCGGCAATTCGCCTTGCGCGCTCTTCTTCGGCGACCCGCTCGGCTTCCGACTTCAGCACCACCAGCGTGCAGCCCAGCCGGTGTGCGCGCCATTCCGGATAAATTCGATTGCCTACCTGAGCGCAGAACGCAGCTTCCCGGTCCGCTTGCAGCGTCGCCTTCCCCGTCTTGATATTTGAGAAATATCCCGCATCAATTCCGATGTGCGAATAGATCTCTTTGTCGGTCAGGCCCGATGCCCGGCATGCCAGCACGAATGCGGCAGCAGCGTTCGGCAATGCGTGGATTTCTTCCTGCGACGCAGTGAATTGAATCGGCATGCGCGCAAACAAAAGCGCGTCATCCTCAGTGCCTGGCACAGAAACCTCAGTACCGGTCGTCATTTTTGTTTGGTCCATTTGTGTACCCAAAACGGTTAAAAAAATTCGACAATGAAATTGCCGAGGGTCAATGCAGGTAGGGCGGGCGATTCCAGCGTGTTAAATTGCCATTTCCACACAACAATTTTTTACGAAGGAATCTCCCATGGATAAATCGACAGCGATTGCGATTGCAGCAAATCAACTTGAGATGCTGCTTAAAACCCAGCCAAACCTCTTGGCATACAGCGCGGCAGACGAGAATCGCGGGTCTGACGCGGCAAAATTCTGCATAGGATTCATGGATACGTATGCAGCCTGGGCAGAGAAGCAGGACTCGTCTCCCGATTGATCGCCTCGCATTCATTGACTAAGGCGCGTCGGATTTCCTTCAGGGCTTCCGGCGATTCGCTCTTTACCGCCAAGGCGCAAAGTGCATCGGTAATGGCAATGTTTTGGCGGGGTGTCAGTTTGGTATCGTTCATTTAAGTCTCTCTGGGTTGATGGGCAGGCGAACGCCACCGTTGCGGGCGGATTCGGCTTCGGCGATGGATGGGTCTGGGGTTGCTGTGCTGCGCAGGTATGCCCAATCGACATCGGGGCGCAGGTCTTCGCAGCGGACGGCGCCATTTGTAAGCCGCTCAATTGATGGGCAATGTTCTGCGGGGATGCGACGACCCTCCAGCTTCCACTGGCTAACCGCACCTTTTGTGATGCCAAGATGGTCTGCAAGCAACTGCATGGAACCAATCTGAGCGAGTGCTTGTTCAAAGGCTTCTTCTGGGGTCATTTCTGGCAAGCGGTTGATTAATGATGCCAAAGTATAGTTATTCTATACAAATAGGTCAAGTATTTCTATACCAATGCTGTTTAGATTATCTATACGATGACGATATGGAAATTAAGCAAATTATTGCCGGCTGGATAAAATCAGCTAGAACAGAGGCAGGATTGTCTGGTGAGCAGTTGGGCGCGAAGATTTCGCTTGAACTGGGGGTCTCGAGAGGACACTCGCGGGCGAATATTTCGCATTGGGAAACGGGAAAGCACGAACCAAGCCTTCAACAGCTTTTGGCGATTTCAAAAATTACAGGGAAAAAACTTCCCCCGGGGATAATTGGATCGCCGAATGGCGAAAACATATCCAATATCACCGCTATTCACCCGGACGACGCGCCCCAGGATGATGTCGTTTATGTGCCTGAATCAAAAATTGCTTTCAGCGCCGGCAATGGGCGCACTGCCACATTCGAACTGATCGAGGATCAGGAGCCCGCCACTTACCGGCTGTCATGGTTCCAAAAGGAGGGCATGAATCCTGACCGGGTGCGGCGCTTCCGCGTTTCTGGCGACAGTATGGAACCCATGCTGTTCGCCCGCGACACGATTCTAGTCAATCAGGATGAAACAACGATCGTTGACGGCAATACCTATGCGATCCGCTATGGCGACGAGCTGCGCGTCAAGCGCATATTCAAGCGACTTGACGGGACACTGATTCTTCACAGCATCAATCCAATGTACAAAGACGAAGAAGTTTCGCCGGATCTGGCCAATGAACACATTGCCGTGATCGGGCGAGTACGCGATAAAAGCGGGCGCGGCGGTCTCTAATTAATTTAGGCGCACCGGAACGCTTCTGCCGAAGGGGAAATAATGAAAAAAATACTTTTTCTTATTGTGCTTCTCACCAACAATTCTTGGGCGGGGAGTTTTGGGGCTGGTCTTACCGGAGCATTGGAGGGCGTTAGGCAGGCAAATGAGGAGGAAGAACTTCGACAGGACCGCAAGTATAAGCTTGAACTTCAGAGACTCCACCTAGAACAATTAAAGCAACAGCAGCTTGATGCTGCGGCAGACCGCGAGCGGCGGGCGGAAGAAAGGCGGCAGGCCGATTTGCAGGAATCAGTGCAATCCGCCATTCGGCGTAATGCCAAGCTGTCGCAATGGAAATCGAGTGACCCGGTTCTTTGGGCGCGCGCAGTGGAAATCGATAAGGATGTAAGAAATCGCCCTGAATACGCTCAACTATCTTTGGATGAGCGCTTCAATTATGTTGTATTCATTGTCGAAGAAGAACAGCAGCATCAGCAAGCTGAGATGGTTCGGCTGGCGATTAACCGCAATCAAAAATTACGTGAATGGGAACAAAGCGACCCGGCTTTATGGGGCCGCGCCAAGGAAATTGACAATGTCTTGAAGGCGCTTCCGGAAAACCAAGGGCTTTCATTGGACGAACGATTTAAGAAAGTTGTTCAGATCGTAGAGGCCGAACAAGCTGCCAAAGCCAAGTCCTCTATAAGGTCTCCAAAGCCCAAAAGATCGAACATACAGACTTGACTAAAAGAACGGCGCAACGGCACGCCACTTTGCCGAATATCAAAGGGAATAATATGAAAACAACAATGGCCTTTATCTTGGGACTGATGCTAATCGGCAGCGCTCCTGCTTTTGCGCACTCTGGCGGCACCGACGCCAATGGCTGCCACGTGAATCATAAAACAGGCGAGCGTCACTGCCACTAACCAATAGCCCGCATAGCGCGGGTTTCTTTACGCTACTTTGAATGGCTTCCCGTTGATGTTACAAACACCGGCGAAAACTATCTTCGCCCTGCTATTGCTTTGCGCCCTTCCCGCCCATGCCCATCAGGTCATCAGCATCGCCGACGGCGACACCATGACGCTGCTGGTAGATCGCCAGCCGCTGAAAATCCGGCTGTCCGACATCGATGCTCCTGAGAAGAAGCAGGCATTCGGCCAGCGCTCAAAAGAATCGCTATCCGATCTGTGCTGGGGCAAGGATGCGACCTATCGAGCACAGACGGTTGACCGCTACGGCCGCACCGTCGCGCGCGTGACATGCTCCGGCATCGATGCCAACCGGGCCCAGGTCGAGCGCGGCATGGCATGGGTGTATGCCCAGTACAACAAGGATTCTGCATTGCCAGCTGTACAGCAGACCGCAAGGTCCGGCCGCAAAGGGTTGTGGGCAGACAAGGTGTCGCTGCCGCCGTGGGAGTTCCGGCACCCGGTTAAGCAAGCCAGTTATCAGTCCCAGCCTCAGCCAGTAGCCAATGAATCAACGTGCCACACCGGGCCGCGTGGCGGCAGGTTCCAGATCATCAATGGGCGCAAGCGGTATGGGTGTTGAATCTGCATTGATCTACAGCATCGAATTTTAGGCCAGTGATATCAACGACTTACTTTGATCGAGCGTAAGTTATCCACTGAATTACCCACAGAAAATGTGGATAATTCAGGTAAAGATGGCTTATACTTCTTTCATATTCTCTAGCTGACTCACCGAGAGCGGCGCTTTAGTGAATTTGCCAAAATTGCTCAGTAGATATTTTTAAGCGACTCGTGTCGCTTGTTTGCTTTGAGCGTCAAAAATTGCGTTAGCATATCTATGCGCTAGGCGAATAAGAACACCTATTCCGGGAGGAATTATGAAAAAGAAATTGTCAAAACTTGCCTTTATTCGACTGTGCCTTTCCGGGGCAATTGCTGGAGCCGCGTTGCTTGGTGCGCTTGCCCCTATTTTTGGATATGACACATCGCATATCAAGGACGTTATTGGTGGCACAGTTGGCGCATCAGTTGTTGCAATCGGATTTAAACTTGCGCATTGGGCATAAAATTGATGCAGTTCGACGGAAACCCAATGGACATGGCGACTCTCATGGTTGCCGGAGTTACTTGTTTTATTCGGCCAGTTAAGCGAGCTATAAAGAAGAATAGCGATTGCTTCGACTTCAGAGACATCGTCATCGATTTTATGAATGGAACTGTGATTGTTCCATTCCTCCTGCTTGTCGGAACGGCTTTTTCAAAAGCAATCCTCGAAGAAGCACTGAAATCAAATAAATTGTTTCTAGCAATTGGCGGCGTAATCGGCCTCCTCTTTGTACTGCGCGAGTATTTTCACAGCGACTGACAAAACTTATTAGTTCGTGTTTACTGCACCAGCCCGCCCTGCGCGGGCTTTTTTACGCCAACCACTCCCTACTTCGCAGGACGCTCCACCAGGCTTTCGCGCCAGTCTCCGATATAGCCAAAGTTCGGCGCCGGTATCGGCTCAGAAAACCAGAAATTGGTACGCGCCACCACGTTTGGCGCAACAAACCAGTTTGCCTTTCCATCGGCGTCCATCGCCCACCACCGCGCACCCTTTGGCGCTTGGCTCCAATCTACGTTTTCCGGCATAGTCGCATCCTCCCATCAACCCATTGTAGCCAATGGAGTGGATACATCCAGATGCTTCGGCGTTTTTTAACGCCTTAATCCTCCGAACCAACCCCGCTAGACTGGGTATTTTCCGCTGTCGTTTTTGGCAACATTTCCAGTTGCCAACTTATAATCAAAGTGCGCCCCACGCAAAGCTTGTCGGCTACGTGGAGCGCGTCCATCAACTATGAAAGAACGATATGGCAGTCTACATAATCAGCTACGACCTCAATAAACAGAAGAACTATCCAGCACTGTATGACGCAATTAAATCACTTGGCAGTTGGTGTCATCCAGTCGATTCCACGTGGCTGGTCGTGACTACCTTGGGATCAACGGCGATTCGGGATCACTTAAGAAGATCGATGGACGCAGATGATGCGCTTTTTGTTTCAAAGGTTGCAAACGGAGATGCTGCGTGGGCAGGACTTCCGCCAGAAGTCAGTTCCTGGCTAAAGGCTAATTTGTAATTCTCCTCCGAGCCATCGGTCGGCGCATCTTCCAGCAGCATAAATGGCAGTCCTCGAAATTTGACGATTGTGCCCTTCGGTAAAGTAAACATAGATTCCCCTTAAAAACCCGACCGAGCGCGGGTATTTTTTCGTCGCCGAATTTGGCGATGGAAATATTTTAGCATTTTTGTATAGTTTTTCTTTACTTTTTATGTATAGATATACTATACTTACTCCATCGAATCAACAAACACAGCCAGCACAACGCTGGCGCATGCAGCAGCTCTTTGACAACTTGGGATTCAGGAGAGTGCGCGCGGCTTTAGGGCTGGCGGGCGCGGCTTTACTAACCGCACCCGCTTTTCCTAGGTAACGATGAGCAAGACACCTTTAGCGGCTTACTAGACCGCAACCGGCGTTAGTGGCGCCGGCTCGGAAAGTATAGCAAAGCTGGTCTGCGCCATCCCCTGAATCCCTCTGTTGTTGAAGATTGAATCAACAAACACAGGAGCCAAACATGGCACAAGCACACAACACAGCAAGCAGCCTGAAATTAACGGAAGAGCGCACTTTCACCGCGCACCTGCAGGGTCGCAAAATCACCGGGCTGGAAGTCGCCAGCGAATGGGAAGGATTGACGAAGTTCCTGCACCCTGCGTCCGGCCAGCACATGATCGTGCTGATGGCTGAGTCGCGCATCGTTACCGGCTCGGTCTCGCTGATGCAAAGCCTTGGTCATGACGATCAGCAACATTGGGTCACGGTGCCTGAACGCGTTCTGCCTAGCGGCCTGCGCGTCCCTTCGTTCCAGTACGCGAAATATCCATGCTCGAAAGGGGCTGGCGGCAAGATCGTCCTGTCTCCGTCCGAGAAGCCTTGGGTCAATATCAAATTTGCCGCAGCGGTGGACGCTTGCACGGCGGCCGGATACCAGCTAGCGCGTGAATCGCAAGAGCTGGCGATCCGCCTTGACGTCTGCGAACAAGACATCAACTGGGCTGGCGGCAAAGTCGGCCAAGGCAAAGTATTCCAAGGACTGCACAAGGGAACCGTCAGCAGTGCGCAAACGGCCGACTTCGTATCAAGCGATACGGAAGAGCGTTCCTGGCACCAGTTGTCGAATGGCGAGCGTGTATATGGCCTGGCAGGCAACGTCTACACGTGGGTGCATGACGACATTCAAGGCAATGAAAGCGGCCTGATCGCCTCGGCATTCGCCAAAGATTCCGCCTCGATCGCTACCGCCCCGTATCCATCCAAGCAAAAAGGCATGGGCTACATCCCTGAGTCCGGGACCAACTGGTCTGGCTATGCGCTCGTCCGTGGCGGCTGCTGGGACGTCGGGGACTACGCCGGCGTGTTCCGTCTCTACTACGTTTGGCCGGACAGCGACTACGACTCTGTCGGCTTCCGCTGCACCACGCCAATAAGTCTCTGATCCCAGGTCTCCGGTCACCAGCCACCGCGTAGCGGCGGCGCCAAAACACCAAGCGGAGTAAGCCATGAAGTCATTCAACGTCACGATCAAAACGGAAGCAGGCGCAACCATTCGGCTACCCGTTATCGGATTCAGCAGCGGCCAGGTAGAGCATGACGCACATGAAAAATTCGGCTGGCTGTGCGGCGTAACGGTGCTGCCATGCTGACCGCCACTAACGCAGCCGGTCTTGCGCATTACTCCACGCTGTTTGAGAAGGCAGCGAAGGCGCGCAAGTCAACGCTGCCAACTGCGCAATCGTCAATCAGCGAATTGGAAACCAAGATCAACGGCGTCGACTTGGTGCAAATCGGATCGTGCTGCGTAGAGGTCGAATACAGCTACTCGCCGGGATGCAAGGAAGAGCCGGCCACGATGGGCGATCCGGGCTCCCCGGGTGATGCTCCGCAGGTGGAAATCTGGAAGGTGACGCTGACATCGCCGATGGTTTTTGCCGATGCGTCGGATGACGATGCGGTTCTGATGACGCTGGAAGCTGGATTCAACATTACCGATTTTTTTCCACGCACAGCGCATTGGGACGGAAAAATCAGCGACATCGAGGATGAAATCCTGTCACGGATGGAGGATGCATGAACGACACCCCGCCAATGGCCCACAAGATCATCCGGCCCGCCCCATACATCAAAGCGGAAGACACCAATATCCGCGCCAGATTTGAAAGTTTGCAGCATGGAGCAAATAGCAACAAACCTGTTCTGGATGCCGATCCTGTACCGGTTAGCGAGACGCAAAGGAAATAGCAGGTTTGCATCGGTACGGAATGCAGTACGGGTTTTTAAAAAATAACAGGGGAAGAAAATGAATGAAATAACCATGCAGGATCAGTCTATGTTCTCACTGGCCCCGCGCAACCTGACCGAAGCGATGGAGTACGCCAAGATCATCGCCAGCTCGGACATGGTTCCAAAGGATTACATCGGCAAGCCTGGCAACGTTCTGGTTGCCGTGCAAACCGGCGCAGAGGTTGGTTTGAAGCCGATGCAATCTCTGCAAGGAATCGCGGTCATCAACGGCCGTCCGGCAATTTGGGGGGATGCGATGTGGGCGCTGGTCGTCAGCCATCCAGAATTTGAGGGATTCCGCGACGAGAACACGGACACGCAATCGACCGTCTGGCTCAAGCGCCGAAACCAAGGCGAGATCATGCGCTCGTTCTCACTGGATGACGCCAAGAAGGCCGGTCTGATGGGCAAGCAAGGCCCATGGTCAACAAACCCGAAACGGATGATGCAGATTCGCGCTCGCGCTTTTGCGGCACGCGACCTGTTCCCTGACGCGCTGAAGGGAATCAAATCCGTCGAGGAAGTGCGCGACTACCAAGAAATACCTCAGGCTACCCGGCAGGAAATTGACATCACTCCCGCCAACGGTACAGCGCCAGAGCAGCGTCCGTTTTACACCGCCGAGAATTTTGAGAAAAACCGCAGCTCGTGGAGATCAGTAATTCTCGAAGGGAAAAAGACCGTTGATGACCTGATTGCCATGATTGAAACCAAAGCCCCTCTGACGGAAGACCAAAAACTCACGATCGACAGCTGGTCGCATGAACAGGAGTAACTCAATGAAAACTCACTCACTTGTCCAGGGCTCACCGGCCTGGCACGCATACCGAGCAGAACACTTCAACGCCAGCGACGCGCCGGCAATGATGGGCCTGTCTCCGTACAAATCTCGTACCGAACTGCTGCACGACAGATTTACCGGAACCTCGAAAGAGGTAGATTCGGCCACACAGAAGCGCTTTGATGACGGACACCGTTTCGAGGATCTGGCGCGGCCATTTGCGGAAGAGATCATCGGACAGGATTTGTATCCAGTAGTGGGTTCGGAAGGAAAGTATTCGGCCAGCTTCGACGGATTGACCATGCTGGAAGATATCGCATTTGAACATAAGAGCCTCAATGACGAACTGCGCTCGATCCTGACGCGCACCGATGCGACCGGCGCCGACCTGCCAGAGCATTATCAGGTGCAGATGGAGCAGCAGCTGATGGTATCCAGTGCCGAACGCTGCCTGTTCATGGCATCAAAATTCGACGCAAACGACCAACTCATTGAATGCCTGCACTGCTGGTATGAGCCTGACGGATTCTTGCGCAAGCGCATCGTTGATGGCTGGTCGCAATTCGAGCAGGACCTGGCCGGCTACAAGCCGAAAGAACTGGCCGAAAAGCCGCAAGCCGAAGCCATCATGCAACTTCCTGCGCTGGTAGTGCAAATCCGCGGTGAAGTCGCCAACAGCAATCTGCCGGCATTCAAGGCCGCCGCCGAACTGTTCATCGCCAATATCAAGACCGACCTGCAAACAGATCAGGACTTCGCTGATGCCGAAGCAACGGTCAGGTTCTGTGACAAGGCCGAGAAAGACCTCGAACTGACCAAGAGCGCGGCCATCGCGCAAACCGCCAGCATCGACGACCTGATGCGCACGATTGATTTCATCAAGGATCAGCTGCGCACCAAGCGCCTGATGCTGGAAAAGCTGGTCACAACCAAAAAAACGGCGATCAAGGAAAAGATTCTGGCCGATGCGAAGCTGGTATTTGCCGAGCATGTAGCTGCGCTGGAAGCGGAAATAAAGCCGATCCACCTGGTCTATCCGCAGCCCGACTTTGCCGGCGCCGCCAAGAACAAGCGCACGCTGGCCAGCCTGCATGATGCAGTCGATACCGAACTGGCAAACGCGAAGATCGCCACCAATGCGACCGCCGCCGACGTGCGCGCCAAGCTGGCCTGGTGCAAGACCAGCGCCGAAGGCTACGGCTTCCTGTTCATGGACATGCAGCAGATCATCGGCAAGCCGCTGGATGATTTTCAATTGCTTGTGAATACGCGCATTGCCGACCATAAGAAGGCCGAAGAGGAAAAACTTGAAGCCGAGCGCAAGCACATTCAAGCCGAGGAAGAAGCAAAGGCCGCAGCCAAGGTAAAAGCAGAATCCGACGCCAAGGCGAAAGCGGAGGACGAGGCTGCGGCCAAGGTAAAGGCAGAGCAATATGCGGCGCAAAAGGCAATTTATGATGCGGACCATGCCGAATTGATGGCGGAAAGTCTGCGCCTTGAAAAAGCCAGCCGCGAACTGGCGGCAGCGCAACGGCTGGAATCTGATGTGATGAAGGAATCCGCTCAGAATCCAGGAAAGGAAATGTTCGAGGCAATTGGCATCAAGGTCGTAGACGTTACCCCACAAAATTCCGACACGCCGACGCTCACCGCACCAAATACAGGCGTACCAACTCTCACGCTCGGCAAGATCGGCGCACGCCTTGGCTTCTCGCTGACCGCTGATTTTCTGCGCTCGATCGGATTCGAGCCGGCTGGGCGTGAGCGTGCCGCAGTGCTTTATCACGAGGATGACTGGCAAGCCATTTGCGCGGCTCTGATCGCACATATCGACCATACCCGCGAAATCCAGAAGCAAGCTGCCTAATGCCAACCGTCACCCTCACCCGCAATGACCAGGGCAAGGTCGCCGGCACATGCGAGAAGAATCAGCGTGCCTATGCCAGATTCGTCAAGCGCATGCAGTCATTGACGCATCAAAGCACGCTGGTCTTGAAATGGTGGGAGCCGCGCAGCCCGAAGTTTCACCGCTTTCACTTTGCGATTTTAGGCGATCTGTTCAAATCGCAGGATCAGTTTGATGACGACGACGCGATGCGCAAGTGGCTGGAAATCGGCGCTGGATATTGCCAGATGGTTCCGGGGCCGACCGGAAAAATGTGCGCGATGCCGAAGTCGATTGCGTATGAAAAGCTGGACGATGTGGAGTTTCAGGAAGTGCATGCGAAGGTGCGCAAATTCATGAGGTCTACGCATGCGACGCGGTTTCTCTGGCCTGCGCTGGACGATATGCAGGGGTTGCAGATGGTGGATGCGGTACTTGATAAATTCGATTTGGGGTGAAATATGAATTTCATTGATGCAATTCAAGCGCAAGTCCCAGCAGCTATCGGCCCGCTGGAAAACCTTGATACAGGAAAGAGCGTTTTCTACGCCACGGTTAATGGGACGCCAATTTTAAAGCATGGGAAATTTGGCACTGACAGTAGTTTTGATACCGAGGAAGAGGCCATTTCGTTTGCTAAAAAATACTTGGAATACGCGCTGTCTAAGGGCGAGATATGACCCAATCCAAACGCCATTCGCTGATCGAGTCCGTGACCAACATCGGCATCGGCATGCTCGTATCGCTGGCAAGTCAATCAGTCATTTTCCCGCTGTGCGGCATCTACGTATCGATGTCCACCAACGTCCAGATCACGATGTATTTCACGGCAATTTCTCTGGTTCGGCAGTACGCGGTTCGGCGTTATTTCAACAATTTTAAGACGGTACGCAATAAAACATAGCACTTCCCGCACTGAATACAACAACTTTGAAAGATACTCATCATGTGGCTTAAAAATTTACAGATTTACCGCTTACCCGCCAACTACGCGATGACCGCGGCGCAATTGAATGAATGCCTGTTAAGTCGCGCATTCGTGCCGTGCACCGGCATGGATGTGCAATCGCAGGGATTCGCTCCGCCGCGCGACGGTGGCGATCTGGTGCATACCGTCAACGGGCAAATGCTCTTGAAGCTCTGTACCGAAAAGCGCCTGCTGCCGGCATCGGTCATCAATCAGGTATCAAAGGCCAAAGCCGCGGAACTGGAAGATCAGCAAGGATTCAAGCCCGGGCGCAAGCAAATGCGCGAAATCAAGGAGCAAGTCGCCGATGAACTGCTGCCGCGCGCCTTCGCGGTGCAAAACCATACCGCAGTCTGGATCGATCCGGTCAACGGTTGGCTGGTGATTGATTCGGCCACGCCATCGAAAGCCGATGATGTTCTCAAGTTGCTGCTGAAATCGGTTGATCAGTTTCCGGTCACGTCGCTGCGCGTCATACAGTCGCCACTGGCCGCAATGACCAGCTGGCTATCGTCCGACGAGGCGCCGATAGGATTCACCATCGATCAGGATACCGAACTGCGATCTTGTGGCATGGATAAATCTGCGGTGCGCTATGTCAGCCACACGCTGGACGCTGACGACATGGGCCGCCACATCGCCGCCGGCAAGCAATGCACGCGACTGGCGCTGACCTGGGCCGACAAGATTACATTCGTGCTGACCGAATCGCTGGCGATCAAGCGCGTTACTGCGCTGGACGTGATCAAGGAAAACTCGGATAGCAAGATGCAAGACGACTGCGAGCGCTTCGATTCTGATTTCGTGCTTATGACTGGCGAATTGAGCCGGATGCTGGCAGATATTGTTGATGCGCTTGGCGGGGAGGCTTCAGCATGAACCATCAAAACCTGCCGCTGCAAGACGCCCCGTTCGCGCCCGACAGCATCGAGCATTTGCACCATTGCGCGGTTGCGCCAGTCGATATCAAGGCGCGACTGCGGCAATCTTTGACATTGAGCCAATTCGGTAGGCCGAGCGATTTATACGCTGAAATGAACGCGCAGCGCGCCGAGGCCGCCGACTACATCGAAGCGCTGGAGCGGCAGCTTGCAGAGGCGCGGAAGGATGCCGTTCGATTCGATGCGTTTTTCAGCGCAATTCTGTGCGACTCGGATGATCGAGTCATGACGCCTGAACAATTGCGCATAGCTAAAGCCTTT
>NZ_AVCC01000005.1 GCF_000622895.1 Herminiimonas sp. CN
TTTTAATTGTGGACAAAAAAAATACACTGCACGGTATTAAATAAATAGCTGTAACCGCACATGCTCGCAAATATCCTTTCGCGAACTGCGAAATCACTTCGGCCACAGCACCATCTGGGTGCAGCGAAACAGTGCAATCGTTTTGCCGCTCTCGCTGGTTACGGTGGCATCCCATACCTGGGTGGCTTTACCAAGGTGAACCGGACTGGCCTTGCAGTGGATGTCGCCGTCGCGAGCAGTACCGAGATGGTTGCTTTTGAGTTCTATCGTGGTGAAACTTTGCGCTCCTTGCGGCAGGTTGGCGATACAGCCGTAACCGCAGCAAGTATCGGCCAGCATCACCACGGAAGCTGCATGCAGATAACCGTTGGGCGCCAGATGATGCTGCTTGATTGTCATCCTGGCCTCAGTACCTTCGGAATTGACGCTGATGACTTCTACTCCAAGATAGCCGGGCAAATAGGCTTTTTGGGATTCATTGAAATGGGATGCGTCGTTGGTCATGACTGTGGATCTCGATGGCGGAACCCACATTTTGGCATGAAATGCTCGGGCAGGTTCCGGGCTGCCGCATTCTCTTGCAATTCGGCAAACGGCTAATCCAGCACGATTAACTCGCCATAAGCGACCTTATGCGCACTGCCGGCCGCAATGGCCGCGATGTCCTGAATCGACCGGCCTGCCTGACAGGCCAGCGACAGGCGAATGATGCCGGCGTGACAGACTACGATTGCACACTCAAACGGCAAGCGCGCCAGATCGGCATGAAAAGCATGCACGCGTGCAGCTGCCTGCAGCACGCTTTCGCCGCCACCGGGGCGATAACTGTTCAGGTCTGCGGCCCAGGCATTGATTTCTTCGCGCGCAATCGCATCCCAACTGCGCATTTCCCAGCCGCCGAAATCCATTTCGATCAACCGCGCATCGTAGTGCGGTGCAACACTGCCGCGCGCCAGCGCCAGTTGCTGTGCCAGCGTTGCACAGCGCATTAATGGGCTGCTGAAGATAGGTGTCGCCGGCGGCAATGCCTGCAATTGCGGCAGCAGCGCCGTCAGCGCTGCTGCCTGCTCCTGTGCAGATACCGTCAGGTCGCTGCTGCCATAGCAGACACCGGGCGCCACTTCAGGTTTCGGATGGCGGATCAGGCAGACGCGCATGGCTCAGTCATTATTTACGCTAGAACGGCCAGCAGGCCGAGATAAAACGCGGCTTCAGCCATTTGCTGCACCGCACCTAGGCAATCGCCGGTATAGCCGCCGATACGCTGCACAAATTTGCGCGCCAGAAAGGCCGCCGCCAGCGCCGCGCAAACTGCGCCGGCCAGCAGCGCCTGCCAGCCGATCCAGCCCTGCGCCAGTGCGATTGCCGCCGGTAGCGCTACGCTCAATGCCGCAATCAGGAATTCGGCCGATGACATCTGCTGCGCCAGCGGCTTGGCCTTGCCTTGCGCTTTCGCGTAATCCAGCCGCCAGATCAGCGCGCTCGCCAGCAGGCGCGACAGCGGATGCGCCAGCAATAACGCAATCACGACAGTGGAACCCGGCAGGCTGGCTAGCAGCACGCACTTAAGTGCCAGCAACAACCCAATTCCGATCGCGCCGTAAGCGCCGACGCGGGAATCCTGCATGATCTCCAGCACCCGCTGTTGCGTGGCTCCGCCGCCGAAACCGTCGCAGACATCGGCAAAACCGTCTTCATGAAACGCGCCGGTCAGGTAAATGCCGGCGATGGTCGACAGCAGCACCGCCACCGTTTGCGGCCACAACAGCGCCGCCAGCGCATACACGGCGGCGGTAACGGCCGCCACCACCCAGCCGACGGCAGGAAAGTAGCGCACCGCCTGCTGCAACCAATCAGGTTCGAACCCGACCCAGCGTGGAATCGGTATCCGCGTGAAGAATTGGAGTGCGATGCAGAACAGCCGCAACTGATGCAGGCAGCGCTGGATCAGACCGCGCGACCGGTCTGGATTGGATGACATCGCGGGATTGCTTCTGTTATTCGGTTTTTTCACTGACCTGCGCCGATTCGAAAGTCGCCATCCGGCACAGGAAATTGCTTGCCGCCTGCAACAGCGGCAAAGCCAGCGCGGCACCGGTGCCTTCGCCCAGACGCAGATCCAGCTGCAGCAACGGCTTTGCATCCAGATGGGCCAGCATGTGCCGGTGGCCGCTCTCGTTGGAACAATGCGCGAACACGCAATAATCCAGCAGCGCCGGCTGCAGCCGCGCCGCCACCAGCAAGGCGGAAGTAACGATGAAGCCGTCGATCAGCAGCGTCATGCGGCGCTCGGCTGCGCCCAACATTGCGCCGACCATCATCGCAATTTCGAAACCGCCGAGGGTGGCCAGCACATCCAGCGGTTCCTGCACGGCGGCATGGAATGCGACCGCCTGCTCGATCACCTGCTGCTTGTGCCGAATGCCGTCCGGGGCCAAACCGGTGCCGGCGCCAACGCAATCGGCTACCGGAATGTCGGTCAACTTGTGCATCAATGCAGCACCAGCGGTGGTGTTGCCGATCCCCATTTCGCCAAAGCCGACCACATTGCCATCCAGCGCAGCCACCAGCGCCGCGCCGTGTTGCATCGCCTGCGCGCACTCGGCTGCGCTCATTGCCGCCTGCCGGGCGAAATTACGAGTGCCGAGCGCCACTTTACGGTCGATCAGACCGTCGCGCGCGGCAAAATCATGATTCACTCCGGAGTCGACGATCTGCAGCGCGCAACCGTTTTGATTCGCAAAGACATTGATAGCCGCGCCTTGCGCCAGAAAATTTTCGACCATTTGCCAGGTCACGCTCTGCGGATAGGCGGATATATTTTCCTCGGTAATGCCGTGATCGGCTGCGAACACGATGATCGCCGGCTGGCGTATGACTGGCTGCGCGGTGCGCTGGATCAGTCCCAGTTGCCTGGCCAGCGCTTCGAGCATACCCAGGCTGCCGAGCGGCTTGGTCTTGTTGTTGATGGCGGCATCAAGCTGCGACGCCAGGGCGGCATCGGAAGTGGAATCGATCTTGGCAAATATAGACATGAGTAGGCTGGTTGGTGGCGCCGGTCGCGGCTGCGAACCTGGCTTGCCGTTATGTGGTAGCCGATATTGGCAGACGGCTAGTGTAGGCATCCCGGGCCGCAGCGTCAAACTGTTATCCTTGCGCCTTCCTGTTCCTTCCGTTAGCCATGAACAACCCGACAGATTATTACACTAAACAATACGACGCCCGCGCGATGATTTCCGGGCATTCGCGCATCTATACCCGCTGGGTGCGCGAATCCGCCCACGTGCGGCGCACCAGATCCGGCCTGTACGATCTGACCTATGGCGAAACGGCCGGCGAACGGCTGGATTTCTTCCCGGCCAGACGTGGCGGCGCGGCGCTGCTGGTTTTCATCCACGGCGGCTGGTGGCGCTCGCTGGACAAGGCGGACTTCTCCTTCATCGCCCCGCCCTACCTGAGCGCCGGCTGCAACGTCGCGCTGCTGAATTACACGCTGGCGCCGCACGCCAGCATCGAAGACATCACGCGCCAGCAATTGCGCGCACTGGCCTGGTTGCACCGGCACGCCGAACAATACGATTTTGACCCGCAACAGATTGTAGTTGCCGGCCATTCTGCCGGAGCGCATCTGGCGGCGATGATGATGGCGGCGATCTGGCCGCTATACGGGCCGGATCTGCCGCCAGATCTGATCCGGGCCGGCGTGCTGTTGTCCGGCGTTTATGACCTGGCCCCGCTGCTGCATGCCGACTTCATTAATGCGGATTTGAAGCTGACCGCGCAGCGCGCCGACCTGCTGTCGCCGGCCCGGATACCGCAAACCCGACCGACGCCTTTTCTGAGCGCTGTGGGCGGCCAGGAATCCGACGAATTCCAGCGGCAAAACAGCTTGATCGGCCAAGCCTGGAAATCCAGTCACATCGGCAATATCGCACTACCCGCCGAAAACCACCTGACCATTTGCGATGCCTTCGCCACACCCGGCCACCCGCTGTGCGAAGCTGTCGTGAAACTCGTAGCGGGACAGAAATCCGATTGAAACAGATTCAGGGCGATTTCAGGTCGAATCATATACATACCACTGTATTTTTAATTCGGCAATAAAAACAAGCTACAAATTCCATTTTTCTCTGATACCCCACTATAAAAATCAGGATATGCGGTCCCAATAGAGCCAAATCCTAACTCCACAACCTATGGAATCCCCATGCTGACCATCACCATCAAACAAGGCAAGGAAAAAAACCTGCTGCACAATCGCCAACTGTGGATTTACGCATCCGCGGTCGAGCGCGTCGACGGCAAACCGGCCGAAAAGATGAAATCGGGTGCGACCGCGCTGGTGCGATCGTCTTCCGGGCAATTTCTGGCACGCGCCGCATGGAGCCCGAAATCGCAGATTCGCGCCCGCATCTGGAGCTTCGATGAAAACGAAGCAATCGACCATGCGCTGATCAAGCGCCGCGTCAAGACCGCCGTAACTGCGCGCAACGCCGTCGCCAACGGCAAAAAAGCCGTACCCGGCCATTTGATCCACCTGATTCTGGGCGAAGAAGACGGCTTGCCCGGACTGGTGGTGGACTGGTTCGGCGGCCGGCAAGGTTATCTGGTATGCCAGTTTCAAGCGGCCGGGGTCGATGCCTGGAAAGTGCCGATCGTGCAAACCCTGATCGCAGAAACCGGCTGTCCGAATGTATTCGAACGCGCGGACGCACTGGTGCGCAAGGGCGAAGGCTTGCCAGTCACAAACGGCGTACTGGCCGGGGACGAACCGCCGGACGAAATCCCGCTCACCGAAAATGGCGTGCGCTACGCGCTCAACATCAAGACTGGGGAAAAAAGCAAGTTCAGGTAAGAATCCAGCCGCACAATGAATCCGCCGCTATCACGGCGGGCATTTTTGGCAAAGCCGATTTTTGTAAAAAGACGTTGCAACGGATCGGCATAGGGGCGGCCAATAACTGGCCGGTCCCCTGCCACACCACCCGGCATGCGGGTCCGCACCGGGCGGTTGGAACGGTTGAGGTCATAGCACCGAACCCCGCGTACCTTGCCTGCTCTCATCTGTATTCAACCCGGTCGATTGAGTTCTTCGCTGTCATGCTGGCCGCCGGCTTCACCTTAGCCTGCCATTGACGAGCCCCGTTACCGGGCATCTGAAGCATTCCCTCTCGAATGGTCGAGCAGATTCCAGCTCCCATTCCTTCGGCCCTTCAGCACCAGTCTTTAACCTCACCGGCCATACCAGTACCTACTACGGCCTCTGCTGACTTCTCGCTCCGGTTTGCACCGTTACCCTTTCAGGCACAAGGCGAGATCTCCTCGGAATTATGTAGCAGCCGCACAAGCTTAATAATCAATGAGTTAGCGCGATCCCCTGAACTTCATCATGTCAGCCCTGGCTTTCTTCCGATCATAGGCATGGCGATTCGCCTTGGCATCATTTAACGCATGATGCTCTTTCAAACGATTATCGATAAAGAACATCTGCAACGCAACCTGGTCAATATATGGATACACATTCTGCCCGGTAAGCCAGACTGGTATCTCGTAATTCAATGCATGGCATAGCAACTGCCAGTCGCCATCAAAGTCATAACAGATCGTGACCGGCGCTCGATACGCAAACTGCACAAGCCATTGCATCAAGCGATTTTTCAGTTCGGCAAACGAGCATTGCGCTCCAGGCACCTTGCAAAGCTGCGGCAACACCGTGGCGAGCACAAAATCATTACACCTGCTTTGGTCTACTGGAAGTTCAACATAGAATTCATGCGCACCGTTGTCCGTCACCAGCCCGATGCTGATGAGTTCCGTATCCTTAAAATCCGTAAATTCGGTATCAATGAAAATCAGCATACCTGAAACTGCTTTCAGGAAAATAGCTTACGCTGTCGTGGCGGCAAGATTCGATCTTCATCCTTGATTTGATTGGCAGATGTTTTATGACGCCCATCAGGTGAGATAATCTCGATCTCCCCCTGTTTTGCAAGACTGCTGAGCACAGTTTTTTTAATCCTTGAAGTCGCAGGTGAGTCGTTGCATGTAGTCGCGTGGAATGTCTCAAAGCTTTGCCCATCTTCATCCGCGTATATTAAGCGCGGGATTTCGAGGTGCAGCTTTTCTTCGGTGCGTTTTCTGGCATCGTCGTCGAAGGTATAACCTAAGCTACCCTGCTGAGTGAATCTTTCATCGGCACTCGTGATGTAGCCAATTTTAAACATATCCAAACCTTCTCCGCCGTAGTGTATAAAGGTATTGCTATGTTCCCAGTGAACTTCTGTCATTACATCGCGTGCTTTCTGGTGCATGGACAGATGCAGCAACCAAAAATCCCCATGTCCCTGAGTCGATCGAATAAAGAATGGCGTGTGAAAACGTGACCCTGCGGACCTGACGATGTGCGGATAGAGTTGACTCTGAATGTACGCGCGCCAATCGCGCTCGCTATTTTTAATTTCCTGAAGACTCTTCCCCTGAAAAATATTCGGCAGGCCAATACCCTCCAAGGGCGAACGCCCGCTCTTGTCGCTTGCATAGGAATTGAACGAATCAACGTTGAACGTCAAAATTACTTCAGACCTTGGCAATGTCTGGAATATTTTGGCGAGCAGTGGCATGGGTACTTTTGCGTAGCCGTATTGATCCAAGATGAAAATCGACCTGCCGCTTCGAGGAGTTTTTTTGCGGACATGCTCAATGATGTTGTCGGCATGCGAATTGAAGTCCCCTTGAATCAGGTGAATGTCCTTGCTTACACGGGACCCGAAGCCTTGCTCACTGATTGTCTTTGTTAAGTAGTTCGCGGCGTTGCGATCTTTTTCAACGAAAAAATAGTCAACATTAAAGCGGACTTTTTTGATGCGCTCTGAATGATTGATGCGGGCTTCTGCTTCTTCTGCCGCCTTGAGGCAAATGAATGGAGACCCGAGCAAGAATTCGCCCGTGACGTTGTGGTGATAGGCTCCGCCTCCGGCAAAGCCGTCAACAATGGTCAAACGTAATTCATCTTGATGGGGCGAACTAATGAGCGTGGGGAAGTATGCGGCTAAATAACTTCGTAGCAGATTATGCTTGGCAACGCTATGTTGTTGTAATTTTGCTGGACCGTCTTTCCAATCATAATGACTATTCGACATATGCCCCCTAAGTTATTGTTGTTTTACGCCACCATCGGAAATTCATCCCACGTTGATCCATCCAACAATCTTCCCGATTTGGTTTTGCCCACTTTCACCATGCGAATTAATTGTCCCATTCTGCCAACGACTTCAACACGTTGGGCGTGGGCCGAAATTCCTTCCTTGATGATTTCTTCTGGAGCCCAGTGCCCCCATTGCTTAAAATGAAATGGTACACCAGCGGCGCGACATTGATCACGCAAACTTTCCGCCCACACAGGATTCATCCAACGAGCGTGGGCGCCGCTTTCGCCGCCAGCAATGACCCAATTGATGCCAGGTGTCCGCGATCTCGGCTTGGCTAGCCACTGCGCCATATCCAACTGCCCGAGAAGCGGCTCGGCTGATACGAAACGAACCACTACATCATGCGCCAGCAAATGATCCACACGTTTTTCCAACCAATTCTGCTTTTCTGTAGAAGTGCCAAGCCAGATATTTTTGGGCCACTTTCCCTGCCAAGGGGCCAGCTTTTTGACGTGTTCAATGCGCTTAGTCAGCAGGAGCCAGTCCAGGTGAGGCGTGGCCTCGATCAATCCCCATAGGCGTTCGCGGGAAGCATGGAGGTCTTTACGATTTTCAAAAACGTCAGCCATCGACGCGCAAAAGACCCGACGCCGCACGCCGTCGGCGGCAGCTTCCTTGTTCCACTTGATCGGTTCGTGCCAGTGTGTGTCGGTGAAGAACCGGCGTTCCGCCTTGCTACCCCATATATCAGCACCGAGGCGTTTTGCCCACGATTCGGCGTAACAGAATTTGCAGGCCGGTGATACTCGCACACACCCCCACCACGGATTGAAAGTGTGGTGTGTCCATTCGATTTTGCTTTCTTTGCCCATTACATTCTCCTAGCCGCCATCATACCTTGCATTATAGGCATTGCAGTTATGCATGTAAAGCATATAATATGCATAAATTATGCGTATTTAAATCAATATCATGGCCTTATCTCCCCGCGAAATTGTGCGAACAGCATGGAAGCAAACTGGCTTGAATCAGAGCGAGTTTTCTTCTAGGCATGGCATTACCCAATACAACTTGTCGCGTTATGCAAATGGGAAGGTGAAGCCCCCGGAAGAGTTGCTTATGCAGTGCATGCATATTTTGGGGATGATCAATCAGGATGACATTAGCCCTCAAGAGCTATCTGACTTGATTCAAAAGAAGTTATCTCGCCCTGAACAAGCGGTAGTGCGCCGTGCTGTTTACGACTTGCTATCCAATTTTTCTTGAGTAAGAGGCACAGGATCATCCTCTTGTATGAGCCGGGCCTCATTCACGGTACGCGCCGAGAGACTAATCTTCCGGACTCACAATAAAACCTTCCAATCGTACCGATGCACGTGCAGTGTTGACGGCGGCAAGACGATTTTCGCGTTCTTCATTGCTGATTCTGAACGTACCTGGCCCGTATTCATTCGTTTTCTTAATCCTGTTTTTCATTGCTTTCTCGTTGCGCGAGGATTTTTTCAATTTCCAAAAAAGCAGCAGGATCATCGTATAACGGCGATCCTGCTGCTTCTTCGCACATTTTTGACAGCATTTTTAGCGTAATGTTGTAATGGTAGCCATCGATCGCCACAGCCAGCCCTGACAGCTTGTTAATGGCCTTCGGGTCGCCCTTGTGCCGCTTGAGCAAGCCTGCGCCGATCATAGCCAACGCCCGTATTTCAAAATGCGGCAACTCTTCGAGCGTGATGCCGCTACCGAAAACAGACCTACTTTCGCTGCGTATGTCGGGTGGCGGATCTTCCGGTGTCATATCAAATTCTCCCTATTGGCTTCCTGTGATGCTCGGTATCGTGACAGGCGGGCGCTCGCGGAATGCGTAGCGGTTTGCTTGAGCATCGTGGAGCGCATGGTGTTCTGGCAAACCGTTTTTCTTGTGGTACGCATAGCGCAGCAACTCGTTTATATTGCGTCCGACATGGCGCAGCTTGCACCAAGGCGGTACGCGATTGTCTAGCGCGTCAGCGAACAAATCCCAATCGGTTTGATAGTCAATGCAAATTTCAACGTCTTCACTGCCACGCTTGATGATTTTCAGCCATGCCGTGATACGCATACCAATTTCTGTAACCGGGCAGTAGGCGTGCGGATACTGGTTCAACAGCGGAATGACTGCTTCCCGCACGAAGGCACTGCACGCGGCATCAGGAAACGGCACTTCCGCATAAAATTCCTCGCCAGAATCCGCGGCCATACCGATGCTGATTAATCTCGGATCGAGGAAATCGGTGAACTCAGTATCAAGAAAAACCAGCATGTCCTTCCTTCAAACTTTCTCTTGCAAATCGCAGAGTAGTTGTTTCAGCATCGTCCAGAGCCTGGTTGTCTGCCAAGTCGCTCTCAAAGCAAACTGTTCATACAATACATTATCGATCTTTGATAGGCGGGTGCTGGATACATTCAAATACCGCATCAAGCAGCCCGGATATTTCACGTCGGGCGTCACCGATTTTCCCGATCAGATTTGCAACCTTCTGCTCTTCCGCTACCAACTGGGCCAGCGCTTTGGCGGCCAGCGCCGGTGTCTCGGGGATGAGCGGATTGCTTGCCTCCATTTCACCCGCCGTCGTCCCTTCCGGGAACAGCAACCACTGCCGGCGCAACCATTCCATCGCTTCCTCCGGTGCGCTTGAAGGCAAACGCGCAACCTCCTGCTTGCCTGAGAACAGACGATGGTTAACACGGATCAATTTATTAATCTTAGCCGTAGGGTTGCTAATGATGAGATTCCATTTCACTCTGGCTCGATCCAGCGGTAAAGCTGTGATACCCGACGGGATCACAGCCGGGGCAACCGCCGCTTGATCCGTGATCCGCCATCCTTGCTTTCGTATCGGCAGAAGTTGTTTCAGAATGGCGCTGGTTTGCTGGGCAAGATTGGCGATGTGGGCAACCAATGCCGGGTCGCTCGGAATAGGGATGGTAATTTGGCGCAGATCGTCGGGCTGAAGTCGGCCAGCGATAGCGCTGCGCGCTACGCCGTCCAACAAAGCGCGCATTTGCTGACTGTTCAGGAAGGCCAGCACGTACCACGGGTCAATCTTTGCTGATTCGACCTCAAGCTGCTTGCGAATTGGCAAGCGTTTGTCCAGATCGTTTCGGATGGCTTTGTTGTCCACGCCAGCCAAATCGCACCAGCGCACCATCACGAACACTGAGTGATTGCATTTTAAGTATCCGCCTGCATCCCACTGTCCATCATCGTATGCAAAGCCGCCAAATTCCGCCGCCATCAGCTTGGGACATTCATACAGCTCCGGGAAAGTCGGTCGCCGGACTTGGGCGGGTACGCGTGTTTCGGCACCATATTCCAGATAGCGGATATTGCTGACTCCAAAGTGGGCCACGTCCTTGCTTCCGGCAAAGGGGACGCGATGGATGGAGTCAGGATGATCCACGATCAAATCGTCTATGGTGAAGGCCCCTTTGTTAGTTTTTTCGTTTGCGTTCAGCACCATGCCGACTGAGATGTAAAACACATCGGCAAGTGGTATCGATGGTGCGTCACTGCGTAGTTTGATGGTCGGCAAGTCCTGCCGGAATACACTGGTACGGTATTTTGATTGGCGCAGTCCCTGCGTTTTTGCCTGTCCGATAGCGCCCCATCGTGGCGTGCTGTCATGCCAGAAACGATTGCTATGGGCCTGTCCGCAAGGCCGACGACTGGCAACCAGAATGGTGTTCTGAACCATCGCATCCGGGAACAGCTTCACTCCTGGAAAGAAATGCACTTCTTCAACGGTCGCGTCACTCACCAACAACTCGCGCAATGCATCGCAGTACGGAACAGTCTCCACCGCATTGCTGGTAATGATCGCCATACGCCCGGCATCGCTGTCGTCAGTGCCTTCTTTTAACAAGTTCCAACTCGCCGCGACGAAGGGAACAAATAAATCCCACTTTTGCACCATAACGCCACGTACTGCCTCGCTAGGATACTCGCGCTTGATTCGGTCGCGGTAAGCGCCTATGGTGTCATTTTCGCCAGCCTTGACATAGGGCGGATTGCCAACCACAAAATCAAATTTACTGCCCCATTTGCCAAGACCAGCCTTCATTTGATCCTCAATGGGCAGATCGTCGTCTGGGAATGGTAACGTCCCGGCCTGACTCGCCAGCGTATCTGCGCTGAATGACAGGCTATCGGAGTTAAAAATGTGGAAGCGTTCGACAGTGGCCTGGGCTCCCGCATCATGAGCAATCGTGAAGAGGTCGATAACTTGTATGAGTAAGTTGGTTTCGGCTAAGGCACATGCAAACGGGTTCAAATCCACTCCGTGCAAGCTGTCCCGGATTTCATCCAGTACGCCTTGTACTTGAGCCGATGGAACATTCGGATATCCTTGGGCTTTCCAGTAGTCGCGGTAGGCATCCACCAGCCGGGTTGCAGCCTCAACTAAAAATCCACCTGAGCCACATGACAAGTCAACAATGCGCTTGCCTATGATGTCGGTTCCCTTGTAACCAATGCGATCCAGCATGAACGAAACCACATTTGGCGGCGTGAAATACATGCCGCTCTCATGCTTGTGCTTGCCTTCGACGTACTGGTTGTAGACCGTGCCGATGATATCCCGATTAATCGAACGAAGATCAAAGCCCGCCAATGTGTGCAGCACGCGGATTACAGCATTGCGATCAGGCGTGTACCAATCCAGCACACTCCGCTCCGAAAAGAAATGCGCGTAAATGTGCTGGGCAGAAGTGTAGGCCAAGTCCAGCAGGAAGTTGGCGCTTCGTCCCATCGCATGCTCCAGGTAGTGAGCCTCCACGTGGCGAAACCAAAGTGCCAAACCTCCGTTGGTGAACATGCGATTCACCAGCTTCTTGTCTTCCATGATTCGCACCAAGAGGATGCGAATGATAATGAGGTAAGCAGTCTGCGCAAGAAACTCCCGGCGCAGCATGGCCGCATCGGATGTTTGGAACACCAGCGAGGCGGTTTTCTCCTTCCAAGTGTCGATGTGATGAACGGTTTGGATGCTGTCTTGATGGTGGGACTGCAATTTCGACAGATAGCGATAGCGCTTGTCAGTGAATGCACGGATACGGGAGAAGAGGACGTATATCGGGTCTTTATTGGTGCCCTTGCCTGTCTTGATGGGATACAGGTTATAAAGACGGCGTTCGATAACTGAGAGTTCTGCGGCCAGGACTTCGCCGCGCATAATCTTACGCAATAGCCCTTCGTCATATTCCCGCGTTTCCTTATCAGCCCCCGGCATGAGCTGCAACGCATCCGCCACCAAGTTGTCCTCTTGCTGTTGCAGTGTGGAGGTTTCAGTAGGTATTTTGGCAGCCGCCGCAAGGTAATCTTGATAGTCAGTCTCAATGGCCGCGAGCTGCGCATCAGCATCGTCCTCGAACTCGGTAATAAGCCCTTTGATCGCCTCCGTGAGTAGGTCGGCATTATCGCCATCGATTTTTACAATCTCAATGCGGCACAGCGATGGAATCCATGTCTTTCCATCCGTGCGATGCGATGCATTGCCGCCTTTGGCCGATTGCAGCGTCAGGTCATCGATCAGCATTTGCAGGCCAGCAAAGCTCTCGCGCTTGAATCGCCGCCAGAGCGCCGCAAGTATGCTGGTCATGCCGCATTCGTCCAATGCCGCCAGCCCGGTTTTCCCCGGTGCCAATAGATGTTCTCCGCGCCATGCCAGTACAGTGTCAGAAAGCGGCAATTCGATGGCCGGTGTTTGAAGACCTCCCTCCAGTTGGTCATACACCAAGATGGCATGCCCATTTATGAGCATCCCGCGTGGAGCGCCGGCCTGGGTCATGTAACCCTGTAACTGGGGCCGATGGCGTCTTAGGTTCAATATCGCAGTATTTTTGTCTTCAACAATGAAGCAGGCAGGGCGAGGATACTCCGCGATCTTGATAGCATAGTCCGGGCGAAGTGCGCCCTTCTGGTCGTTGTAGTCAATTTCCTTGCTTGCATAGCCAAGGGCACTCAACAAAACTTTTGTGATTCTCAGATCGACGATGTTCGCTTCATCGCCAGTGCGGTTGATATCGGGTGTGGCAAGATAACTCGCAAGACATCCATCGGTGCTGAAGTGGTCACTCGCAAGCTCACCGATAAACGAAGTCAGGAAACTTTCAAATGATGTAGATGTCTTATGCTGGTTGCTGGTTGCTGGTTGCTGGTTGCTGGTTGCTGGTTGCTGGTTGCTGGTTGCTGGTTGCTGGTTGCTGGTTGCTGGTTGCTGGTTGCTCGGTGGCTGTCATATTGTTATCCTTAAACATCAGTTGTTCTCCAAACGAACCATGTCGCGACCAAGTGCCTTCATACACTGCGCAAAAAATAAAAAACTAAAAGTGCCCCGGTTGATTTTCGAGGCAATGCCTTTGTAACTCTCATCGACGCCTATAGCGTGCAAGCGCTGAATCAGATTTTCGTAAGTCACTCCAGCTTTAACCAATTCGGCCTTTAGTGTTTGGGCGGCGTATTGCTTCCACTCATCTTCAGTCATCTAAATTCTCCAATATGATCGTTCGAAGTAGGATAGCACATGTGTATCAATATCCGCATTAAAGAAGAAATATCCCCATAAAAGCGTTGTGTTTGCGTGCGTATTTGCTATAATATCTGCATATAAGCAGATTTAAGGTGACGCCATGACCCAGCACTTCCTACTTTCAGCCAAGGCCCGCACCCTGTCAGTACGCCGTGTCTTCGAGATGAACGAAGAACAGGCATTCAAGGTCTTCAAGAAAGTGCGCTGGGGCGACAGCAAGGAAGTGACCTGTCCTGTGTGCGGCGTGGTGCACGAGCACTACTTCATCGCCACTCGCAAGCAATGGCGCTGCAAGGACTGCAACCATACGTTCAGCGTCACGTCCGGCACGATCTTCGCCTTTCACAAACTGCCGCTCAAGATGTACCTGGCGGCGATTGCGATCTACACCAATGCAGTCAAAGGCATTTCAGCTTTGCAAATGGGGCGCGATCTGGACGTGCAGTACAAAACAGCTTTTGTGCTTACGCATAAAATCCGTGAGTCCTTGATGGAACAGCGCGACGCTGAACCACTCTCCGGCGAAATTCACATGGACGGTGCCTACGTCAACGGCCATATCCGCCCGAAGAACAAAAAGGAAGATCGGATTGACCGCCGCCTGGCTGAGAATCAACGCCCCGGCAAGCGCTGCGTGTTCGTAATGCGTCAGAAGATCAGCGTCATCGGCGACACGATCCAGGGCGCAAACAAAACGATTTCATTCGTAATCAAAGCTGAGAACCAAGCCGATGTCGGCAAGCTGGCCGATTTGTATGTGCAGAAAGGCTCCGTCATTTGCGCGGATGAGTCCACGGCCTACGATGGCCTGCACGCAAAGTTCGACACGCGCCGTGTCAATCACTCCATTGAATATCGCAGCGAGGCGGGCGTGACAAACAATCTGGCCGAATCGTATTTTTCACGCTTTCGCCGCATGCAGTACGGCCAATGCCACAAGTTCGGCAATCTCTATCTGGCGAACTATGCCAACGAAGCGGCATACCGCGAGGACACCCGGCGCATGAGCAACGGGGATATTTTCGATGACATTTCAAAGAAGTGCGCCACCACACCAACCAGCCGGGACTGGTGCGGTTACTGGCAAGGTAACAAGCGCCAGGCTGAGCGTCTGGCGGCTTGAATATTTGATTCGGTTAGACGATTTCCCACTTCATTACACCAACACCGCCATCGATCTCCCTGACGATGTTGCGCGCCTCCAGGCGGTGCATCACGGCCAAGATATTTTTCTGAACTCGGGCGGCGATAGCGACCGTCGATTCAATGCCTTTGCGCTGCAACAGTCCATTGGTGATTTCACGGCTGCATAGTGCCGAGCCAGCTTCACGCATCACATCCAGAGTCATGCGCTGCGCTTCCCCTTGCTTGAAATACTGATTGCGCGTGTTCGTGCGCTTGGCTTTGACGGTGCGCAGGTCATATTCCGGCGCGAATAGCTTGATGCTGCCGTCCAGGTGTGACAATGCGCCTTGCAAGCGGGTGATTTCTGTTTGGTACGATGCGATCTGACCGGCGACTTCGGCACGCTTGGATACCAGGCCGGATACGACAAGTGATTCTGCCATGTTGACTCCCCTAAAAATCGATGATTTACTAGGAGATTGTAGGTTTTTAGCGCGGGAAATTCATTGTGCGGCTGCTACATAATTCCGGATCTCCTCAGGTAAGAACGCACTCCTTCCCTGCACAACCGCCGGATCTACACCGCTTCGCATTGACCACAAGAGCCTCGCGGTTTCGTGCCCGCTCGCCCTGCTAAGCAGCGCCTTCTATCCGATTCTTGTTCATCGGCTCGCAGATTCGCTCCACGCTTCCTCTCCACGGTCGGTCGCCCTTCCGCAGTTGCGCTTCGCTTCGCTCACTGTGGTCAGCTCGCGGCGGGACTTTCACCCACAAGAGTGCGCTCATGCTGAGCGCACACGAAAAAATCCAACCATTGTAATGATTGGATTTTTAAATATTCTGGTTGCGGGGGCAGGATTTGAACCTACGACCTTCGGGTTATGAGCCCGACGAGCTGCCAGACTGCTCCACCCCGCGTCTGAGAGAAAGACTATAGCACACAATGACGCATCGCACCAAACGATCCTTTCGCAGCCGGTGCGAAACAAGTCGCCGTTATCGGCACGGCTTGAGCGGCCATCGCTCCCTGCACATGATGGAAATTTTTATTGGACGGCTGGGATAGCCTGTTTCTCACTTACTGACATCTGACTCTTAGCATTAAAGAGCCATGCAGTCATGCCCGCTAACCGACTCTCCGCCGCACATGACGGTACGCGCCCAGGCAGCCGAATGAGGAGCAATATGTCCGAAATAGAATCTGGAAAGATCGACAATGCCTTGCAGGTAATCCGCATCGCCTTTGCCGGCCTCGAGCCCGGCCTGTGCCGCCAGCGCGGCGCGCCCCATTTGCCAGCCGCCGCAGACCGTACCGAGCAAATGAAGAAAAGGCACCGCACCCGATAACACCCAATCCAGATGCGCACGACCGTTGGATAGTATCCACTCCAGTGTGCGTTCGAGCGTCGCAATATCCTCCAGCAGCGCAGCACCCAGAGACGACAGCATCTCGTCAGCGGCCAGGCGAAGCGCCGTTTCCCGCATATCGGCTGCCAACTCGATCAGCGTTGCGCCGCCCTCGCGCAAAATCTTGCGTCCGATCAGATCATTGGCCTGGATCCCGGTGGTGCCTTCGTAAATCGTGATGATGCGGGCATCGCGGAAATACTGGGCGACGCCGGTTTCCTCGACAAAGCCCATCCCGCCGTTGATCTGGATCGCCGTGTCGCATACCTCGTTGCCGACCTCGGTGCACCAACCCTTGGCAACCGGCATCAGCAGATCGACGTAACGCCGGCACTTGTCGGCCACCGCCGCGTCCGGGTGATGATGCGCCCGGTCGAACCAGCCCGCAGCCGTGTACAGCAGCGCACGGGCCGCCATGATGCGGGCTCGCATCGACAGTAGCATGCGCTTGACGTCGGGGTGATGGACAATCGGCTGACCATTCTCGCCGGTCACCGCATCCCTGCCCTGGACCCGCTCGCGAGCGTAGCCCAGCGCCTGCTGGTAGGCGCGCTCGCCCAAGCCCACGCCTTGCAGGCCAACGCCAAAGCGGGCCTCGTTCATCATCACGAACATGTATTCCAGTCCGCGATTGCGTTCGCCGACCAGATAGCCAACGGCCCCGACGTTGTCACCATAGCTCATGGTGCATGTCGGGCTGCCGTGGATACCCATCTTGTGTTCAATCGAGATGCAGCGCACGTCATTGCGCGCCCCGGGTGATCCGTCTGGATTCACCAGATACTTGGGCACCAAAAACATCGAAATGCCCTTGACCCCGGATGGCGCGTCGGTAAGCCGCGCCAGCACAAGATGAATGATGTTCGAAGTCAATTCATGTTCGCCGTACGAGATGAATATCTTCTGACCGAACACCCTGTAAGTACCGTCAGCCTGCGTTTCAGCGCGGGTGCGGGTCGCAGCCAGGTCGGAGCCGGCTTGCGGCTCGGTCAGGTTCATTGTGCCGCCCCACTCGCCACTGACCAGCTTGGGGAGAAAGGCCGCCTTCAGTGCATCGCTGCCTGCCAGCATGATCGCCGCCGCCTCGCCGACATTGAGCTGAGGCAGCATCGCGAATGCCATGTTGGTTGAAAACCACATTTCCCACACCGGGGTCGACACCAGCTTAGGCAAACCTTGGCCGCCAAATTCAGGCGGCAGTGAAAGTCCGATCCAGCCGGCGGACTGAAACTGGGTATAGGCATCCTTCCACCCATCCGGGCTAATCACACGCTCGCCCTCAAGTCGACAGCCCTGTTGATCGCCAATGCGATTGATGGGCGCCAGCACACCGGTGGCAAACTTCCCGGCCTGGTCAAGAATTGCATCGACCAGATCCGGCGTCGCCTCATCGCAACCAGGCAAGGAGGCAATTTCATCCACCCCCGCCAGCTCGGAGAGGATGAACTGCATGTCGCGCAAAGGGGGATTGTAGTCGCTCATGGCAGGCTTACTCGCAGAAAACCCGGAAGTATTCCGGGGATGGTGGTAACTTTGACGCGCACGGCGTTTTCAGGGGCACGGATTGCAAACACGCGGTCCTCGCGCCCTTCCGCCAGCACGGTTTTACTGCCCCGTGGAACGGGGCGGATGACAAAACTCCTGGTCTTCCACTCGACAACCGAGGGTTGCATATTGTTTCCCCCTCGTTGTTATGCGCGCTCGACCAGGATCGCCACGCCCTGACCGCCCCCGCAGCAGGCCGATGAAATACCGAACTGTTGATCGGCTTCATGCAGTTGGCGGGCAACTGTAGTGGTCAGACGGACACCCGAGGCACCCAGCGGATGGCCGATGGCAATCGCGCCGCCATGCACATTGGCTCGGTCACGTTGCAAACCCAGCTCCCGCTCGCAGGCAAGGTATTGCGCGCCAAAGGCTTCGTTGATTTCGAACCGGCCGACGTCTGGCAACGACAAACCTGCCTTGGCGAGCACCGCACGAATCGCCGGTGCCGGGCCGATGCCCATGATTTCCGGCGGCACCGCAACCGCAGCTCCAGCAACCACGCGGGCCAGCGGCTTCAGGCCATGCGCGCGCACATAGTCGCCATGCGCGACGATGACTGCCGCAGCGCCATCGACTATCGCCGAGCTATTGCCGCCGGTCTGCACGCCGCCGAATGCTGGTTTAAGCTTTTGCAGGAGCGCCAGGCTGGTCGTGCGCACATGCTCGTCACGGCCGAACGACTCCACGCCCTTGCCTGCCAGCTTGAGGCTGCGCGGCTTGTACCCGTCCAGCTCCCACTGTGAATTGACCACCGGCACGACTTCGTCGTTGAAGTAACCTGCGTCCCAGGATGCGATGGCGCGCGCAAAGCTGTGCGCGGCAAACTGGTCAACTTCTTCGCGACTGATGCCATAGCGCTTGGCAAGATTCTCGGCGGTATCGCCCATGCCAATGCCCGGCGCGGTGTCCTTGGTGGCTTCCCACAAGAAATCCCGGAAATCCACCTGTCCCATACGAAAGCCACTGCGGTGGGTATACGATGCCACCGGATTGCGCGACATCGATTCGGTACCGACGCACAGCACCACTTTCGCCTTGCCCAGCGTAATCTGGTCGGCGGCGGCGATGATGGTCTCGAAGCCGGTGCCGCACAGACGCTGCACCAGCAGCGCTGGCACATGCGGATTCACGCCTGAATACAGGCCAATGTGACGCGGCAGGTAATAGGCATCGAAACTGGCCTGCGCCATGTTGCCGGCAATGATTGCATTCATCTCGCCAGCGGGAATGCCGCTTTTCTCGAACAGTGCACGCGCAGCAAAGATGCCGAGATCGGTCGGCGAAGCATCGCGCAGCACACTGCCATAATCGGCGAACGGTGTGCGGGCACCCGCCACCAGCCAGATGTCGTCATAGACAGCGGCTACGGCCGCCGCTTCGGATTGGGAATACGGATTCATGTCTGCGGTCCTTTGCCTTTACGGCTGAGAAAATGTCCAATCCGTTCAGCTACTTCAGGACTGGTCTGAGTCAATGCTGCAGTCAGCGATTCAACGTAGAAGCCGTCATCGGTGGACATGTTGTCGATGCGGGAGATGGCGGTGACCATCGCCCAGTTCGCCATTGGCGCATTCTCGGCGATACGCCTGGCGAGCTCTTTCGCCTTGGCAAGACTCTCACCCTTGCCAACCAGATAGTGCGACAGCCCCAGTGACTGTCCCTCCTCGGCTTTATAAATGCGCCCGGTCAGCATCATTTCGCACATACGGCCAGGACCGATGATTTTCGCCACCCGGACCGACGCACCGCCGCCGACGAAAATCCCGTGGCGGCCTTCCGGCAATTGGTAGATCGTGTCCGGTTCGGCGATGCGAACATGGGTCGCCATCGCCAGTTCCAGCCCGCCACCGATCACCGCACCCTGCATCGCCGCAACCACCGGAATGCCACCCATCTGAATGCGGTTGAAGATGCGATGCCACCACTGCGAATGCTGCATCACCCCAAAAGGCTCGCGGTGCTGATGTTCGGCCAAATCGAGCCCGGCACAGAAATGGCCGCCCTCGCCTGCCAGGATGATCACACGGGTTCCTTCCGGAGTTTCCTCAACGGCTTTCTCCAGCGACTTTAACAAGCGGTCGCTTACTGCATTGCGCTTCTCCGGTCGCGTCAGCGTGATGGTGTAAATCGACTCTTCAAACACCGTCTTGACCAGTTGATCATTCATTCAAACTTCCTCCAAAATATTTAACTCATTCAGCCCAGCGCCGTCGCAACAGTAATCACGCTCTTGTCGACGACATCGGCATACAGCCATTCCACCAGATCAGCCCGGCGAGTGCGGACGATCTTCTGGTTGATATAACCCTTGTCGGTAATCTCGCCGGCCTCAATCGAGGGCGGCTCCTCCATCAGCATCACGCGCACCGGGTAGGTCGATGACCCGCCCAATTGGGCCATCATCGCCATACCTTGACGGATGCGCTGCACTACCGCAATATTTGACAAAACCTGCTCAACCGGCGTCTCCGGCGGCAGGCCCGGGCAGAGGGTGCGACACTCAGGAATATTGGGGAAAACCAGGAAACCAATTTCATCCCGATCATGCCCGGTGACGACGATGTCCTGCGCCACCGGCGAAAAGGCGTCGATGCCCGCCACCCGCAAGCTGCCGACATGTACCCAGGTACCCGTCAGCAGCTTGAAGTCCTCGCCAACCCTGCCGTCAAACAGCAAGCCAAGTTCGGGCCGTTTCGGGTCAACGAATTCGACTGCATCGCCAATCAGGTAATAACCCTCTTCGTCGAACGCGGCAGTGCTCAGATCGGGCTGCTTCCAATAGCCCGGGAACACGTTAGGACCGCCGACCCGCACCTCCAGCTTGTCCGCCTTGGGTACCAGCTTGAGTGTGGTGCCGGGAACCGGAACGCCGATCACACCGGAGCGCACCGCTTGGAAATGGCAGTCGGTGGCCGTCGGTGCGGTTTCAGTCGAGCCCCAGGACGATGTCATCGTCACCTCGGTGCCGATCGCCAGGCGCGAGAGGTTTTCCAGCTCATTCCACAGATGTTGGGGCAGCGCCGCACCAGCGTAGAAAATCACCTGCAGCTGTCTGAAGAAATTTTCACGCAACACCGGATCGTCACGCAGATGCGGCACCAGCATGTCAAAGGCGCGAGGAACACTGAAATACAGCGTCGGCGAAATTTCCTTCAGATTGCGGATCGTCTTGCCGAGCGCTGCCGGCGTCGGTTTGCCCTCATCAATATATAAGGTCCCGCCCCAGCGCAAGACCAGATTGAAGTTGTGGTTGCTGCCGAACGTATGGCTCCAAGGCAGCCAGTCAAGCAGCACCGGCGGCAGTTTGCGCAGGAACGGCCAAGTCATTTCCTTGGCGGCCTGACTCGAGCACATCATGCGATGCGTGTTGATCACTGCCTTCGGGGTACCGACCGAGCCGGAGGTAAACAGGAACTTGCCGATCGTATCCGGCGTGATCGCGGCAAAGGCACTCGCCACGGCAGCAGCGTCCACGCCGGCTTCGAGATCGGAGAATGGCACCGTACCCGGCACCGGTTCGCTACGCCCTCCCGCCACCACCAAACCTTCGTGCAAGCCGTCCAGCGCATTGATTGCCGGCATGAAACGGGTAATCGGATCGGCGTAAATCAGCCCCGGCCTGAGTAGCGCGATATTATCCTTGAGCTTCGCGAAGTCTTTCGACATCAGCGAATTGCCGGACGAAATTGCGCACGAAGGCACACCCACATGCATTGCGGCAAGCATCAGCAACGCGTGCTCGATGCTGTTATCCGACAGGATCACCACCGGATGGTGCGCCGACAGATTCTGGCCCAGCAGGCAGCTGCCGATCCGATAGACACGCTCTTTGGCTTCGCCGTAGCTGAGCCGGACCCACTCGCCGTCCGCGTCACGCTCAGCAAGAAAGAGTCGGTCCGGATCGACTGCTGCCCAGTGTTCCAGCCACTCCCCGACGCAGCGGGCGTATTTCTCCGGGAGTTCTATTTTCGATCGAAACAGCTGCGATCCGTCCGGACGGGTCTCAAGCACCACGGCGGGATCAACGAAGAGTTGATTCGCCTTGCGGGGAATGGAATTCATTGGAATCTGCCCTTTCTTACTTGCCGGATAGCAGCTTGAAGGCGCCGTTTTCAACCCGAACCAGCACCCGCGCTCTGGCATCCAATCCAAAATGATCGGTCGGATTCATGGTATAGACGCCGTGGGTCGCCACCACGTCCCGCGCCGTCTCCATCGCATCACGCAGCGCCTGGCGGAACTCCGGTGTACCAGGCTTGGCTTTCTTGAGCGCAGCGGGGACCGCCCACTCGACCAGAGTGAACGCATCGGCCAGATGCGCGCCAAAGGACGAGACGCTGCCTGCCCCGTATTTGTCCTCATAACGTTTGACGTAGTTCAGTCCGATTTTTTTGGACGGATGGTTGTCCGGCAACTGGGCTGCGACCACGACCGGCCCGACCGGCAAAATACCGCCTTCGAGCGCCTTGCCGCCCACCTTCAGAAACTCCTTGTTAGCTGCGCCATGCGTCTGGTAAATCTGGCCCTTGTAGCCGCGTTCTGCCAACGTGATGTGGGGGAGCGCTGCCGGCGTACCTGAACCGACAATCAGTACAGCATCCGGCTTGGCGGCAACAATTTTCAGGACTTGCCCGCTGACCGAGGTATCTGTGCGGTTATAGCGCTCCACCACCGACATTTGAATCCCGGCTGCCTCCAGCAGCGGTTTGATTTCTTTTAACCAGCCTTCGCCAAACGCATCGCTGTAACCAATGAATGCGACCGACTTGACCTTGGTTTCCTTCATGTGTCCGACAAGCGCGCCGGCCATGATGAGGTTGTGCTGCGGCGAGCGGAACACCCAGGCATTTTTCTCCTTGGTCAGATCGACCGGACCGTTACTCACCTGCGGCGTCTTCGTTTCATTGGCCACTTCGGCAATCGCCGCGCTGGCAGGCACGGTGGAAGAACCAATAATGACATCGACTTTTTCTTCCGAAATCAGCTTGCGGGCATTTTTCGAAGCCTGTGTCGGATCAGAGGCATCGTCCAGAACAATGTAATTCACCTTTTCCCCGCCGATCGAGGGTGGCAGCAGAGCCACGGTATTTTTTTGGGAAATGCCGAGTGAGGCGGCCGGACCGGTCGCCGAGACGCTGATGCCAATGTTGATATCGGCATGCGCTGCGGTGCAGCCAAGGACGGACAAAGCAACAGCCAAGGATTTCAGTTTCATGTCTTCTCCAATTGTAGGGATGGCCTGCGCGGAAAACTCTAATGGTCATTTGCACGCTGATTTGCAATTTTTACAAATCACCGAATAAATATACTATAAAATATTTAAGTATCGTAATATATCTTTTATGATACGTTCCAAGTAGCAAAAAAATAATGCCATCGACATGATCGATGGATGATAAATAAAGGAGACATTTCTTGAATTTCGACATTGCAATACTTCTGATCCAGGACGGCGTGACCAGCGGGGCAATTTACGTTCTTCTAGCCTTGGCTTTGGTACTGGTATTTGCCGTTACGCGGGTAATTTTCATTCCTCAGGGTGAATATCTTGCGTTCGGAGCGCTGACACTTTCTAGCCTGCAAACTGGCAAGACACCAGGCACTCTGTGGCTGCTGATGGGGGCAGGCGCACTTGCTGCAGCCATCAATGTAGTAAGTGCCGTGCAGCATGGCAAAACGAAAAAAATCCCCGGTACACTGATCTGGAATGTCGGCTATCCGGCACTGATTGCCGGATTGCTGGCACTAACATCCGCCGACAAGCTACCGATGGCAGTACAGATACTGCTGACACTGGCACTCGTGGTGCCGCTCGGCCCCATGATTTACCGTATCGCCTACCAACCACTGGCCGATGCTTCGGTGCTAGTGCTGCTGATTGTTTCCGTAGCGGTCCATCTGGTGCTGACCGGACTTGGTCTGCTGTTCTTTGGCGCGGAAGGTTCACGCACACCGCCTTTCATGGATGGCAACCTTACACTCGCTGGATTTTCTGCCAGTGCGCAATCAGTCTGGGTCATCGCCAGTTCGCTTGCGCTCATCGTTGCGTTGTACTTCTTCTTTGAAGGGACCATTTATGGCAAAGCCTTGCGTGCCACGGCAGTCAACCGGGTCGGAGCACGTCTGATGGGAATTCCAACCACCCTGGCGGGCAAGCTCACTTTTTTTCTCGCCGCCTTGATCGGCGTCTTCTCCGGCGTTCTCATCGCGCCCATTACCACCATCTACTACGACACCGGATTTCTTATTGGACTGAAGGGTTTCATCGGCGCCATCGTCGGAGGCCTTGCCAGTTACCCGCTAGCTGCCGGAGGCGCCCTGTTGGTGGGCCTGCTCGAGTCTTTCTCATCATTCTGGGCCAGCGCATTCAAGGAAGTGGTCGTGTTTACGCTCATCATTCCGGTGCTTCTAAGGCGATCGTTCACCACGCATCATGTCGAGGAGGACGAGTGATGAACCAAGTGAAAATCGACCAAACAAGCATCGCGCCCGGGATCAGGCCGCAGTTTTGGCTCGTCGCATTTCTGCTGATACTGGGCATTGCTCCGCTGGCGCTGCCAGAGTTTTACGTCACTACGCTGAATTTCATCGGGATCTATGCGCTGGTAGCACTCGGACTGGTATTGCTTACCGGCATCGGCGGATTGACCTCGTTCGGCCAGGCTGCCTTCGTAGGGCTGGGGGCTTACACCACGGCCTGGCTCGCCACCACGCAAGGCTTGCCCACCCTGTTGGCTTTTTTTGGACAAAGCCCATGGCTAGCCCTACTTGCCGGGTTGATATTCACGACCATCGTGGCGATCATTCTAGGTTCGCTCACGCTGCGCCTGTCCGGACATTACCTGCCACTTGGCACCATCGCCTGGGGCACCAGCCTGTACTATCTGCTGGGAAATATGGAGTTTCTAGGCGGACACACTGGCCTCAGCGGCATCCCCGCCGTAGAGGTTTTGGGCTGGAAGCTGGACAACGGACGCAGCTTCTTCTACCTGGTCTGGGGCATGCTGTTGGTATCCGTGCTGACCACACGCAACCTGCTGGATTCCCGTGAAGGTCGCGCAATACGAGCGCTCAAGGGCGGCATCGTCATGGCCGAGGCCATGGGCGTGAACACCTCTCGCTCCCGCATGATCATTTTTGTGATTGCCGCACTGCAAGCCTGTACTTCGGGCTGGCTATATGCGCACATGCAGCGTTTCGTGAACCCCTCGCCCTTTAGCCTGCATGTGGGTATTGAATACCTGTTCATGGCAGTTGTCGGTGGCGCCGGTCATGTCTGGGGTGCTCTAATGGGAGCCGGGGTTATTACTCTTCTCAAGCAGTGGCTGCAGGATTGGCTGCCCAAGTTGCTGGGGCAGACCGGCAACTTCGAGATGATTATCTTCGGAGGGATAATGATCTTGCTACTCCAGCGCACCCCGGACGGACTATGGCCAATCGTGACGCGGTTGATGCCAACACGGCAACGACAGAAGAAGATCAACTGGTCCGCTGAACCGCTCGATCTCAAGCCGATGCCTACAAAGGGAGAAATGATTCTCGAAGCAAGAAACGTCACTCGCAAATTCGGCGGTTTGGTCGCCAACAATAACATGAGCCTGCAGGTCCGAGCAGGAGAGATACTAGCGCTGATCGGCCCCAACGGGGCCGGCAAGAGCACCATGTTCAACCAGATTTCCGGCGTCGATACGCCCACTTCCGGCGAGGTACTGTTCCGGGACAAGTCCGTTGCCGGGCATCAGGCGCGCGAAATCGCCCATCTCGGCATGAGCCGTACCTTCCAGCACGTCCGGCTGCTGCCTGCAATGTCCGTGCTGGAAAATGTGGCGATCGGCGCACACATGCGCGGCACGCGCAGCGTGGTGCCAGCCGCCTGGCGGCTGGATCGCGCGGAGGAAGAACGTCTGTTGGCCGAAGCCGCACGGCAAATCGAGCGGGTTGGCCTGAGCGCACATATGCATGACGCAGCTGGCTCGCTCGCTCTGGGACAGCAACGCATTATCGAGATCGCCCGCGCGCTCTGTTCCACACCTTGCCTGTTACTGCTGGACGAACCTGCCGCCGGCCTGCGTTTCAAGGAAAAACAAGCGCTTGGCGCTCTGCTGCGCCAGTTGTCCGACGAAGGCATAGCGATTCTGCTGGTGGAGCACGACATGGACTTCGTGATGGGTCTGGTTGATCGCGTGGTGGTGATGAAATTCGGAGAAAAAATAGCCGAAGGCTTACCAGAAGAAGTACAGAAAAACCCGGCCGTACTGGAAGCCTATCTAGGAGGCGTTGAATAATGTCCAACCAGATCAACAAACCCATTCTCGAGGTAAAAAACCTCTGCGTTTCTTACGGAAAAGTAGGAGCTATCCACAAAATCAACCTGACCGTTGGCGAAGGTCAAATCGTCACCGTGATCGGTCCCAACGGTGCTGGTAAGACTACCCTGCTCTCTGCCGTTATCGGAATGCTGCCGTCAACTGGCGACGTGATTTTTTTTGGCCAGCAACCAGAACGTGAAATAGAAACCATGGTCTCGCTCGGCATGAACCTTGTGCCCGAGCAGCGCGAACTGTTCGGCAGCATGAGTGTGGAAGAAAACCTGCTGCTCGGCGCTTTCCAGCGCTATCGCATGGGCAAGCGCGACCAGGCCGCCACCATGAAAGAGGTCTTTGACATGTTCCCACGGCTCTACGAGCGGCGGGTCCAACAGGCCGGCACCCTTTCCGGCGGCGAGCGTCAGATGCTGGCGGTGGGTCGCGCACTTATGGCCAAACCCAGACTTTTAATGCTAGACGAACCTTCACTTGGGCTTGCGCCACTGATTACGCGCGATATTTTTCGTATCATTACCGAGTTACGCCAACGCGGCGTTGCTATTCTGCTGGTGGAACAAAACGCGCGCGCCGCGCTTCAGGTCGCCGATTACGCCTATGTACTTGAAACAGGCGAAATTGCGATGCAAGGCCATGCACACAAATTGGCTAGCGACCCTCGCGTGATCGAAAGCTACCTGGGCTTGGGTGGAAAACACCAAGATATGCTGGCAAGCTGATATCCGCAGGCTAGATTGCAGCTTGAATTGGATGCCATACGAGTCGCTATTTTTCACTCCCGGCGGATATCCCAATGACCTGATTTGCTGGGCTCTGAGCACTTGAAGCGCCGGGCAATCACACTATGAATTTCTTGCCACCGCCAAACTGAAAAGCAGTGCCTGCCGACAGGGTAAATCGGAGAGCGAGCGCATTTCACGGCACCGAATACCTCACTTGCCGGGGATGTCTTGTTGCTGCAGGTTGAGCGTAGCGCTCTCTGCATACATTGTATGGTTGAAAGCGTATCTGATAAACTGGAAGGTTTTTTGAATATCTATTAAATCATGCCATCGACACTATTGACCATGCCGGAAGCCGAGCGCATCACCGATGACGCCACGGCTGCCCTGCAAGCGTCCATGGCACAGAGCATCCGCTTCCTGCGCTCCCAGCGCGGCATGACACGCAAGCAACTGGCGCAACACTCCGGCGTTTCTCTGCCACATCTGGCGCGCATTGAAGGGGGACACGGCAATGTCTCGCTGCTGGTGCTGGGGAAACTTGCTCATGCGCTTAATCAGCCTATAGCCAACCTGATTTCCCCGCGGGAAAGTCACAGCGGCGACCTCGCTCTGATCATCGAATTTCTCAAGCGCCAACCGCCAGATACGCTCATCAGGATCAGACGACAGCTGTTTGAACAGTATGATTTACCCCCCAAGGAGGATTGCAGCCGAATTGCGCTAATCGGTCTGAGAGGCTCCGGCAAGTCGTCAGTAGGATCGCTGCTTGCCGCGCGCCTGGAAGTTCCTTTCGTGGAACTCAACAGGGAAATCGAGCAGGAAGCAGGGATCAAGATGGAAGATATCTTTTTATTGTATGGCCAATCTGGTTACCGAAATTTGGAACGCCGCTGCCTGGAGCGCGTTATCGCTGCACATCCGCGCGTGGTGCTGGCAACTGGTGGCGGCATTGTTACCGAACCGGCCACCTATGAATTATTGCTGCGCGCGTTTTTTACCGTATGGCTGTATTCCGATACCGAAACCTACTTCCGCCGCGTCATGTCGCAAAACGACGCACGTATCGCCCACCCCAGCCTCTACAAGGAAGCCGTGGACGCCATCCGCCGCGCCATGGACTCCCGCCGCAGCCTGTATCAAATGGCGGACCATTCGCTGGAAACAACAAAACTGAGTATCGAAGGGGTCGTTGAAAATCTTATTCCAATTTTAATTAAATCCCCCAGCGTGCAAGCAGACTCATGAATTGTGCTGGGAAAACTATCTCGGCCAACGCGTAAAATCGCTCTGCAAGCGGCATCTGGACTGTTTCCTTCCGAATATCTTGTAATTTCTTCATTTTGACAGGTAAGAATCATAGAATTTATGCAAAACTAAAATTGAGTGCGGATGCGTTAAGTTTTAGTGATGCCCACCCCAGCTAGCTAACTGCCGGTATTTATTGCTAAGCCAGATAAACCACACGCTAACGAATTTTGCAGACCGCGTAGACGATATAAGCCGCGACGCAATCCTCGGTTTTGCAGGACCAAAAAATGACGCCGCACTTGCGCACTTGGTGTGTGCGACGTGCAAACTTAATTGCCACGATGCCGTCAGATTGTGTGCTGCTCGACAACACAATAAGTGAGATCGCATTACTAATCTATTACTGTAAATTTTACAAAAAAATATGGAAAGTTGCGCAAACACAGGGTTGCAGAGGGTAATGATGTTTGACCTCATTCAATCTCTCCCCAAGCCCGGCCATCGCACTGCGCTGCCGACATTGCACGGCTCGGCCGATGCATTTGCGCTGGCGCAAGCGGCGATCGCGCTGAAATCACAGAAGCGCATGCTGGCCATCGTGGTCGCCAACGCCAGCGATGCGCAGCGCCTGCGCGACGAGATTCCGTGGTTCGGCGCTTCCCCTCCCCCCCTCTCCCGAAACGGTAGAGGGGAGCATCCAGAGTCGCTGCGCGACGCGCTCGGGAACGGCGCGCTGCGCTGCCACCTGCTGCCGGACTGGGAAACCCTGCCCTACGACGCGTTTTCGCCGCATCAGGATCTGGTGTCGGAACGGCTGGCGACGCTGCACGAAGTCCAGAACGGCCAGTGCGACGTGCTGATCGTGCCGGCCACCACCGCGCTGCTGCGGATGGCACCGCCATCGTTTCTGGCTGCCTACACCTTCTTTTTCAAGCAGGGCGAGAAGCTCGATGAAGCGCGCCTGAAGTCGCAGCTGACGCTGGCCGGCTACAGCCATGTGGCGCAGGTGATGTCCCCGGGCGAGTATTCGGTGCGCGGCGGCCTGATCGACCTGTTCCCGATGGGCTCGGCGCTGCCGTACCGGCTGGATTTGTTCGGCGACACCATCGAGACCATCCGCACCTTCGATGCCGACACGCAACGATCGCTGTATCCGGTCAAGGAAGTGCGCCTGCTGCCGGGGCGCGAGTTCCCGATGGACGATGCGGCGCGCAGCGCCTTCCGCAACCGCTGGCGCGAGCAGTTCGAGGGCGATCCGTCGAAGTCGGCGATCTACAAGGACATCGGCAACGGCATCGCCTCTGCCGGCATCGAGTATTACCTGCCGCTGTTTTTCGACGACAGCGCAACGCTGTTCGAATATCTGCCGCCGGACACCACCTTCGCGCTGATCGGCGACATCGATGGCGCGATCCGGCGCTTCTGGACCGACACCGAATCGCGCTACAAATTCCTGAAATCCGACCGCGAACGGCCTTTGCTGGCGCCGGCCACCCTGTTCCTGAGCGACGAACAGTTCTTCACCCAGGTCAAGCCGCATGCGCGATGGGTGATCACGCCAGGCGAGGATAGTCAAAATGCGGCATCGGAACTGTCGGCGCCGATCCCAAACATCGCGGTCAACCGCCGCGCCGACGACCCACTGGTGAACCTGCGCGCGTATCTGCTGCAAAGCGACAAGCGCGCGCTTATCTGCGCCGAGTCGAATGGCCGCCGCGAAACGCTGCAGCAATACTTCAACGAATACGCGCTGGACCTGACGGTGTGCGACGGCTATGCCGACTTCGCCACCGGCAGCGCCAGGCTGATGCTGGGCGTGGCACCCCTGCACGCCGGCTTCGAGCTGAGCGCGACGGCCGGCAGCCTGATTTTCATCACCGAAACCGAGCTGTACGCCGGCTCCGGCCGCCGCGCCGGCAAGAAGAAGCAGGAAGGCGCAACCCAGGTCGAGTCGATGGTGCGCGACCTGTCGGAGCTGAAAATCGGCGATCCGGTGGTGCATATCAACCACGGCATCGGCCGCTACATGGGCCTGACCAGCATGGATCTGGGCGAAGGCGAGACCGAATTCCTGCATCTGGAATACGCGAAGGACACCAAGCTGTACGTGCCGGTGTCGCAATTGCACGTGATTTCGCGCTATTCCGGCGCCTCGCCGGAAGATGCGCCGCTGCATGCGCTCGGCTCCGGCCATTGGGAAAAAGCCAAGAAGAAGGCCGCTCAGCAAATCCGCGACACCGCCGCCGAACTGCTGAACCTGTATGCGCGCCGCGCGTTGCGCCAGGGCCATGCGTTCGAGTATTCGGCGCACGACTACGAGGCGTTTGCCGATAGTTTCGGCTTCGAGGAAACGGTCGATCAGGCTGCCGCGATCAACGCGGTGATCGGCGACATGACTTCCGGCAAGCCGATGGACCGGCTGATCTGCGGCGATGTCGGCTTCGGCAAGACCGAGGTCGCGCTGCGCGCGGCTTTTGTCGCGGTGATGGGCGGCAAGCAAGTGGCGATCCTGGCGCCGACCACGCTGCTGGCCGAACAGCACGCGCAGACCTTCGCCGACCGCTTCGCCGACTGGCCGGTGCGCATCGCCGAGCTATCGCGCTTTCGCACCGGCCGCGAAATCACGCAGGCGATCAAGGGCATGAGCGATGGCACCGTCGATATCGTGATCGGCACCCATAAATTGCTGTCGGAGGACGTCAAGTTCTCGCGCCTGGGGCTGGTCATCATCGACGAGGAACACCGTTTCGGCGTGCGCCAGAAAGAGGCGCTGAAAGCGCTGCGCGCCGAGGTCGACGTATTGACGCTGACTGCAACGCCGATTCCGCGCACGCTGGGCATGGCGCTGGAAGGCTTGCGCGACTTCTCGATCATCGCCACCGCGCCGCAGAAACGGCTGGCGATCAAGACTTTCGTGCGCAGCGAGAACGAATCGGTGGTGCGCGAAGCCTGCCTGCGCGAACTGAAACGCGGCGGCCAGGTGTATTTCCTGCACAACGAAGTCGAGACGATCCAGAACCGCAAGGCGATGCTGGAGGCGTTGCTGCCGGAAGCGCGGATCGCGATCGCCCACGGCCAGATGCACGAGCGCGACCTGGAGAAAGTGATGCGCGATTTCGTCGCGCAGCGCTTCAACATCCTGCTGTGCACCACCATCATCGAAACCGGCATCGACGTGCCGACCGCCAACACCATCATCATGCACCGCGCCGACAAGTTCGGCCTGGCGCAGCTGCACCAGTTGCGCGGCCGGGTCGGCCGCTCGCACCATCAGGCCTATGCGTACCTGCTGGTGCACGACGTGCAAGGCCTGACCAAGCTGGCGCAGCGCCGTCTCGATGCGATCGTCCAGATGGAAGAACTCGGCAGCGGCTTTTACCTGGCGATGCACGATCTGGAAATCCGCGGCGCCGGCGAAGTGCTGGGCGAAAACCAGTCCGGCGAGATGATAGAAATCGGCTTCCAACTGTATTCCGACATGCTGGGCGAAGCGGTGCGCGCACTGAAAAACGGCCAGGAACCGGATCTGGCCGCGCCGCTCTCCAGCACCACCGAGATCAACCTGCACACCCCGGCGCTGTTGCCGAACGATTTCTGCGGCGATGTGCATGAACGCCTGTCGCTCTACAAGCGCCTGGCCAACTGCGGCACGCAGGGCAAGATCGACGAATTGCAGGAAGAGATGATCGACCGCTTCGGCAAGCTGCCCGATCCGGCCCAGGCGCTGGTCGAAACCCACCGCCTGCGGGTGGCGGCCAAGAGCGTCGGCATCGTGAAGATCGACGCCCACGACGACGCCGCGCTGCTACAGTTCATGCCGCAGCCGCCGATCGACCCGATGCGCATCATCGAGCTGATCCAGAACAACCGCCATATCCGGCTGGGCGGACCCGACAAGCTGAAGATCACCATCAGCATGCCCGACCTGAATGCACGCGTGACGCAGTTGAAATCGACGCTGCGGCTGCTGATGATGGGGATGCCGAAGGCGGCTGAGAAGGCACCGCAAGTAGCGCCGCAAGCAAAGAATAAAAAACTGAAGTGACATTAAACGTGACGTCCAAACCATTCAAACTATTTCCAGAACAACCATGAATCTGATCCTGCAAGGCACCAGCACCGACCGCGCCACCATCGAACGCATCGCCGCAATGGCAGAGGCCAAGAACATCGTCGCCATCCACGGCAATGCCTACCGCTGCGAAGACATCAGCTATTCGGACCAGCTGAAAGAGCGGATCGAAGCCGAGAGCCTCGATGCCGAGCTGGATGCGGCCTTCGTACCGCCGAATCTGGCCCTGAGCGACTTCAAGCTGGTAGCGATGGACATGGATTCGACCCTGATCACGATCGAATGCATCGACGAAATCGCCGACATGCAGGGCCTGAAGCCGCAGGTCGCAGCCATTACCGAAGCCGCGATGCGCGGCGAAATCGAATTCCGCGAAAGTCTGACCCGCCGCGTCGCGCTGCTGGAAGGGCTGGATGCCAGCGCGCTGCAGCGCGTGTACGACGAGCGGCTGCAACTGTCGATGGGCGCCGAGCCGATGCTGGCCGCAGTCAAGGCCGCCGGCCTGAAGACGCTGCTGGTGTCCGGCGGCTTCACCTTCTTCACCGACCGCATGAAGACCCGTCTGGGGCTGGATGTCACCCATTCCAACGTGCTGGAAATCATCGACGGCAAACTGACCGGCCGCGTAGTCAACGGCATCGTCGATGCAGAAGAGAAAAAAGCCACGGTGGAACGCACCTGCGCCGCGCTGGGCATCTCGCCGGCCGAAGCGATCGTGATGGGCGACGGCGCCAACGACCTGCAAATGATGGGCATCGCCGGCATGTCGGTCGCCTTCCGCGCCAAGCCGATCGTGCGCGCGCAGGCCGACGTGGCCTTGAATTTTGTCGGACTCGATGGCATCTTGTCATTGTTCGAGTAAATCGCAATCGCATCCGACCCGCAGCGTTTCACCACCAAGGGAGCCCGCATGTCGCAAGAAATCGTTTTCGATACCAGACTGGAGTCGGCCAAGAACTTGGCATGGTGGCTGTATCTGTTCCATGCCGCCGGGTTCGTGTTCTCGTGGGGCTTGTTCTCCTTCATCCCGCTGATCATCAATTACCTCAAGCGCGATGACGCCGCCGGCACCTTCGTCCACAGCCACCACACATGGCAAATCCGCTCGTTCTGGTGGTTCCTGTTCTGGAGCGCGATCGGCTGGATCTGCATCTTCACCTTCTTCGGCATGGTGATCGGGATTCCGATCCTCGGCATCGTGTGGATATGGAAAGCCTACCGCCTGATCAAGGGTTTTCTGGATTTGAACGACAACAAGGCGATACCGGCCTGAGCTAGCGAAGGAGCCGGAGCTCGCAATAAAAACGCGGAGTATGCATGAATTTCATTGATACTCCGCTTTATTTTTATGCGGTATAAAAAAATACCATAACCAGTATATTATTCCGCATCAGGACAAGGCGCGGCCCATCGCCTGCTCCAGGTCGGCAATCAGGTCTTGCGGATCTTCCAACCCGATGTTCAGGCGCAGCAACTGCCCCCGGTGCGGCCAGTGGGCGCGCATGGTCTGCATCCGGTACGGCACGCACAGGCTGTTCGGGCCGCCCCAGCTGAAGCCGATCTTGAACAGCTGCAGCGCATCGACCAGGCCATCGGTCTGCGCTTCCGTGTAGCAGGCGTCGAATATCACTGAAAACAGGCCGCCGGCGCCCTGAAAGTCGCGCTGCCAGATGTCGTGCCCGGGGCAGTCCGGATAAGCCGGATGCAGCACCGTGGCGATCTCCGGACGCGACTGCAGCCAGGCCGCCACCGCGCGCGCCCCGGCGTCGTGCGCCTTCAATCGTAGCTGCACGGTCGGCAGACTGCGCAGCACCAGGTAGGCGTCATCCACGCCGACGCCGAAACCGAGCCGCATGTGCGCCATACCCAACCGCTGATTCAACTCTTCGCCGCCGGTGATGACGGCGCCCATCAGGACGTCGGAGCCGCCGGACTGGTACTTGGTCAGCGCCTGCACCACGATGTCGACCCCGTGCTCGAAGGCCCGGAAGGCAATCCCGGCCGACCAGGTGTTGTCCAGCGCAACCAATACGCCACGCGCGTGCGCCGCCTTGCAGATGGCCGGGATATCGGGTATTTCCATCGAGACCGAACCCGGAGTTTCGGTCCAGATCAGGCGGGTGTTGGGCTGGATCAGGGCGGCGATGCCGGCGCCGATCAGCGGATCGTAAAACCGGGCGGTGATGCCGAAATCCCGCGCCAGCCATTGGCCCAGGTCGCGGTTCGGATTGTACGCATTATCGGGAATCAGCACATCGTCGCCCGACTTCAGGAAGGCGAAGTAGACCATCGTGATCGCCGCCAGCCCGCTCGGCGCCAGCAGGCAATGCCGGCCGCCCTCGATTTCGGCCAGCCGCGCTTCCAGCGTGAAGGTGGTCGGCGTGCCGTGCAAACCGTAGGTGTACGCATCTTTGTGCTGCCAATTGCGCGAACGCATCGCGGCAATATTGGAAAACAGGACGGTGGACGCCGGATGCAGCGCCACCGGCAGGGCGGCAAAGCCCTCGGGCGGCTGGTAATCGCTGTGAATGAGCGCGGTCTGGAACGATTTCTTGCGTGTCACGATAGACCTTTCTGGCGTTGCCGTTGCGCCGGCAACCACGTTTATGCTTTAGCGCTTGCCGGCAGAGGCTGACTCGACCACCGTCAGCACGAACGGGATCGAATTGGATTCGTCCTCCGCGTACCAGTTGCCGCTGTAGGTGTTGCCGATCAGGCTGCCGTTCCACTGACCTGATACGTTGGTGCCGTTGACCGACTCCTCCATCGCCAGCTCATTGCCCTGGTATTCGCCTGCCAGCGCAATTTTTTGCGATTGGCCGAATTCAAAATACCCGCCCTGCACGCTGCCTTCGAATTCAGGATGCGGCTGCAGCCGCATCTGTATCTGGCGCGCACCCAGCGTGCCGCGCAGCAAGACCGGCTGGCTGAACAATTTAGCGGCGGATTCCGATTGCTCTGGCTTTGTAGCCGATTTCGCAGAAAACTGTGGCGGCGGTAGCGGCGGCACCCCCGGCGCGATCGTTTGCGCTGCGGCAAAAACAGCGCCGGACAGAGCCATCAGTATCAGGCCTGAGGTCAGTACGCTTGCGGCAAGCTTTGCGCTACGCATGCTCAAGCCTCCGCCCACAAGTCATGCGCGTCAGCGCCGGTGATGGTGACATCGATGAATTCCCCGACCACCAGTTTGCGGTGCGGCTCATACGGCGGCTTCACATACACCACGCCGTCGATCTCGGGCGCATCGGCGGCGGAACGCGCCACGCCGCCATTGCGGTTGACTTCATCGAGCAATACGCGCATGGTCTTGCCGACCTTGGCCTGCAAGCGCTTCTTGGAAATTTCTTCCTGCAACAACATGACGCGGCCGCGGCGCTCTTCGCGCAACTCTTCCGGCACCGGGTCGGCCAGTTCGTTGGCGGTCGCGCCTGCCACTGGGGAATAGGCAAAGCAGCCCAGGCGGTCGATTTGCGCTTCCTTCAGGAAATCCAGCAGGTATTCGAACTCGGCGTCGGTTTCGCCGGGAAAACCGGCGATGAAGGTCGAGCGTATCGTCAGGTCCGGGCACATCTGGCGCCATTGCTGGATGCGCTCGATGTTCTTTTCGCCGCTGGCCGGGCGCTTCATGCGCTTGAGCACGTCGGGATGCGCATGTTGCAGCGGCACGTCCAGGTACGGCAATATCTTGCCCTCGGCCATCAGCGGAATGATGTCGTTGACGTGCGGATACGGGTAGACATAATGCAACCGCACCCAAGCGCCGTATTGGGCGGCCAGTTCGCCCAGCGCGGTCACCAGTTGCGTCATGTGGGTCTTGATCGGCTTGCCGTTCCAGAAACCGGTGCGAAACTTGACATCGACGCCATAGGCGCTGGTGTCCTGCGAGATCACCAGCAATTCCTTGACACCGGCCTTGAACAGGTTCTCCGCTTCCAGCATGATGTCCGCCACCGGTCGCGATACCAGGTCGCCACGCATCGACGGGATGATGCAAAAGCTGCAGCGATGATTGCAGCCTTCGGAAATTTTCAGGTAAGCAAAATGTTTCGGCGTCAGCTTGATGCCTTGCGCCGGCACCAGATCGAAAAACGGCGCGTGCGGTTTCGGCAGATGCACATGCACCGCATCCATCACCTCGCCCAGCGCATGCGGCCCGGTGACGGCCAGCACTTTCGGGTGCACCGACTGGATGATGTCGTTGCCGTCTGCATCCTTCTTGGCGCCGAGGCAGCCGGTGACGATGACCTTGCCGTTTTCATGCAGCGCTTCGCCAATGGCGTCGAGCGATTCCTTTACTGCCGCATCGATGAAGCCGCAGGTATTGACGATGACCAGATCGGCGCCTTCATAGGACTTGGCGGTGTCATAGCCTTCGGCGCGGAGCTGGGTCAGGATTTGTTCGGAATCGACCAATGCCTTGGGGCAACCAAGGGAGACGAAACCGACTTTGGGCGTGATTGTGGAAGCGTTGGACATAGAAAAGGGGGTCAAAACGAATCCGTTATTGTACCCCCTCATACCACGCTTGCCGAAACTGCAGCAGGAAGGCGCTTCTCAGACGCCGATCATTGCTGCTTGTCGTCCTTTTCAGGCGCGACGAAAGGGAAAGCCGTGAACATGTTGACGCTCTTGCTCTGCATTTGCTCCTGCATCTGCACGAACAGGTTCTTGCTCTGCTCAATATAGTTGGTCATCATGCCCTGCATCATCGGCCCCTGCACGCTCATGAACTGGGTCCACATTTCGGGGCTGAAGGGTTTGCCATCGAAAGCGCCTTTCGAGTTTTCAGTCAGCTTGTTCTGGATGTCGATGAAAGCCTGAATATTCTTATCCAGATAGGAACCCATCATGCCTTGCATCGCGTGTCCGTAGTAACGAATGATCTGCGACAAGGCGGTGCTTGAAAACATCGGCACTCCGCTGGCTTCTTCTTCCAGAATGATTTGCAGCAGGATGCTGCGCGTCAAGTCTTCATTGGTCTTGGCGTCGACCACCATGAAATCCTCGTTATCGAGGACCAGCTGCTTGACATCGGTAACCGTTATATACGAGCTGGTTTGAGTATCATACAGACGCCGATTCGGATACTTCTTGATCAAGCGCTCGGAAATTTTTTTTGCACTATTCATCGAAATTCCAGTTATTGCGTCGCAACGCATTTCAAGCCATTCAAAAAATGCACGGTTGCACGTTTTTTCGGATTTCCATTATAGAGCGGATAAACCGATATCTCCAGAAAGCTGCTTTTCCCAGAATTATTGCAATGCAATGTAATGTAATGAATGGCGTTTGCAACAAGTAAAAAGGAAGCCGTTTTTACTACGGCTCCCAGCCTGCTTAACCCATGTGCAAGCCACCATTCAGAGAGAAATCGGAGCCGGTCGCATAACCCCCTTCATCGGACGCGATCCAGGCGATGATGGAAGCGATTTCTTCCGGTTCGCCCAAACGTCTGACTGGAATGCCGGCAACGATTTTTTCCAGTACGTCCGGCCGGATTGCCTTGACCATGTCGGTACCGACATAACCGGGCGAAACCGTATTGACCGTCACTCCTTTGGTTGCCACTTCTTGCGCCAATGCCATGGTAAAGCCATGCAAACCTGCCTTGGCGGTCGAATAATTGGTTTGGCCAAACTGCCCTTTCTGACCGTTGACGGAAGAGATATTGATGATCCGGCCCCAGCCGCGGTCAGCCATACCGTCAATAACTTGCTTGGTGACGTTGAACAGCGAATTCAGGTTAGTGTTGATGACTTCATCCCACTGCTGCTTGGTCATCTTGCGGAATTGGCCGTCGCGCGTGATGCCGGCATTATTGATCAGCACATCGATCTCGCCGATTTCCTGCTTGACTTTATCGAAAGCCGCCTTGGTTGAATCCCAGTCGGATACATTGCCTTCAGAAGCATGCACGTCATAACCTTCGGCACGCATCTCGGCCAGCCATTTATCCTTGCGCGGAGAGTTCGGGCCGCAACCGGCGACTACGGTGAAACCTTCACTGCACAGACGCTTGCAGATGGGACTTCCAATGCCCCCCATTCCACCGGTTACATACGCGATACGTTTTTTCATGCTTGTCTCCTCTTTCGTTAAGCTCAAGTTATGTGCTTTAGTTTGCTCTTACCTTGACATAACGTCCCGGCGCCTCTTCAATCGGTTTGAATGCAGCATTTCCCAGCTTGCCCGGAGCCTTCACCTGCTTGCCTGCATGCTCAGCCAGGAAGGCCGACCACTCCGGCCACCAACTGCCCGGATGCTCTGTTGCCGTTTCCAACCATGCCTCAGAATTCGCGGGAAGAGTGTCGTTGATCCAGTAACTACGTTTCTTTTTCGCCGGCGGATTGACGACACCCGCTATATGTCCTGATGCTCCGAGAACAAACCGGTTTCGATTCGGTTGTTTCGGGTTCAATACAGCAGTAGACGCATAGGCGCTGTTCCAGGGCACGATATGATCTTCGCGCGAGCCGTAAATGAAAACCGGCGTATCGATTTTTCCGAGGTCGATTTTTTCGCCGGCCACCGTCAGCTTGCCCGGCTCCTTGAGGCTGTTCTCCAGATACGTATTGCGCAGATACCAGCAAAACATCGGGCCGGGAAGATTGGTGCTGTCGGCGTTCCAGTACAGCAGATCGAATGGCGGCGGATTTTCGCCCTTCAGATAGTTCGACTGGACATAATTCCAGACCAGGTCATTGGCGCGCAGACTGGAAAAGGTCGCCGCCAAATCGCGGCCCGGCATCAGGCCACCCTTGCCGATCGCTTGCTCGCGCATCCTTACCTGCATCTCGTCGACGAAGATATCGAGAATGCCGGTATCGGCAAAATCGAGCAGGGTCGTCAGCAAGGTCAGGCTGGCAACAGGTTCTTCCCCACGCGCATACAGTACCGCCAGCGCGGTTGAAACAATCGTGCCGCCGACGCAAAAGCCCAGGGCATTGATACGGTCCTGCCCGCTCAACTCTTGCGCTACGTGAATCGCCTTGATCGCGCCGTCTTCGATATACCTATCCCAAGTCACATCCGCCATCGAATCATCGGGATTGCGCCAGGACACCAGGAACACGGTATGGCCCTGCCCCACCGCATAACGCACCAGCGAATTTTCCGGCTGCAGATCGAGGATATAAAATTTGTTGATGCAAGGCGGCACAATCAGCAGCGGCCGCTGGTATACGGTTTTGGTCAGTGGCTTGTACTGAATCAGCTGAAACAGCGCATTTTCGAACACCACCGCACCTTCGGAAGTCGCAACGTTCTTGCCGACCTCAAAAACGGATTCATCGGTTTGGGAAATGCGGCCCTTGTGCATGTCGGCCAGCATCAGCGCCAGACCCTTGGCCAGGCTCTCACCTTTGGTATCGAGTATTTTTTGCTGCGCTTCCGGATTCGTGGCAAGAAAATTAGCCGGCGACATTGCATCGACCATTTGCTGAACAGCGAATGCGATTTTCTGTTTGACACGGGGAGTCGCCTCCACCGCCTCCGCCAGGTTCATCAGGAATCTTGCATTGAGCAGATATACAGCGGCATTGAAGGACGAGAACACGTTCGATTGCCAGGCCGCTGAAGAAAACCGTCTGTCGGTGAGCGCCGTGACGCTCTTCGTTACCAGGAAATTCTGCCAGAGCGCCGCCAGTTGCTGGACATACTCATTTTGCAAACGGGTGACGATGGCCGGTGCTATTTTTGCGCCGGCTTCCTTCAGAATGTCTGCGATCGGATTAACGTTGGTGTGCTGCACCGACTTAACCCAGGATTGCCAAGGGCTCTGATCTGTCAATTGCGACAACCATGCAGTAATCATGGCTTGAGAATCAGGCTGATTCATGCTCGCTTCCTTATTTTGGCGTATCGTTGCGGTTTTTCACTATCACATCAACATCATGTATATCGTTGCTATTGCATGGGCCTATGTCGTGCTGATGATGTCCATCACCGAATCTTCGGTCGTCGCTGGAATTATGACTCTTTTAATGTATGGTGTGTTGCCTTTGACAATTATTTTGTATGTCATGCGCGCGCCGCATAGAAAAAGACAAACCAGACAGCATAAGCAGACGGCGACAGAACATGACAGCCCCGCCGACGCCTCGAAATAAGCCAATCCTTATCAAAAAACTGTCTCGATCAAATATTGTCCCGGAACAGCGTTTCCCGATTGAGCCAAATCAACGATGCCATTCGCCCAGTGACTTTATCGCGCCGATAAGAGTAGAAGCGACGAGCATCGCCAGCGGTACAAAACCCGCCGCCGCTAATGCGATGCACGTCTGCGTGCCGTAGCCGGGTGCGCGCCAGCATATAGATATCGGCCAGGTACTTGCCTCCATGCGCAGCGATGGGCTTGAATGCCTCCGCCGCACGCGCATCATGCGCAAAAAATGCCTGCCGCACATCTTCGCCGACCTCAAAATATTCCGGGCCGATAGCCGGCCCAAGCCAGGCCGTTATTTCGTCAGCACCGGCTGCGCGCATGCGGGCCACGGTTTTTTCGAGTATACCGGCGCACAGACCACGCCATCCCGCATGTGCGGCAGCAACGACGAGACCGTTTTGATCGCACAACAAGACCGGCAAACAATCTGCCGTCATGATCGCGCACACAACGCCCTTGGCCGTAGTGAAGCTGGCATCGGCCTCGGGTACGCCGGACAAGCCTGCCGCATCGACGATGGCGGTGCCATGCACTTGCATCAGCCAAGCCGGCTCGGCCGGCAGCAAAGCCCGCAACAGGCTCCGGTTTTCCCGGACATGCAGCGGACTATCCATCACATGCGTGCCCAAGTCCAAGCCGCCAGCTCCGCTGCCATCGTCGAACGGCGCAAGGCTGAAGCCGCCGCGCCGCGTAGTTGACAAGACGCCTACATTGGCAGGCAAATCGGGCCAGTCAGGGACAATCAAATCCATCGTTTTCCGCCATTCACGGGCATTTAAAGCGGTGCTTCAATTCCGGCGCTCGCCAGCAGCGCCAGGAAATCCTGCGGCAGCGGCACGCCCCATTCGCAGGCTTCTCCGGTAGCCGGATGAATCAGCCCCAGTCGCTGCGCCTGCAAAGCCTGGCGCGGAAAGACCGATGTCAGATGCGCTTTGCCATATAGCGCATCACCGACCAGCGCATGCCCGATCGACATCATGTGGACCCGGATCTGATGGGTGCGGCCGGTTTCCAGCTTGCAGCGCATCAGGCTGACCGGACGGCGATCCAGCAGGCCGCTGGCCAGACGTTCGAAATGCGTCACCGCAGGCTTGGCGCTCATGTTCTCCAGCACTGCCATCTTGATCCGGTCGCGCGGATGGCGCCCCATCGCCGCATCCACGGTGCCGCTCAGATTCGGGGTGCCCCACACCAGCGCCAGATATTCGCGCCGCACGCTGCGGGCCTGCAACTGGCGCACCAGGTCAGTATGCGCCTCCAGGGTTTTTGCGACCACCATCAAGCCGCTGGTATCCTTGTCCAGACGATGGACGATGCCGGCGCGCGGCACGCCGCCAATCGCCGGGTAATGATGCAGCAAACCGTTGAGCAAGGTGCCGGACCAATTGCCGGCAGCCGGGTGCACTACCAGGCCGGCCGGCTTGTCGATCACGATGATGGCGGCGTCCTCATGCACAACCACCAGATCCATGGCTTCTGCGATGTACGCTTCGTCTTCGGGTGCCGGTTGCGGCGAGACCACGACGGTCTCGTCGCCAAAACTGGTCATCTTGGTCTTTGCCACCTTGCCGTCCACGCTGACATGGCCGGCCTCGATCCATTGCTGAATGCGGCTGCGGGAGAATTGCGGAATCAGTTTTGAAATAACCTTATCCATGCGCTCGCCGCATGCATCCGGTGTCAGCGCCAGAGTAATAGGCCCCATCTCAAGCAACGCGCTGCTCTCTTCGTCCGCATCATCCAGCGCAGACGGAAAAACAGGTTCCGTCAAATTCGGCATTGCGGGTAATATCACGGCAGGTCCCATCGGCTATAATCAGATTCTTGTTAAGATGCATACTTGCACAACGTCATGCAAAAAAATTATTTAAAATCGCAACCGCCCTTCTGGTCTTGTCAATCTCGGCATGCGGCATGCTGCCTGAAAAAATCGACGAGACCAAAACTTGGTCTGCCTCGAAATTATACTCGGAGGCGCGCGATGAACTGGCAAGTGGCAATTACGACAAGTCGGTTCAGCATTTCGAAAAACTCGAATCACGTTACCCGTTCGGCACCTATGCCCAACAGGCGCAACTGGAAATCGCTTATGCATATTACCGTCAGGCAGATCAGCCGCAGGCTCTGGCCGCGACGGAGCGCTTCATTAAGTTGCATCCAAATCACCCGAATGTCGATTACGCCTATTATTTGCGTGGCCTAATCAACTTCAACGACCGGATTAGCGCATTCAATTTCCTGGCGCGCCAGGATGCCACTGAACGCGACCCGAAGGCGGCGCGCGAAGCCTTCGATGCATTCAAGCAACTGGTCGAGCGTTTCCCTGACAGCACATATACGCCTGACGCCATCGCCCGCATGAAATATCTGGTCAATGCAATGGCGCAGTACGAAGTCCATGTGGCCAATTATTACTACAAACGCGGCGCTTACCTGGCGGCCGCCAACCGGGCCCAATATGCGGTCAAGGAATACCGCGAGGCGCCGGCGCTGGAGGAAGCGCTGTTTATCATGGTGCGCTCATATGATGCGCTGGGCATGAACGAGTTGCGCGACGATGCCGAACGCGTGATGAAAACGAATTATCCAAACAGCGTGTATTACAAGGGTGGGCCGGTCAAAGACACTCCGTGGTGGAAACTCTGGTAACGCCGTCAGCCTGATGCAAATGCCCCGCACAATGCGGGGCATTTGCATTCACGACCACCCAGCGGCAAATTTCAGCTAAACAGCGTCAAGCCAGACGGCGCCGGAACCGCCAGTTGCGTTCGCTGGAAACATCGGCATCAAATACATAATCTTCCACGGCGAAATCTTGCAGTTGCTCGGGCTGCGTCACGCCATGGAGTGCCGCATAACGCGCCATCAGGCCGCGCGCACGCTTGGCATAGAATGAAATGATTTTGTATTTGCCGTTTTTCCAGTCCTCGAACACCGGCGTAATGACCGGCACCGACAGCAATTCCGGCTTGACCACCTTGAAATATTCTTCGGACGCAAGATTGATCAGCGCTGAAGAATTCCGCGCCCGCAGCAGATCATCCAGCGCGGTAGTCACGATATCGCCCCAAAAAGCATACAGGTTCTTGCCGCGCTTGGTAGCCAGGCGAGTACCCATCTCCAGCCGGTAAGGCTGCATCAGGTCGAGCGGGCGCAGCATGCCATACAAGCCGGATAAAATACGCACATGCGACTGCGCATAATCAAGTTGGGCCGGACTCAGGCTTGCCGCCTGCAATCCTGCGTAGACATCGCCATTGAAAGCCAGCATCGCCTGCTTTGCGTTCTGCAGCGAAAATTCCTGGCTCCAACCGGCATAACGGCCGACATTCAAGGCAGCGAGCGGGTCGGAAATGCGCATCAGGCTAGCGACTTGGGCAGGCGAGAACGTCTTCAGGATATCGATCAGTTGGGCAGAATGCGGGATAAAATCCGGCAGGCTGCTTTTCATGCCGGCTGGTGGCGCCTCCATGGCCAGAGTTTTGGCGGGTGACAGGACAATCAGCATTGCAACATCCGTAGAAAAAAATTGGAAGCATGATACCGAAACGCATCGTACTCAACACAAATGTTGGCAAAAATTTAATATTTTCCCACAAAATCAAGTGGTTACACAATTTTACATGGGAATGCATAAGTGCAAAAAAACCACTGCACGCTCCTATAAAGTGAAAATCAGGGCATTGGAAAACTGCACAAGCCTAATGAAATTGGATGTGCCTCAGTGTGATTGAAAAAACATGTGCTGTTCACGGGAAAAAGTTGCACGCTAATTTACACTTCTGGCGTTCTGCATTTCGATGGCATTGGTCGTGTAAATGACGCGCCGCACCTCTAACCGGTAGCAAAGGGCTGAGGGGGAAAACCCTGCCGGCCTTCCACAAGATATATTCACTGGCCGAGTGGCTCCACAAATCCGAGTACGATGCAGCCTTCGCGCAATCGATACTTGGCCACAGAAATGCGAAAATGACAGCCGTCTATGGCGATCTCAGGGGCAGAGACTGCCAAGAGATGAAAGCCAAATGATTTTGGACGCACATTAGACTAATTTGGACGATTGGACAAAACCCGCATGAACACTTGCCTACAGCCGAAACGCATCGTACTCGATACCAACGTCTGCCTGGATTTATTCGTCTTCAATGACCCGCGCTGGGCCGCCTTGCTGGCCGCGCTGAAATGCGGCGCGGTCGAGGCCGTCACGAAGGCGGAATGCCGGATGGAATGGCAGATTGTGCTGGGCTACTCCCACCTGGGCCTGAGCGAAGCGATGCGCGCCGAATGCAATGCCGCGTTTGACGGACTGATCGACTGCATTGCGCCGGAGCCGCGCATCGACATCAAGCTGCCGCTGTGCAGCGACCCCGACGATCAAAAATTTCTGGAATTGTCGCGCGATGCGCAAGCGGCCACCCTGATCACCAAGGACAAGGCCTTGCTGAAACTGGCCCGAAAAACCGCGCGCGCCGGCCTGTTCGAGATTATCCTGCCGCAAGCGTGGGCGCTGCAAGCCTGAGCGCGGCGCAACCGGCATGCGCGCATAATCGGCAAATATTGACCTGCAAAGACGATCTGTCATGGGGATTTTCAACACTCCGCTCCCGGCCGGCATAGCCATCGTCGCATGGTGCCTGGCCATCGTTGGCATGCTGCGTTGCGCGATCAGCGCGCCCTGGAAGCGGCTGGAAGCACCGACGGTGTTTTCAGCCTGGTGCGCGCTGCTCATATTGTTGACGATGCTGTGGCGGCTGCGCATCAACGTCAGCAGCGACCTGAACCTGCACCTGATGGGCCTGTCGCTGTTCCCGCTGATGTTCGGCCGTCCGCTGGCGACGCTCGGCCTGGGATTGTCCGTGATTGCCTACACCGCGCTGTTCGATGGCGTCTGGGCCAATCTCGGCATGAATTTTTTGCTGCTGGCGCTACTGCCCGCCTGGCTGAGCGACGTCATACTCAAAGCCAGCAAAAAGCGCTTGCCGCATCACATGTTCATCTACCTGTTCGGCAACGGTTTTTTCGGCTCGATGGCGGTGCTTTCCCTGACCGGCCTGATTTCGATTACCGCCCACCGGTTATGGATTGCGGCGCCAGCACCCGGCCCCTCCGACGCGATTGCCTACATGCTGCTGCTGGCCTGGGGCGAAACCTTCCTGATCGGTTTTCTGGTCACGATCTTCGCGGTATACCGGCCGCAATGGCTGTTTACCTTCGATGACGCGCTATACCTGCATGATCGCTAGCGGCTCCCGACTGCGTTCAGTCATTTATACAATTTTCATGGAGTATATGAAAAAATTGCTGTTTTAAACATAATTTAATTGCGGTTATAAAATATACATATATACGTATATTTTTCATCCGAAGAGTGCCGATGGGGCCGGGTAGCGCTGGATTTCCTGTCCCAGCCGGCATCGGCGTTAAAATGCCGGCTCGACCACAGCCTACCGATCCGATCATGAATCAGCCACTTCCGCCTGCCGCCGATTTTGCTCCTGCCGCCCTGTCCTCCAGGCTGCCCAAGGTGGGCACCACGATTTTCAGCATCATGTCGGCGCTGGCACTGGAAAAGAATGCGGTCAATCTGGGCCAGGGCTTTCCGGATTTCGACTGCGATCCGGCGCTGATCGATACCGTCACCGCCGCAATGCAAGGCGGACTGAACCAGTATCCGCCGATGCCCGGCATAGCACCCCTGCGCGAAGCGATTGCGCGCAAGGTTGCCGATCTCTACGGCCACAAGTACAACCCCGCCAGCGAAATCACGGTCACCGCCGGCGCCACCCAAGGGCTGCTGACTGCCATACTGTGCAGCGTGCATCCCGGCGATGAAGTGATCGTGATCGAGCCGGCCTACGACAGCTATGTGCCGGCCATCGAACTGGCAGGCGGAGTGCCGGTGTGCGTGCAAATGGAACTCGGCCCGCGCGGCTATGCGGTGCCGTGGGGCACGCTGGCGGCTGCGGTCACGCCAAAAACCCGGATGATCATCATCAATTCGCCGCACAACCCGACCGGCTCGACCCTGTCCAAACAGGATTTGCTGGCGCTGGCCGAGATCGTGCGCGGCACCGGCATTCTGCTGATTTCGGACGAGGTATACGAACACATGGTGTTTGATGGCCTGGCGCACGAATCGGTCTGCCGCCATCCGGAACTGGCGGCGCGCGCCTTCATCGTTTCCAGTTTTGGCAAGACTTACCATGTCACCGGATGGAAGGTCGGTTATGTGGCGGCGCCGGCGGCGCTGATGGCGGAATTTCGCAAGGTGCACCAGTTCAATGTATTTACCGTCAACACGCCGGTACAGCACGGCCTGGCAAACTACATGCGCAACCCGGCGCCGTACCTGGAGTTGCCGGCGTTCTACCAGCGCAAGCGCGACCTGTTCCGGGACGGCCTGAAAAACAGCCGCTTCAAATTGCTGCCGTCGGACGGTACCTATTTCCAGTGCGTCGATTATTCAGCCATCTCGGCCCTGAATGAAGCCGAGTTCAGCCAGTTCCTGACCGCAGAAATCGGCGTGGCGGCGATTCCGGTATCGGCTTTTTATCAGCGGCCGGAAGAATCCGGCATCGTGCGTTTTTGTTTCGCCAAGAAAGACGAAACACTCCAGGCCGCTTTACAAGCGCTCTCCCGCGCATAAACGCCACCACGGGTATTTTTAAAGCCACCCTGAATAATTGCGGAAATCAAGTCATTTTTGGCGATACTCATGCAAAGCCATAAAACATCGATGCTGGCCTCATGCCGTGGCCAGCATTGGAAGCGCTCCGTCATTCAGCCAGTTTTTTGCTCGCTTGCGATATCGAGATTGAAATCAATCGGCGCAAAATTGATATCGCCATCCGGGGTAAACATCGGCGCGGCGTGGGTGATTGTTTCAATGGTCGGCAGCGGAACTTCCCCACCCGCCCCGCTTGCCGCCTCTCGTATCCCGGAATGCGGTTCGTCAAGCTGGTGCAAGCGTTTTTTCTCGTGCGCGATGCCAATCAACATCAGGATGTCGCGATACAACGGCAAGTCGAAACCGGCCCGCTCGCCCTCGCGATCGTCGATCAGCAGGCTTTGCAGGAATGGAACGATGTCGCTGCTTTGCCACAGCGTGCAAATGCGTGCCAGCAAATGCGGAAAATCCTCCAGCGTCTGCGCTTGCAGCTCCGGCTCCCCATACAACGGTATGCGGGCATTGAACAAGTGAATAAATCGCTCGCGCAGCGCATTGTATTTTTCCGCGTCCCTGATTTCGCTGTATAAATCCAGCAAATACAGCCAGGGCACCGGTGAATCCGGCTGGGGACTCTGCGTATACGGTTCAAGTATCTCGATGGCGCGCTGTTGGTTGTTCAGGGATATCCAGAACTCGGCTTCCTGCGTCACATCGGAGATTTCCTCCACCTTGAATTCATCCGAGCGTCCGCGCTGACCGGCTTTGCCGGCGCTGGCGCCGTGATCCGGTTGAGGAACCAAGCCGTGCATGCTGCCGGCGTTTTCCGGCAACGCCAATCCGGCGCCGGCGTCCGGCGCACTTGGCGCCGCCGCACCGATGTCCGCGTCTAGGCTCTGCGGCAAGCATGCAACGCTCCCGGCTGCCGGCTGCGCAGCGGCAGAACCCACCGGGCTTTGGCCGGGCACGGCGGGCTCGCTGGCGACAAATTGCGCGGCATCTTCATCGTCGGGCCGGCCCGTCTTCCACCATGCCGCCTTGTCGCTCCGGGCCAAGGACCGCAGACGCCATGCCAGCCAGCCGATGGCAAGCAGGCACAATGCCAGCAAGCCCGTCAACCAGAAAACCAGCGAGGATCCGGCTTGCGAAGCTGCCAGGGCAATCTGGTTCGCGCTATTTTGACGCTGCAACGCCGCCATCTGGGTACGCAGTGCAGCCTCCTGCGCCTGCCTTGCCTTGCGTTCGGCGTCGATGCCGGCGCGCGGGTCCACCCCGTTCAAGAGCGCGGCGAATTCGCGCTGGGCCAAGCGCGCCTCTTCAGACTGGGGCTGGGGCGCAGCGTTTTCCGGCAGTGACAAGGCACTGCTTAGCTTTAAACGGGATACCGCATCATCGTCATTTCCCGACAATCTGAGCACATCCAGCGCGGCACCCTGGCCGCCGGCTGGATTAACGCTTGCGGACGGCTTCGGGGTAGCGGTTTTTTTGGCGGCGGACTCGGGAGTTTGCCGGCTCTGGATGCGAACCGGGTTTGCAACCCGGGCCGCAGATTTTTTCCTGACTGGCGCTTCAGGCTGCACCTTTGCCGATGCCGGCCCGGAGATTGCCCCGCTTTCGCGAGCAGGAACAAGCTCGGGCGATGCAGATGCAGAAAACGCCGGAAGGTCGAATAGCACCTGGTAACTGCGGCGCACGGGCGCTGCACAACCGGCCTCGGCGACAATCGTGGCGGCCGGCTCGTGGATTGCCTGGCGCGATGTCAGCGTAATGAAGGACGATAATCCGCTGCGCGTGATTGCCAGTTGCGGAGTCAGCAGCGCGACGCCGTCGAGCGACTCCACGCGCACCTTGATGCAGGAGCCGGTCAGTTCGCCGCTGTCTGCGCCCAACAGAGCGATGCTGGCATGCAACGGCTGCCCCAGCGCCGACTGCACGCCGATATTGCCCAAGCCCAGTGCAAATGCGCTGGGGCCGCAAAATAACAGTGTGGCCGCGGCCATCAAGCGATGCGCTGGTATTCGCAAACGACGCTCCCTATCAATTTTCATTTGTATCTGGATTGCATCGATACTGTGTTTCAGAATCGAACCATTGATCGGAAAGATGCAAGGATGCCCGACATCGGATTAACCCGTATCTCTTGCACATTTGCTGGACCCAGCGTCATGTCCATAAAAATAATATTATGACATCACAATGCATCCGGCGGCAAAGAATGTATTCCCCATGCACGGACAGCATTAAAGCATTCGTATAGACCGAATCAAATCGCCGCAAAGAATGCAAGTGCTTATAGAATGACATCAAACAATTCATGAAAATCACCCGATGTCCGCCGAACTCCGAACCTCGCGTCTGGCCGACGGTCCGGATGAAGTGCATCGCAATGCGATCGCCAAGCTGGAACTGGCAAAGCACATGCCGCCAGCAGGCAAGGAAAGCAAAACGCCAGCCTGACCGGCTCCAGGCTGGCAGGAAACACAGGGCTGCAGCTGCGCGGCGGATAGACTAAACTATCCGTCGCGTAGTTATTTACGACGCTGTTGCCACTCTCTCAAAAAAAGGAAACGCCGTGATTGACGTCTATAGCTGGCCCACCCCTAACGGCCATAAAGTTCATATCATGCTCGAAGAATGTGGGCTGCGACTGGGTCGCGAATGGCGCGTACATCCGATCGACATCGGGGCCGGCGACCAGTTCAAGCCGGATTTTCTGGCTATTTCACCCAACAACAAAATCCCGGCCATCGTCGATGCAGACGGCCCCGACGGACAACCGATTTCACTGTTCGAGTCGGGCGCGATACTGCTGTATCTGGCCAGCAAGCACGGCCGGTTCCTCGGCAATAACGATCGGGAAAAGTTCAACACCATGCAATGGCTGATGTTCCAGGTCGGTGGCTTCGGCCCGATGCTGGGGCAAGCGCATCATTTCCGCATCTATGCGCCGACGCAGATCGAATATGCAATCGAGCGCTACACCAATGAAGCCAGACGCTTGTATGGCGTACTCGACCAGCAGCTCGCCAAAACCGCCTATCTGAGCGGCGACCAGTACACGATTGCCGACATCGCCACCTTCCCCTGGGCCCGTTCATCGAGCAACCAGGGCATAGACTGGGCCGATTATCCCCACGCAAAACGCTGGTTCGATCAAATCAGCGCCCGCCCGGCAGTCCAGCGCGGGGTTCAGGTACTGGCCGATCTGCGCAAACCCCTGATGGATGACAAGGCAAAGGAAGTGTTGTTCGGAAAGATGCAATATCAGACCAGATGAGAATTGCCGCCCTTCTGCGGCAATTGCTGCAGAAGGGCGATATGACCGAAACCGGCGTCAAGTCTTTTGCAACTGCTTCACAACCGCGATTGCAGCCGCTTCCGACGAAGCCGGGTTCTGCCCTGTGATCACGTTGCCGTCAACCACTACATACGGCAGCCAGTCTGGACCTTTGGAATACTTTGCGCCGCACTTGCGCAATTCATCCTCCACCAGGAATGGGACGACATCCGCCAACTGCACCGCCGCTTCTTCCGTATTGGAAAACCCGGTTACAGCCATCCCCTTGAGCAAAGGCAGTGAATCCTGCGCCATCGCATGGCGAAATACACCGGATGCATGACATACCGCAGCAACCGGCTTGCCCAGGGCAAACATGGCTTCGATCAATTCGACCGAATCCGCATTTTCAGCCAAGTCCCACAGCGGCCCGTGTCCGCCGGGATAAAATAATGCATCGAAACCGTCGGCAGACAGCGTGCCAAGTTCGACCGTATTCGCCAGTGCCGTCTGTGCCGCGGCATCCTGCCTGAAGCGGCGCGTGGCATCGGTCTGGAACTCGGCCGCATCGCTTTTCGGGTCCAACGGCGGTTGCCCGCCTTGCGGTGACGCCAGGGTGATATTCGCGCCGGCATCCTTGAACACATAATAAGGCGCGGCAAATTCTTCCAGCCAGAAACCGGTTTTCTGGCCGGTATCGCCAAGCTGCTCATGCGACGTCAATACCATCAATATATTCATAGTGCCTCCAAGCTGCAGTCCGGATTTCAGGTTTAATGCCAGAAGAACAATCCTACATTAAATAGCAAAACATCATCGAAATGGTGCTTTGGATCTTGCCGTCAAATGGAATCTGCACGCTATTGGAGCTTAATCGACACTCCATCAAGAACCTACAGCAGCAGCCAGCGCCAAGCCGCTCAAATAGGCGTTCTCAATCCGGCCGCAGCCTTCCAGACCAGCGGCGAACCAGTCGCCGCAGGTACCGATGCGCAATCTTGGACGCCACAGGCAATTCTCTGCCAATGGCGCCTGCGCCTGGGCATAGCGCCAGCGATGCGCGCTGACATGCACCGGCTGCACCTGTGAACCAGTGGCTTCGTGAAAAGCCTTCAGCAACTTCTCTTGGACGCGTTCCTCGTCGTCTTCCAGATGCCTGACGCTCCAGTCGTTTGATGCATGCGCCACCCAGCGCTCGCCCGCACGATGTTCCGGCTTGGCGTTATCGCGCATGATCCAGCCCAGGCGCGAACCACTCACCCAAGCGCCGTCGTAACCGAGCGCCAATGGCAGCGGAAAGCTCAGCATCAGCGCCCAGCAAGGGGACAGTTTTGCCTTTGCCACCTGTTTCGCCAACGCCGGCGCCGCAGCCAGCAGCGGCAGCGCCTGCTCGGCCGGAACCGCCAGCAACACCGCATCGAATGGACCGGCGCTGGCATCGATTGCCACATTGGGCGAACCGACCGACAACAACCATTGCTTGCCGAACGGCTCGATGCGTCGCACCACCTGTTCGCAACGCACATCCAGTCCCTGCGCCAGATGCGTGCACAGGGCGCCCATGCCAGGGATCGCGATAAAGCGTTTTGGAGAACGTGGGGCCGGCTTGTGCGCGCCCTGTTCCAGCCGCACCAGATTCGGACTCCAGTCGATGATCAAGCCTGCCTTCTTCCAGGCGGCAAGCCGCTTGCGAAAAACGTCCGAACTGGCGGTCAGGTATTGCGCGCCATGATCGAAGCCGCCGAACTCGGTCTGACGCGTACTCATGCGGCCGCTGACATCGGCGCTTTTTTCATACACGGTCACGCTATGTCCCTGAACTTGTAGCTGGCGTGCGCAGGTCAAACCGGAGATTCCGGCACCGATGACGGCAATATGCATGATCGATCCTTTGGTTGGTGAGATTTCGGACATTAAAACGCACAACAAAAAAAAGCCGCCTGCGGTGCTGTCACCGTGGGCGGCTCTTGCATCAAGCCGATAACGGCAAGACAGCAATCAATCTATTTATTCTTCCGCCGCCCCCGGCCAATCGCGGATGTAGGCCTTGAGCAACTTGTTCTCGAAACTTTGCGCCTCGAGCACGGATTTAGCCACGTCATAAAAAGAAATCACTCCCAACAAAGTTTTGGCATCCAGCACCGGCAGGTAGCGGGTGTGTTTTTCCAGCATCACGCGACGCACCTCATTAATGTCGGTATCCGGCGTGACTGTCAGCGGATGGTCATCCATGTGCTTGCGCACGCTGCAGCTGCCCACGCTGCCGTTGTTCTCATGTACCGCTTTCAGCGCTTCGCGAAAAGTCAGCATGCCGACCAGATCACCGTACTCCATCACGACCAGCGATCCTATGTCCTTTTCCGCCATGGTGTGAACCGCGTCGACCATTGCAGTGTCCGGCGTGACCGTATAAAGGATATTGCCTTTGACCGTTAGGATTTCGGAGACTTTCATGGTTGCTCTGTGTCTGATTGTTAATCTTGCTTCGACTGTAGCGCAAGCACAGTGAAAAATCCAGCCCGCGAATCAATCCAAATGGTTTTTACGATCGCTGCGCATCGCAGTCGCCGCAAGGCTTGGTGCTAAACTGCCAGCCGCGACAACCGACAATAATGGAGATTTGAACCAGCATGAGCGGCCCACATTACCTCAAATTCGATACCCTGTCGCTGCACGCCGGTGCAGCACCCGATGCGGCCACCGGCGCGCGGGCGACGCCGATCCATTTCACTTCATCCTTCGTATTCAAGGATTCGGATCACGCCGCTTCGCTGTTCAATATGGAGCGTTCCGGCCACGTCTATTCGCGCATTTCGAATCCGACCAACGCGGTGCTGGAAGAGCGCATCGCGGCACTCGAAGGCGGCGTGGCCGGGATTGCTGTGGCCAGCGGCCAGGCCGCGCTGCATCTGGGGCTGGTCACGATTGCCGGCGCCGGATCGCATATCGTCGCCTCGCGTGCGCTGTACGGCGGCTCGCAGAATCTGCTGGCTTACACATTGAAGCGCTTCGGCATCGAGACCACCTTCGTCGATCCGCGCGACCTTGATGCGTGGCGCGCCGCGATCCGCCCGAATACCAAGGTGCTGTTTGCCGAAACCCTGGGCAATCCGGGGCTGGAAGTGCTGAACATTCCCCACGTCGCGCAGATCGCGCATGAACATTACCTGCCGCTGCTGGTCGACTCGACTTTCACCACGCCGTATCTGCTGCGCCCGTTCGAGCATGGCGCCGACCTGCTGTTCCATTCGGCCACCAAGTTCCTGTGCGGCCACGGCACCGCGATCGGCGGCTTGCTGGTCGATGGCGGCACCTTCGATTGGCAGCAGGCGCATGACAAGGCCGGCAATTTCGGCGAGCTGTGCGAACCGTACGACGGCTTCCATGGCATGGTGTTTACGGAAGAATCGACGGTCGCGCCGTTCGCGCTGCGCGCGCGGCGCGAAGGCTTGCGCGACTTCGGCGCGGTGATGAGCCCGCACAATGCGTTCGCGGTGCTGCAAGGAATCGAAACCCTGGGCCTGCGCATGGACCGGCATGTCGCCAACACCCGCAAGGTGGTCGAATTCCTGCTCGCGCATCCGGCGGTGGAAGCGGTGTCCTATCCGGAACTGGAATCGCACCCCGATTATGCGCTGGCCAAGACCCTGCTGCCGAAAGGCTGCGGTGCGGTATTCACCTTCAACATCAAGGGCGACCGCGCGGCCGGCCAGCGCTTTGTCGAGTCGCTCAACATCTTCTCGCATCTGGCCAATGTCGGCGACGCCAAATCGCTGGTGATCCATCCGGCCTCGACCACCCATTTCCGCGTCCCGGCCGATCAGCTCGCGGCGTCCGGCATCACCGAAGGCACGATACGGCTGTCGATCGGACTGGAAGACGCGGACGACCTGATCGACGATCTAGCGCGCAGTCTGAAGATGTCGCAGCCAAATCCCAAGAAAGGCGATTGACATGCTGATTCATATCCAAGGCTTCGATGCCTATGCGTATACCGGCGGCAAGCCGTTCAACCCTCTGCTGCCAACGGTCGTCTTCATCCACGGCGCACAGAACGACCATTCGATCTGGATCCTGCAGACCCGCTACTTTGCGCACCACGGCTTCAACGTGCTGGCAGTCGACCTGCCCGGCCACGGCCGCAGCAAGGGTGCGGCGCTGGTCAGCGTCGAATCGATCGCCGGCTGGGTACTGGCCTTGCTGGATGCGGTCGGCGTCGACAAAGCGATGCTGGTCGGCCACAGCATGGGCTCGCTGATCGCGCTGGAAGCCGCGTACCAGGCACCGGCTCGGGTCAGCACACTGGCACTGATCGGCACCGCTTACCCGATGAAAGTATCCGACAGCCTGCTCGATGCGGCCAAAAACGCGGAACAGAGCGCGATCGACATGGTCAACATCTGGTCGCACACCTCGGTCGCGCAAAAGCCGTCCAGTCCTGCCCCCGGTTTCTATGTGATGGGCGGGAACCAGCGGCTGATGCAGCGCATTTCCAAAATCAACCCGGAGCATGTATTCTTCACCGATTTTTCGGCCTGCAATACGTATGCGAATGGCGATATCGCCGCGCAATCGGTGCGCTGCCCGACCCTGTTCCTGCTGGCCCGGCGCGACATCATGACGCCGGTGAAGGCCAGCGCCGGTCTGATCAAGGCCATCGCGCACGGCAAGGTGGTGCAACTCGACCACTGCGGCCATAACCTGATGGCGGAACAGCCGGACGCGGTGCTCGACGCCTTGTATTTATTTGCCAAAGCATTTGCCGGGAGCGCCGCATGATCTGGGATGAACTCGATAGCGAACTGGCCGGCCTCGCCGCACAGGGCCTGCAACGGCGCCGCCGCGTGCTGGACACGCCCTGCGGCGTCGAGGTCGAAGTCGATGGCTGCGCACTGCTATCGTTTTGCAGCAATGACTATCTCGGCCTGGCCGCAGAACCCGGCCTGATCGAAGCCGCACGCGAAGCCGCGATGCTGTGGGGCGTCGGCTCCGGCGCTTCGCACCTGGTCAGCGGCCATCTGGAGCCGCATGAAACACTGGAGCAACATCTGGCCGCCTTCGTCGGCAGCGCCCGCGCGCTGTATTTCAGCACCGGCTACATGGCCAACCTGGGCGTAGTGCCGGCGCTGGTCGGGCGCGGTGATGCGGTGTTCGCCGACCGCCTGAACCACGCGTCGCTGATCGACGCCGCCCAGCTGTCGCGCGCCGGACACCATCGCTATCCGCACAACGATCTGGCTGCGCTGGAGCGCCTGCTGAGCGCCAGCACAGCCAAACGCAAGCTGATCCTGACCGATGCGGTATTCAGCATGGATGGCGACCTGGCACCATTGCCGCAGCTGCTGGCGCTGGCCGAGCGCTTCGACGCCTGGCTGGTGATCGACGACGCGCACGGCTTCGGCGTACTCGGACCGCAGGGGCGCGGCACGCCGGCGCATCTCGGCATCGAACTCGCCTCACACCCGCGCCTGCTGTACATCGGCACGCTGGGCAAGGCGGCCGGCGTTTCCGGCGCATTCGTGGCCGGCACGGCCAATGTGATCGAATGGCTGATGCAACGCGCCCGCACCTATATTTTCACCACCGCAGCCAGCCCGATCGTGGCTGCCACGCTGATCAAGAGCATAAAGCTGATCGAACAAGGCGACGCGCTGCGTAGCCATCTGCAGTTGCTGATCGAACGCCTGCGCAACGGCCTGCAAGACACGCGCTGGCAGCTGCTGGCGTCGCCGACTGCAATCCAGCCGATCATCATCGGCGACAACGATGCCGCACTGCACGCTGCCGCGGCACTGGCCGAGCAAGGGATCTGGGTCCCGGCGATCCGCCCGCCCACCGTGCCCAAGGGCACGGCGCGGCTGCGCATCACGCTGTCGGCCGCGCACAGCGTGGCGCAGGTGGACCGGCTGCTGGCCGCATTGAAGCAGCTGCAATGAATGAACTGGTTTTATGGCACGGCTGGGGCATGCATCCGGCGGCGTGGGACGGCCTGGCCGCGCACCTGAAAATTCAGGCCCGGGCACCGGCGCTGCCCGGTTACGCCGGCAGCGCAGCGCCTTCCCTGTACACGATGGACGCGCTGACCGATGCGCTGCTGGCCGATGTTTCTACGCCGATCACGCTGTGCGGCTGGTCGCTCGGCGCACTGCTGGCGCTGCACGCCGCGCAGCGCCAGCCGGACAGAATCGCGCGCCTGATCCTGATCGGCGCCACACCCAGCTTCGTGCAGCGCCCAAACTGGCCGCACGGCATGACGCCGGCAGCGCTGGCGGAATTTACCGATGCGCTTGAAGCCGATCCGAAAACCGCACTGAAGCGCTTCATTGCGTTGTTCAACCAGAACGACGTCAACGGCCGCAGCATCGGCCGCGAATTGACGCGCGCCTTGGCCACAGCCGATCTACCGCCGGCCGCGGTACTCGCAGCCGGCCTGGCGCTGCTGCGCTACACCGATTTGCGTGCAAACGTGCCACATATTGCCCAGCCGACGCTGCTGCTGCACGGCGCGCACGATCCGCTGATGCCGCTGGCGGCTGCCGAGTGGCTGGCGGCCGCGCTGCCGCAGGCGCGCCTCGAAGTCTTGCCAGACGCAGCGCACGCGCCTTTCCTGTCGGACCCGGCACGCTGCGCCGCACTGATAGCGGATTTCATCAATGCCTGACATCGACAAGAGCAAGGTCAGTGCCGCTTTCGACCGCGCCGCCGGCGCCTACGACGCGATGGCGCAATTTCAGCACCAGGTCTGCGAGCGGCTGGCTGCAACCCTGCCTGATATGGAAAACGATCGGAAACCGGCGCGCATCCTCGACGGCGGCTGCGGCACCGGTTACGGTGCCAGCCTGCTGCGCCGGCACTGGCCCGAGGCGCTGGTGGTCGGCTGCGATCTGGCGCCGGAAATGGCGCGCAAGACGCTGGCGCGCGGCATCGCCAGCGTCTGCGGCGATCTGGAGCGCCTGCCGTTCGCCGGCGCCAGCTTCGATCTGGCCTGGTCCAGCCTGGCGCTGCAATGGTGCCAGCCGGCGCTGGCCTACGCCGAACTGCAACGGGTGCTCACGCCCGGCGGGCTGCTGCTGTTTTCCACGCTGGGGCCGGGCACGCTGCACGAACTGGAAAGCGCCTTCGCCGGCATCGACACGCACCGCCGCGTGCTGCCGTTCGCCGCCGCAAGCGAAGTCGAGGCGGCACTGGCCGCCGCCGGTTTCGAACAAATTCAAATCGGCAGCGAAAACTGGGTCACGCGTCACCGCGACTTCAAGGCCCTACTAGCCAGCATCCGCGGCATCGGCGCCAACCAGATCGGCGGCAACCGCCGTCGCGGCATGATGGGCAAAACCGCATGGCAAGCCGCGCAAGCACGCTATGAAGCGCTGCGCGATGACGACGGCCTGCTGCCGGCGACGTATGAAGTGGTGTTTGGTTGTGCAGCCAGACAAAACTGATTATCGACCGATCAATTGACGAAATAACACCTGGACCAGTAGACCCGAGGTCCCGAGCGATGCAGCGGGTACAATTCCCGATCCGTCTCATGACGCACTTCCGCTTGAAAGATACCTACGATGGCTCGCCTGAAACTTGCATTCCCCGAAGACCAATACTGCTATTCGACCCTGCTCACAGTCCGGACTACCGATATTAATTACGCCAACCACCTGGGCAATGACTCGATGATTTCGATGATTTCGGAGGCGCGAGCGCGCTTCCTCTTTGAGTTTGGCGTTGAAGATATCCAAAGCGATGGCACCGGCATCATTGTCACCGACCTTGCCACCGCCTATAAAGCGGAAGCGCACGCACGCGACCAGCTGCTGTTTGAGGTCGGCGTGATGGATTTCAACAAATATGGCGGCGACATCATCTTTCGCATCACCCGCCCGCATGACAATGCGCTGGTGGCCATGGCCAAATACGGCTTCGTCTTCTTCGACTACAAAAACGCGCAGGTAATACCGATGCCAGACACATTTCACCGCAGGTTTGCGAAGGTCAACTGGCTCGATTGAGGCGCAGTTCCTGCAAGGCCAGCCGCCTGCGGCAGGCGCACTGCGCTTAGGCGCCCAGATGCGGCTTGCGCACCGGGCCGCGCTCAATCACGATTATGATGGTGGTGTGGGGTATCTGTAAAAATACCGTATTTACCGCATGATTTCATTGCCGAGTTGAAAGTACAAACACCGGTATATTTTCAATATCGGCAATCCCCTGCTGCTTTAATTAGCCCCCATGAAGGACTTGAGCTTGTCCGAGCGCGATGGTTGGCGCAGTTTGTTCATCGCCTTGGCTTCGATCTGGCGGATGCGTTCGCGGGTTACGTCGAACTGCTTGCCGACTTCTTCCAGCGTGTGATCGGACGACATTTCGAGGCCGTAGCGCATGCGCAGCACCTTGGCCTCGCGCGGGGTCAGCGAGTCCAGCACGTCCTTGACCACGTTGCGCATCGATGAATAGAGCGCGGCATCGACCGGCGCTACGGTGTGGCTATCCTCGATGAAGTCGCCGAGTTGCGAATCGCTGTCGTCGCCCATCGGGGTTTCCATGGAAACCGGTTCCCTGGCGATTTTCATGATTTCGCGGATTTTCACTTCCGGCATGTCCATCTTTTCCGCCAGCAGCGCCGCGTCCGGTTCGGCGCCGGTGGCCTGCAGCACCTGGCGCGCGATCCGGTTCATCTTGTTGATGGTTTCGATCATGTGCACCGGCACCCGGATGGTGCGCGCCTGGTCGGCGATCGAGCGGGTGATGGCCTGGCGGATCCACCAGGTGGCATAGGTCGAGAACTTGTAGCCGCGGCGGTATTCGAACTTGTCGACCGCTTTCAGCAGGCCGATATTGCCTTCCTGGATCAGATCGAGGAATTGCAGGCCGCGATTCACGTATTTCTTGGCAATCGAGATCACCAGCCGCAGGTTGGCTTCGGTCATTTCGCGCTTGGCCCTGCGGGTGCGCATTTCACCGGCCGACATCTGCTTGTTAATGCTACGCAAGTCCGGCAGCGGCAACGCGACCCGCGTTTGCAGGGCGATCAGCTTGTTTTGCAATTCCCTGACTGCCGGCGCCTGCCGCCCCAGCGCCAGGCTATACGGGTATGCACAGTCGACTTCGCGGTCGACCCAGCCCAGATCGGTTTCGTTGCCGGGGAATACCTTGATGAAGTGGGTGCGTGGCATGCCGCACTTGCTGACCACGATTTCCAGCAGTTGTTTTTCAATGTGGCGTACCTGCTCGACTTGCCCGCGCAGCGTATCGCACAGTTTTTCGACCACTTTGGCGGTGAAGCGGATGCCCAGCAACTGGTACGAGATCACGGCCTGCGCCTGGTTGTAGGCGTCGGATTTATACGCGCCGTTATCGTTGGCGGCGCGCATGATGTCGAACTGGGCCGCGATGATCGCGAATTTGGCCAGCGCGGTTTTTTTCAGCTGGACGATCTGCTCGCTGCTAAAGCCTGCTGCGCCGCCGATGCCGCCGCTGCTGGATTCCTCCTCATCAACTTCGTCGTCGGCCTCATCCTCATCGTCTTCGTCCTCGTCTTCGTCCGCGCCGGCCGCAACCGGATGGTCGTTGGATGTCTCGGGGTCGACCAGGCCATCGACGATGTCGTCGATTTTGATGTCATCGCTGGCAATTTTTTCCGCGGCGGCAAGAATTTCGGCAATCGTGATCGGACAGGCTGAAATGGCCTGGATCATGTCTTTCAGGCCGTCTTCGATGCGCTTGGCGATTTCAATTTCGCCGGCGCGGGTGAGCAGTTCGCGCGCGCCCATTTCGCGCATGTACATGCGCACCGGATCGGTGGTGCGGCCGAAATCCGAATCGACTGTCAGCAATGCCACCTCGGCGCCGGCTTCGGCCTCGTCATCGCTGGCGACGGTGGCTACATTGTCGGTCAGCAACAGCGATTCGGCATCCGGCGCCTGCTCGTAGACCGCGATCCCCATGTCGTTGAAGGTGCTGATGATGGCTTCGATGGCTTCCGGATTGAAAATATTTTCCGGCAAATGATCGTTGATTTCGGCATTAGTCAGGAAGCCGCGCTCCTTGCCGAACTTGATCAGCGCCAGCAGCTTGATGCGGCGCTGCGCCAAATCCTCGGCGGTCGCCGCGGCATCGGCCGGGCAGGCATCCTTGAGCAAGGCCTTTTCTTTCGCGCTGCTGCTTCTCGCCTTGGCGGCCGATTTCAGCTCGGAGCGCTCGACTGCGTTCAGCGCGGCAATTTCTTCATTCTCGGGCTGGTATTCCTTCGGCTTGCGTCCGCGTTTTCCCGGCACCTTGACCGATGGCAGGAAATACCCGGAAGTATCGATCGCCGCCAGCGCGGCAGCATCGGTGGTTTGCCTGACGAGCTGGCTTGCCACCGGCGTTGGGCTGGCCGGCGGCTGGGCGCTCATTTCCGATGGCACGATAACGGTTTTGGCCCGGGCTTTCTTGACGACGGCCGCTGCCTCGGCAGGCGTTGGCGCGGATTCGGGAACCGGTTGCAGCTCTGCGCCCGGCACGATCATGGTTTTTGCCCTGACCTTCTTGACGATGACCGGGACTTTGCTGATCGCTGGCATGACTGGCAATTCGAAGGCAGGTTCGGATTCGGATGCGGTTTCCAGCGCAATTTCTGGCGCTGCAGCGGCCTCTGCGACCGGCGCTGGCGCGCTTGCAATATCGGCAACCGCAGCGACTTGCGCCGCTTCGCCCCCCCCGGACGCAGCAGGAATTTCAGGTACCTCAGGGGCAGCAGCCGGCTCCGCTTTCAGCGCCAGCCTGGAGCGCCTGGTGACGACCACGACCTTATTGGGCAGCTCCGCATTTTCCAGCACATGGGTCAGCGTTGTTTTTGGCAGCGTCAATGGCGTTGCCACCCGCCTCTCGGTTTTAGTAATGAGCGTCAGTGTTTTGGAAGTATTTTTCATTGCTTAAAAAGCAAGTCTGAACTGACTTGCTTACTTTCATGTACGAGGTAAATGTCCGCCGATCCACTCAAGGGGAAACGGAGGAGCGGGTTATGCGATGCTGTGCCAAGGCTGGCGCAAGCGATCAGGCGCTTGCCGCCGAAGACGCGCCGTCAACCGGTATTCATTGGGTGGGTGAAGATTGACTGCCACTTGTGCCTGCTGGATATGCTGATATCCGGTTCGAATCATAAAATGCCAAATTCCCGGGATATTTCTGGAATTAAAAAAGCCCGCCGGTGAAAGCGAGCTGCAAAATCATTGCCAGAAAGGGGAATAACGAAAGGTCGGCATTATACGACAATCACTCCCGGATTTTCAGACTTGCCTCCGGCATGCCAACCAGCAGCACCGCCCTCAAGCCGCACTCCCCTCCCCAGACCGATTCGGAAGATCGCCAACAAAATAGGGGTATATATAAAAACATCGGCTTTCATGCATATATTCATTGCAACATGAAAAAATACAGCAATAAGTATATTTAGGATTCAGATTTCGAAAAATGCTCTGCCAAGGTCTCGCCCAAGCCTTGCTCGACCGCCGTCTCGACCTGCCGCGCCAGCGCCGCGTCGCCGGCCGGGTCGAATACGAACATCCGGTATACATCGGCCAGCGCCAGTTGTTGCGGATTGGCGACCAGCACCCAGTTATCGAAGCCTTCCGCACTGCGCCGGCCCCAGCGCGCACCTTTGGCCTGGTCCGGCTTGACGCGTCCGACCCAGTTGGCGTCGTGCATGGCTTGCAGCAGGCGCTCGATCTCCTCGAACCCCAGCCGCGTCTGGCGCCGGATGGTCAGGGTATCGACCACCGCGGTGCCGCCGGAAACCCGCGCCCGGTACAGCACTTCGATGACGGCCATCGCATCGACAAAAGCGCTGCCGGGCGCGGCGACATGCCACCAGCGCTCATATTTCACGATCGGCAGCGATGCGGCCAGCACCGCGCCGGACAGGGTGATGAGCCAGCACAGATAAATCCACAGCAAGAAAATCGGTATCGCCGCCACCGCCCCGTACACCAGCGTGTAGGTCGGCGACTGGCTGACGAAGCCGGCAAACAGGCGCTTGACGATCTCGAACGCAATCGCCGCGACCAGGCCGCCCCAGGCGGCGTCGCGCCAGTCGACCGGCCGGTTCGGCACCATCACGTACAGCAGGGTGAACGCGCCGGTGGTAAACAGGATCGACACCAGCGTATAAAACACCGCGCCGATGAAAGGCACGCTGGCCACCACACCGCTGGTGGCAGTAAACAAGTACGAGGTCAGCGTCATCGACACGCCGATCAGCAGCGGGCCCAGCGTCACCACCGCCCAGTACACGGTCACCCGCTGGGCGAACGGGCGCTGGGTCCTGACGCGCCAGATGTCGTTCAGGGTGCGGTCAACCGTCATCATCATCAGCACTGCAGTCACGATCAGCAGCACCGCGCCGGCCGCCGACAGGCTCTTGGCCTTGGTCGCGAACTGGGTCAGATAGCCGAGTATGGTGTTCGATATCGAGGACGGAATCAGGCTGCCGGCCAGATAGGATTCGAGCGCGGCGCGGAAGGTATTGAACAGCGGGAAAGTGGTAAAGATCGCCAGTGCAATCGTCAGGATCGGCACCAGCGCCAGCACGGTAGTGTAGGTCAGGCTGCCGGCCACCTGCGACAGCCGTTCTTCATGCAGGCGGTTGCGGGCGAAGCGGAACAGGTTGCGCAAGTCGGACCAGGACATGCCGCGCAGGATCGATAGGTTTTTCAGGGGCATCAGGAGCAATGAAGTAAGTGGTTGCCGGCAGCCGCGGCCAAACGGCTGCAGCCCGGCTGCAACCGGCCCTGCCAACTGCCGACGATGAATAAAGCACCCTATAATATCAAGCATGCATCCATCCAACATCACCCTGCTCGTTTTGTACTACTCGCGCCACGGCGCCACCCGCACATTGGCAGAATGCATCGCCCAGGGCATTGAAAGCGTGCCCGGCTGCGATGCCCGACTGCGCACGGTGCCGGCGGTTTCGACCGTAACCGAAGCCATCGAATCCGATATTCCCGCCACCGGCGCACCGTATGTCGAACTGGCCGATCTGGAAGATTGCGCCGGTCTGGCGCTGGGTTCGCCGACCCGTTTCGGCAACATGGCGGCGGCGATGAAGTATTTCTGGGACGGCACTGCAACCCAATGGCTGTCCGGCACCTTGTGCGGCAAGCCGGCCTGCGTCTTCACCTCGACCGGCAGCCTGCATGGCGGCCAGGAATCGACCTTGCTGTCGATGATGCTGCCGCTGCTGCACCACGGCATGCTGATCCAGGGCTTGCCCTACACCCGGCCGGAATTGATGACTACCGCCAGCGGCGGCAGCCCCTACGGCGCCACCCACTGGTCCGGCATCGACGGCAGCAAGGCGCTGTCCGACGACTCGCGCCAGCTCGCCGTCGCCCTCGGGCAACGGCTCGCCACTACCGCCGCCAAACTGCAAGGACGCCAATGAACGATACCCTCCACAACAATTACCACCGCGGCGCCAGTCTCAGCCTGATCGCCCTGATTGCCCTGTGCGTGGCCTGGGAACTGGTGCTGGCGCCGCTGCGCCCGGGCGGCTCATGGATGGTGCTCAAGGTGGTGCCGCTGCTGCTGCCATTGCGCGGCGTCTTAAAGCGCGACAATTACACGCTGCAATGGTCGTCGATGCTGATCCTGCTGTATTTGATGGAAGGCCTGGTGCGCGCCACCAGCGATCATGGCCTGTCGGTCGCGCTGGGCTGGGTCGAAGTGGCGCTGACCGTGATGTATTTCTTTTGCACGATTCTGTACCTGCGCCCGCTCAAGCAGGCCGCCAAAAAACTGGCACGCGAAACCATCGATAAGGCGTCAAGATGAACGACTTTCTCACCCTGTGCCGCGCCGCGCTCGGCGCCAATTATGTGCTGACCGGAGCGGCCGATACCGCTGCGTACTTGACTGACTGGCGCGGCCGCTTTACCGGCCGCGCGCTGGCCGTGGTGAAACCCGGCTCGACGGCCGAAGTCGCCGCCGTGGTCAAACTGTGCAATCAGTTCAAGGTGCCGCTGGTGCCGCAGGGCGGCAATACCGGGCTGGTGCTGGGCAGCGTGCCGGACGACAGCGGTGCCGCCATCGTGCTGTCGCTGACGCGCCTGAACCGGATTCGCGCAATCGATACGCAGAACAACACCATCACGGTCGAAGCCGGCTGCATCCTGGAAAACCTGCAGCAAGCGGCAAGTAGCGCAGAACGCCTGTTCCCGCTCTCGCTGGCGTCGGAAGGCAGCTGCACCGTCGGCGGCAATCTTTCCAGCAATGCGGGCGGCACCGCCGTGCTGCGCTACGGCAATACGCGCGAACTCTGCCTCGGCCTCGAAGTCGTGACCGCCCAGGGCGAAGTCTGGGATGGCCTGCGCGGGCTGCGCAAGGACAATACCGGCTACGACCTGCGCGACCTGTTCATCGGCGCCGAAGGCACGCTCGGCATCATCACCGCCGCCGTGATGAAGCTGTTCCCGCAGCCAAAGGCGCAAATCACCGCGCTGGCTGCGCTGGCCACGCCGGCCGACGCGCTGCAGCTGCTGACGCTGGCGCAAGCGCACTGCGGCGCGGCGCTGACCGGTTTCGAGCTGATGTCGGATTTCTGCCTGCAGCTGGTGACCAAGCATTTTCCGCAGATGCGCCTGCCGTTCGCGGAAAATCACCCGCAGTACGTGCTGCTGGAATTATCCGACAGCGAATCGGAACAGCATGCGAACGACATGCTGGAAAGCCTGATCGGCGCGGCGCTGGAACAGGAAGTGATTACGGACGCCATCGTCGCGGCCTCGATCGCCCAATCCCAGGCGCTGTGGAACCTGCGCGAACACATCTCGCTGGCGCAGGCAGCCGAAGGCAAGAACATCAAGCACGACATCTCGGTGCCGATCTCGCGCATCGCCGACTTCATCCAAACCACCGATGCGCTGCTGCAGCAGGCAGCGCCCGGCTGCCGGATGGTCACTTTCGGCCACCTCGGCGACGGCAACCTGCACTACAACGTCTCGCCGCCGCAAGGCATGAACGACCAAGCCTTCATCGCCCGGCAAGACGCGATCAACCTGGTGGTGCACGACAGCGTGCACGGCTACGGCGGCTCGATTTCCGCCGAGCATGGTCTGGGCGCACTGAAACGCGATGAAATCCGGCGCTACAAATCGGCAGTGGAAATGCAGATGATGCGAACGCTAAAACAGGCGTTCGACCCTTTGAACCTGATGAATCCCGGCAAAGTCCTGTAACGGAAAACCCATGTCAAAATTGCTCGTACTGACGTTGCTGTGCGCGGTATCGCTACCGGCATCCGCCATTTACAAGTGCACATCCGGAACGCAGATCACTTACAGCGACACCGCGTGCATCAACGGCAGCGGCAGCACCCTCCAGACCGGCGACACGCTTTCCGCGGAAACGGCCCAGGACGCGCGCCAGCGCCTGACGGCAGACAAGGCCGAGCTCAATCGATTGCGCAACGGGCGCAAAAAAGAAGAGGCCAGCGAGGAACGCGCTCATGAAAAATACGCCCGCACCGCCACCGCCAAGCGCAAGCGCTGCGTCGCGCTGGAACAACGCCAGCGCTGGGCCAGGGAAGATGCCGCAACCGCGGGCAAGAAAGCCATGGCGAAGGCCCACAGCAAAGCGCAGCGTGCGGCGGAAAAGTACGCGCTCGAGTGCGGAAAATAAACCGCATTCCGCGCGACATTATGAAAAAACAGGGAGTATGACTAAAAACATAGCATATTCCGCATACAAAAAAAGCGGCACTTAAAAATACAGATAGCAGTACGCTTCCACGCCATTAATCCGCCGACGAGCGACCCCAGGCGGTTCAGGGCGCAGATCGATCGGGCTTGAATGCGTTCAGTCCCGGCCCGAAAAAGTGTTCTACTCACTCAATTTTTGGCGTCATTCGCGATTTTGTCACGCCCCGGTGCATTGTCCATCGGCAGAGCCGGCGATGCCTGGGTCCAGTCGACCATCGAGCCCGGGTAAAGCGCAACGTTCTTCAGGCCGACGACCTCGGACATGGCAAACCAGTTGGTAGCGGCCAAGTGGCCGGTGTTGCAAAACGATACCGTCGCTTCCTGTCCTGTGATCCCGGCCAGCGCCGCGACTCTTTTGGCATCTTCGAGCGGCAGGAAAATCGCCGTGCCGGGCTTGAACCATTTGCCGTTGTCCAGGTTGACCGCATTGCGGATGGTGCCGGCAGCCTTGGCAGCCGGATGGCTCGCATTACCGAGGAAGAATGCGGCAGGGCGGGCATCGACCAAACGGGTTTGGGGATCATCGATCCGGGACGCCACTTGGTCGCGGCTGGCGATCAGGCTCTGATCGAGTTTCGGCGCATAGGCGCTGGCAGCCACCTTGGGCACAACCTTGTCTTGCGGCAATGCTGCTGCACTCCAGGCTTGCTCGCCGCCGTTCAGAATCGACAGGTTCTTCAAACCGAGTACCTTAAGCGTCCAGTAGACCCGTGCCGCCGCGCCAAAATCGGCGCTGTCTTCGCCGCTGGAAACCACTACCGCATGGGTGGCAGGCGTCAGCCCGAGGCTTTGCACCCGCGTGGTCAGTTGCGGCAACGGCGGCAACTCGCCCGGATTCGAGGCCGGGCCGCGCCAGTTGCCATAAGGCGCCGACAGCGCGCCGGGAATATGGCTGTCTGCGTAAGCCCGGTCAGTACGCACGTCAATCACGCGAACGGCAGGGTTGCCCAGCAGCGCCTCGAGTTCAGCCGGCGTGACCAGAGGCGTTGCAGCAAAACCGAGGCCGGCAAAACCCAGTCCGGCCAGAAAAATCGTGAGCTTCTTCATTTTGATGCCTCGAATGCAAAGAAATAGAGTGCCATTATGGCAAATTCTCATGGATTCAATAAACAGCGTGTTCACACAGCACCGAAAGCTGTTCAGTCGATGCGCATCAAACTGTTCTATTTTTTGATGTTGCGATACATGCGCTGCGCAATGTTGACTGCGAGCAGCACCACGGCGCCGGCCGCGACCCCGACCGCCGCACTTGCCAGCGTCGGCGTCAATGCCGCCAGCGCCGCGCCCGCCACCGGGAGCGTGCCGGCGCTGTGCGCCAGAGCGTGGATCGCCGCAGTTGCGGCAGGTACGCCGTGGGTCAGGATGCCGCCGCCGACCATGAACATCGCAGCGGTGCCGATCACCGACAGGCTCTTCATCATGTACGGTGCAAATACCAGAATGCCGCGGCCGAAACTGCGCTGCATTCTCGACCACATGCCCGCGCCATTTTGCAGCGTCAAATGCAGCCCGGCGTCGTCCAACTTGACGATGCCGGCTACCAGCCCGTAGACGCCGATGGTCATGACGACCGCAATGATCGAAAGCACCGTGACTTGCTCGCCGAACGACGCGGCGGCAACCGTACCCAGGGCGATGGCGATGATTTCGGCCGACAGGATGAAGTCGGTGCGCACCGCGCCCTCGATTTTTTCCTTCTCCAGCGCGACCAGATCGACCACCGGGTCGGCCAGCGCATGCAGCAATTCGACCTGATGGGTATCGTCTTGCTCCTTGCTGTGGATGAATTTATGCGCCAGCTTTTCAAAGCCCTCGTAGCACAGGAAGGCGCCGCCCAGCATCAGCAGCGGCGTGACCGCCCACGGCGCAAAAAAACTGATGGCAAGCGCCGACGGCACCAGGATCAGCTTGTTGCGGAAGGAGCCTTTTGCCACCGCCCACACCACCGGCAGTTCGCGCTCGACCTGCACGCCGGTGACTTGCTGCGCATTCAGTGCCAGATCGTCGCCCAGCACCCCGGCCGTCTTCTTGGCGGCGACCTTGGTCATCAGGCTGACATCGTCAAGAATGCTGGCAATGTCATCGATGAGGGCTAAAAGGCTGGATCCTGCCATGCTTGATTTCCTTCAGTGAAAATAATTTTGGGTGCGATGCGCCAGGAAGGCGGCTGCGGCGAAGGCCGGCGTTGCCGAATTGCATGTTCGCAAGCGTTGCGCATTTTATCTGAATTCAACTGATCGAATCAGCCGCACAAAACGCGGCAGCCGGATCGCTGCCCTTGATTCCCGAAGAAAATCAGATATCAGAGGCGGCAATCCGGCTGCCGGCGAAAAACCGCCAAACCGCGGATCAGACGCTCAGCGGTTATTCATCCTCATTCATCGTCATCGACTGCCGCCTCGTCCGCCAGCACCGGCCGCGCTTTCGCATTTGCCCCCAGCCGGCCCAGCGCGCTATCGACCGAACGCTTGAGTTTATCCGCCGCGCCCTGGATCGACTGGTGCAGCGACGGCGCGTGCTCGGTCACCGCGATCGGCTGGTAGCCTTGCAGCCGCACTTCCATCAGGCAGCGATTATCGGCAGCGCCCGCTTTCGGGCCGTTGGTGTCGCTCAAGTGCACTTCCACCCGCGTAACCTGGCCCTTGAAATGGCTCAGCGCCCCCTGAACCACGGTCTCGACATGGCGGATCAGTCCGTCGTTGCGTTCGATGTTGCTATCGGTGTTGACTTGAATTTGCATGGTTGCCTGCCTCTGGTAAGAATTGGTGAATCGATCTTCCCGGCGTCAGCCGGGTCCTGCAAACTTGGGAGACAGCAATGGGTCTATCTTGCCTTGTCTTTGCCCTGTTCTGTACATGGCGCTGCAAAATGTCATTTCAAGGTGTGAAGGCACGCATCGGCCATCGGCAATGCGGATGGCGTTTGCGTTCGATTTTAATGATGTTAAGCTTGCGCGGAGACAGTATTAACATAGAAAGATTGCCGCCAATGCAACAAAAAGCCCCCCGCCGCACGCGCGAACGGATTCTGGAATTATCATTGCGCTTGTTCAATGAATTCGGCGAACCGAACATCACGACCACGGTGATCTCGGAAGAAATGAATATTTCTCCGGGCAATCTGTATTACCACTTCCGCAACAAGGACGACATCGTCAACTCGATCTTTGTCCAGTTCGAGGAGGAAATCAACCGCCGCCTGGCGATTCCGGCCGAACGCCGGCCCAGCATTGAGGACGTCTGGCTGTATCTGCACTGGATGTTCGAGCTGGTGTGGCGCTACCGCTTCTTTTATCGCGACATGAACGACCTGCTGTCGCGCAACCGCAAGCTGGAACTGCATTTCAAGCAGATCCTGGCGCACAAGGTCAAGGTCGCCAAGCATTTGTGCGAGGAATTGCGCACCGAAAAGGCGCTCGAAGCCAGCGATGCCGCCATCGATGCGCTGGCCACCAACATGGTGGTGGTGGCGACTTACTGGCTATCCTACGAATACGTGCGCAATCCGCGCAACTACTCGGAACAGAAGGCGATGTCGGAAGCGCTGGCACGCGGCTGTTATCAGGTGCTGTCGGTGATCGAGCCGTTCCTGCGCGGCGATACGCATGTGCTGTTCGACAAGCTGTCGGCCGAGTATCTGGGCCAATCCAAATAAACTCCCTATGGATTTCACACCATGAAAATGCACTCAATTTGCGTCTATTGCGGCTCCTCGGCCGGGGCCGCGCCGCTGTATGCGCAAGCCGCGCGCGCGCTGGCCAGCGAGATGGTCAGCGACAATATCGCGCTGGTGTATGGCGGCGGCAACGTCGGCCTGATGGGCATCATCGCCGATGAAGTCTTGCGGCTCGGCGGCGAGGCCACCGGCGTCATACCGCGCGCGCTGCTGGACAAGGAGGTCGGCCATCTGGGCCTGACGCGCCTGCACATCGTCAAGGACATGCATGAGCGCAAGGCCATGATGGCTGATTTGTCGGACGGCTTCATCGCGATGCCGGGCGGAATCGGCACGCTGGAGGAGTTATTCGAAGTATTTACCTGGTCGCAGCTGGGGCTGCACGACAAGCCGATCGGCTTGCTGAATGTGGGCGGATTCTACGACGGCTTGATCAGTTTCATGCAGCACATCGTCGCCGAGCGCTTCCTGCGCCCCGAACAGGCGGCCCTGCTGCTGACGGAGGCAACGCCGGCAGCACTGGTGGAGCGATTCAAATCGTATCAGCCGGACCATCTGAACAAATGGACGCTGCCCGCCGGCAGCATATACCCATGACCTGTATATGCATAAAACATGCTATTTCAACATGAATTACAAGCGGAAAAAATAATACTGCCACTACGCATCAAACCTCTAAAGCCTGACGGAAATCCTCTACCAGATCGGCGGTATCTTCAATCCCGACCGAAACCCGGATCAATGAATCGGCGATGCCCATGCCGGCGCGGCGCTCGGCGCCCATCTCGAAGAAAATTGTGTGGGCGACCGGAATCACCAAAGTGCGCGTATCGCCCAAGTTGCTGGCCGGAATGCCCAGCTTGAGCCGGTTCAGATAATCGAAGCAATCGATGCCTGCTGCCAACTCGAAGCTGAACAGACTGCCGTAATGGCGGAATAACTCGGTCGCGAGGGTATGTTGCGGATGCGATGGCAAGCCCGGGTAATGGACTGCGGCGACGCGCGGATCGGCTTCCAGCATGCGGCTAATTGCCAGTGCGCTGGCGCATGCGCGCTCCAGACGCAACGCCAGGGTTTCGGCGCCGAGCGCGATATGATGCGCGGCTTCCGGCCCGAGCGCTGCGCCGAAATCGCGCAAGGCCTTGGCGCGCACCTGCGCCATGCCCCACTGGATCGGCGCAAATCGCTTGTAGTTCTCGGCAATATTCGGAAAACCAGTCCAGTCGAACAGGCCGGTATCGGAAAGACTGCCGCCCAGCGCATTGCCATGCCCGCAGATCGATTTTGTCAGTGCATTGACGACCAGTCCGGCTCCGACCGATTTGGCCTGAAACAGGTAGGGCGAGGTCATCGTGTTGTCGACCACATACAGAATACCGCGGTCATGGCACAGCCGGCCGATGCGCTTCAGGTCGGCGACCTGGGTGCGCGGGTTGGCGATGGTTTCGACGAACACGATGCGGGTGGCCGGCGTTAACGCCGCTTCGATTTGCCGCACATCGGTGGCATCGGCAAACGAAACGGCAACGCCCTGGGCATTTACCGTCTGCCACAGGCTGTTGGTATTGCCGAACAAGAACGAGGACGACACCACATGGTCGCCCTGGCGCAGCAAGCCCTGGAAAATGGCGCCGATGGCAGCCATGCCGGTAGCAAAGCAGATGGTGCCGTAGGCGCCTTCCATCCGGGTGATCTTGTCTTCCAGCGCCGATACGGTCGGGTTGCCTTGGCGGCCGTAGCGATAGCCTGGCTGCTTGCCCTGGAATACTGCAGCCAGTTCGCGCGCATCCTTGTAGCCGAACGCGACCGAGGTATGGATCGGCTTGTGCAGCGAACCGTGCTCGATCGACTTTTGCCGGTCGCTATGCAGGATGCTGGTGGTAAACCCGGTATTTTTATGGTCGCTCATGGTGACAGGTGATGACAGGTTTCAGTGGTGTGACGAGTGCGCCTGCCCAACCGGGACAGGCGGGTTGCCTGGTCAGTCGGCGTGGGCCAGATTCAGGTTCAACTGCGAGCGCACTGCATCTTCGAGCAAGGGCTGCGGGTTGTTGCGCGCATTCTCGATCCGGTCCAGGTAATCGCGCGTAATGTCGCCGGTCACATAGACTCCATCGAAGCAGGAAGCCTCGAAATTCTTCAGAGCCGGATTGACATCCGAGATCGAGCGTTTCAACGCATCGAGATCCTGATATATCAGTGCGTCGGCGGTGATCTCGCGGCAGACCTCTTCATCGGAGCGGCCGAAGGCAATCAACTCGTTGCGGGTCGGCATGTCAATGCCGTACACGTTCGGGAACTTCACCGGCGGCGCCGCCGAAGCGAAAATCACCCGCTTGGCGCCGGAATCGCGCGCCATCTGCACGATTTCGCGGCTGGTGGTGCCGCGCACGATCGAGTCGTCCACCAGCAGCACCGATTTGCCCTTGAATTCGGATGCCATCGCGTTGAGTTTCTGGCGCACCGATTTCTGCCGGACTGCCTGTCCCGGCATCAGGAAGGTGCGGCCGACGTAGCGGTTCTTGATGAAGCCCTCGCGGTACTGGATGTTCAGCTTCAGGGCCAGCTCGATCGCTGCCGGACGGGAAGAGTCGGGAATCGGCATCACGACATCGATGTCGCCGCTTGAAAACTGCTTCCTGACCTTGTCGGCCAGGTATTCGCCCATTTTCAGGCGGCTCGCATACACCGACGCGCCGTCGATGATCGAGTCGGGACGGGCAAAATACACGAATTCGAACGCGCACGGATTGAGGCTCGGATTGTCCGCGCATTGCTGGCTATGCAGATCGTGATCCTGGTCGATGAAGATCGCTTCGCCCGGCGCTACGTCGCGCAGGAAGCGAAAGCCCAGCCCCTCGAGCGCCACCGATTCGCTGGCCACCACGTATTCCTTGCCCTTCGCGCTCTCGGTCACGCCGATGCACAGCGGCCGGATGCCGAACGGGTCGCGAAAAGCCAGCAAGCCGCGGCCGGCGATTTGCGCCACCACCGCATACGAGCCCCGCACCCGACGATGCACGGCGGCTACCGCCTTGAACAAGGCCGACGGGTCGAGCGAATAGCCGCTGGTGGCTTCCTGGATTTCGTGCGCCAGCACGTTCAGCAGCACCTCGGAATCGGAATCGGTATTGATGTGGCGCCGATCGTTCTTGAACAGTTCGATCTTCAGTTGCTCGCTGTTAGTCAGGTTGCCGTTGTGTGCCAGGATGATGCCGAACGGCGCATTGACGTAGAACGGTTGCGCCTCTTCCTCGCTGGCCGAGCCGGCAGTCGGATAGCGCACCTGGCCGATGCCGGTATTGCCCAGCAACGAACGCATGTTGCGGGTACGAAACACATCACGCACCAGGCCATTTGCCTTGTGCATGGTAAAGGTATTGCCGTGATTGGTTGCGATACCTGCAGCATCCTGACCGCGATGCTGCAACAGCAGCAGAGCGTCATAAATCAGCTGGTTAGCGGGACTATGAGAAACGACACCAACAATGCCACACATGGTGGACTCCTAAACAAAATGATTCAAAACTTCACATGCCGCACGATATCGCCCGGCAAAAACGGCTGCACGGTAAGCGCAGCGCTTTCCACTAGCGGACTCAGTAACGCATCGGTCCAGAACCGCTGTTGCGGAATCGCTGTCATGCCGCACAAAAAAACCGCTGCCAGCACAATCACCACCCCGCGCGCAAAACCGAACAGGCCGCCCAGGCCGCGATCGACCACCTTCAGGCCGCTGGCATTTATTGCCGCATCGACCGCCAGCATCAGCAAGCCCATCAACAGGCGGGTGCCGATGAATAGCGCGACAAATCCCACGATCAAGCGCAAGGTGCTGCCGGGAATAACCTCCGGCAGCAATGCGGCCAGACTTGCCCCATACGCATTGGCGACAAAGAACGATACTACCCAGCTCAACAAGGACAGTATCTCCTTGAGCAAGCCGCGCATGGTGCTGATGACAATCGAGCACAACAGCACGAATAAAACCAGATAATCGAAAATCGTCACGAATTAGTTGTCATTGGTTGGCTGGGGTGCTAGTTGACCGGCACCAGCGTGCCGCCGTAACCCAACTGCACCAGCTTCGCGCGCATTTTCTCTGCTTCTTCCCTGCCGGCAAACGGCCCTACCCTGACCCGAATGCGCGCGCCGGACTGGGTCGTGACTTTTTGCGTATACGATGTAATGCCGGCATCCTTGAGTTTGCCCTGCAATTCGTCAACCTTGTCCTGGGTTGCCAGGGCAGCGATCTGCAGCGTGAATTTTGACGCTTTCTTTTCCGGCGCAGCGCTCTCGGCGCGCCCTTCCAGGATGGCGCGGGCGCGCGCCGCCTCATCTACTTTGGCGGCTTGCTTTGGCTCAGGCTTGGGTTCGTGCCTGGGCTCAGGCTTGAGTTCCGGTTTAGGTTCCGGTTTAGGCTCCGGTTTAGGTTCCGGTTTTGGCTCCAATTTCGGTTCCGGATTGGCTCCTGCGACGGCATTGCCTGCTCCGGCGGCTGGCGCAATTGCCGGCGCCGGATCGATAATTTCCTCTTTCTGGCCCAATCCGGCGGCAGCCGACACCGTCCCTGAAGACGATGCCGCGGCAGATGGAGTTGGCGGAGTTGGCGGAGTTGGCGGAGTTGGCGCAGCCGGCGCAATTGCCGCAGCCGGTGTATCCATCGAGGGAATCTGTATCGCGATATCGTCCGGCACCGGTTTTTGCTCGGTATCGAACAGCATCGGCAATCCAATGATGGCCGCCAGCACCAAGGCGACGGCGCCGACCAAGCGGCGACGCGCGCGTTTTTTTTCCGGCAGCGCAGCTTCGGCAGGTGCTTTGGTGCCGCCGCCCGATTCCTTTGTGCTGCGGTTGCCGCTACGATTGCTGCTACGAAACGCTTGCGACTCTTCTGCGGAGCGCGAGGTAAAGTCTGGCGCTTCGGTAGCGGATTCCTGCTGCTTTTTTCTGCCAAGGAACGAGAACAGACTCATACGGTAGTGGTGTGATTCGAGTTAATGAGATGCGGATTGGCGCGCTTCCAGCACGCCGGCGACGGTCAGGAAAGAGCCGAAGACCACGATTCTATCATCCTCACCCGCCCTGCTTTGTGCATTCGCAAAAGCGGCTGCCGGCGACGCAAAAGTATTGATGCTCGATTCGGCAGCCGGCCCATTCTGCGCAACAACGCCCGCATCCAGGAGTTTTTGCTGCAATGCGGCAGCAGAGGCTGCACGCGGCAACGGCAGATCGGTCACGCACCAGTGATCGACGCACGACTTCAACTGCGCGATCACACCATCGATATCCTTGTCCTGCATCGCGCCGAAGACTGCGTAGGTGTAGCGGTGAAAACCCATGTTGCCCAGATTCTGCGCCAGCGTGGCTGCCGCGTGCGGATTGTGCGCAACATCCAGCACCACCGCAGGTCGCCCCGGCAGGACCTGGAAACGACCCGGCAAATCCACCAGCACGATGCCCTTGCGGATCTCTTGCGCACTCAGCGGCAGGCGCAGGCGCAACACTTCCAGCGCCGCCAGTGCCGCCGAGGCGTTCAACAATTGGTTGGCGCCGCGCAAGCTTGGGTAAGCAAGTGAATTGCGGCGCTGACCGCGACCGTTAAAATTCCACTGCTGCTTGTCGCCGGAATAATTGAAATCGCGCCCGAATAGCCACAGATCGGCGCCGATTTCCAGCGCATGATCGATCAGCGACTGCGGCGGCACCGGGTCGCTGCAGATCGCCGCCTTGCCGGTACGGAAAATCCCTGCCTTCTCGAAGCCGATTTTCTCGCGGGTATCGCCCAGGTATTCGGTGTGATCGATGTCGACGCTGGTGACGATCGCCACATCCGCATCGACCACGTTGACGGCATCCAGACGGCCGCCCAGGCCGACTTCCAGAATCACCGCATCCAGCTTGGCATCGGCAAACAGTTTCAGCGCCGCCAGCGTGGTGAATTCGAAATAGGACAGGGTAATTTCGCCGCGCGCGGCTTCGATCTGCGCAAAGGCCGCCATCAGCGCCGCATCGGACACCATTTCGCCGCCGATGCGCACCCTCTCGTTGAACACCAGCAAGTGCGGCGACGTGTACAAGCCGACCCGATAACCGCCCTGCAGCAGAATCGATTCCAGCAACGCGCAGGTTGAACCCTTGCCGTTGGTGCCGCCGACCGTAATGACCGCGGCGTCAAAACCGATGCCCAGCCGGACGTACACTTCCTTTACCCGGTCCAGCCCCATGTCGATGGCATGGCTATGCAAATGCGCGATGAAATCGAGCCATTGCGGCAGCGTGTTTGGAGTTGGAATCGACATGCGAAGATTGTAGGAAAAACGAAGTATGCAATTGTAATCGCTCGCGCGACATCCCGCTTGGTCGTCCGGGGCAGAAATCGCCAGAAAATTTGCCGTGCGCATAAAAAAACCCGGGTACGCCGACCCGGGCTTGGCGCAGCGGCAAAGCGCTTATGCCACCGTTTCCGCAGCCTGATTTTGCAGCAGCGCCAGCAGACGGGCGATTTCTTCGCGCATCTTGCGGCGGTCGACGATCATGTCGACAGCGCCCTTCTTGACCAGGAATTCAGCGCGCTGAAAGCCTTCCGGGAGTTTTTCGCGCACCGTGTTCTCGATCACGCGCGGACCGGCAAAGCCGATCAGGGCTTTCGGCTCGGCAATCACGACGTCGCCCATGAAGGCGAAGGATGCCGACACGCCACCCATGGTCGGGTCGGTCAACACTGAAATGAACGGGAGTTGCTTTTCAGACAGCTTGGTCAGCATCGCAGTGGTCTTGGCCATCTGCATCAGCGACAGCAAGCCTTCCTGCATCCGCGCGCCACCGGTTGCGGTGATGCAAATGAATGGCACTTTTTGCTCCAGCGCAGTATTGACGCCGCGCACGAAGCGTTCGCCGACCACCGAGCCCATCGAGCCGCCCATAAAGTCGAACTCGAAACAGGCTACCACCACCGGCACCGTCATGATGGCGCCGCCCAGAACCACCATCGCATCGGTTTCACCGGTAACGTCGATGCCGGCCTTGAGCCGGTCCGGGTACTTTTTACTGTCCTTGAATTTCAGGGTATCGACCGGCAGCACTTCCTGGCCGATCTCGTAACGGCCGCCGGCATCGAGCAAGGCATCGAGCCGCTCGCGGGCGCGGATGCGCATATGATGGCTGCACTTGGGGCAGACGTGCAGATTCGATTCCAGGTCGGAACGGTACAGCACCGCCTCGCAGGACGGGCATTTGACCCACAGGCCTTCCGGCATCGATTTGCGGGTTGCGGAATCGGAGCGCTGAATGCGCGGGGGAAGCAGCTTTTCTAGCCAACTCATGTTGAACTCCTTGGTGAAACACGGCGCCTGGGCCGCATGATTTTGTGCAATTCTACTCGTCTAAAGCCTGACGTATGCCGGAAATGAAGGTTTCCACCGCCTGCGCGCATTGATCCGGCGGGGTGTTTTCCAGCTCCTGGATGATGCGGCTGCCGATCACCACCGCGTCCGACACCGAGGCAATCGCCTTCGCGGTGGCCGCGTCGCGGATGCCGAAACCGACCCCGACCGGTATCTGCACATGGCGCTTGATGCGCGGAATCATCGCGGCCACCGCATCCAGATCGAGGCTGCCGGAGCCGGTGACGCCTTTCAGCGACACGTAATAGACATAACCGCTGGCGATCTTGCCGACTTTTTCGATGCGCTCGTCGGTCGAGGTCGGCGCCAGCAGGAAGATGGTGTCGAGCTGCTCGGCCCGCATGGCGGCGGCAAACTGCTCGCATTCTTCCGGCGGGTAATCCACCACCAGCACGCCATCCACGCCGGCCGTCTTGGCCGCCGCGATGAAGGCATCGACGCCCATGCGCTCGATCGGATTGGCGTAGCCCATCAACACCACCGGCGTGGTTTGGTCGGTGGTGCGGAACTCGCTAACGTAACGCAAGACATCCCGCAGCCCCACCCCTTTCAGCAAGGCGCGCTCGGAAGCGCGCTGGATCACCGGACCATCGGCCATCGGATCGGAAAACGGCACCCCCAATTCGATGATGTCGGCTCCGCCTTTGACCAGCGCGTGCATCAGCGGCACCGTCAGTGCAGGATCGGGGTCGCCGGCGGTAATGAAGGGGATCAAGCCTTTTTTATTCTGCGCCGCCAAAGCGGACAGCGTGGACTGGATTCTGGACATGATTAGGCTCGCAGTAATTTATATGTTGTGAAGATAGGGGTATATCTAAAAACACCGAATCTTCTGCATTATTTTGGTAGCTATCGAAAAATACGCTGTACAGTATCCTATCAGCAACAAAATCGGATAGCGCTTATCGCAGCATGAACTAATAAAAGTCGCCCATCCGCTCGGCCACCGTATGGATGTCCTTGTCGCCGCGGCCGGACAGGTTGACCAGTATCGTCTGCTCTTTCGGCAGCGTGGCGGCCAGCTTGGCGGCGTAGGCCAGCGCATGGCTCGATTCCAGCGCCGGGATGATGCCCTCGATGCGGCAACAGTCGTGGAACGCCTGCAGTGCCTCATCGTCGGTAATCGTCACGTACTGGGCGCGGCCGGAGTCCTTCAGCCACGCATGTTCCGGGCCGACGCCGGGGTAATCGAGGCCGGCCGAAACCGAATGGGTTTCGATGATCTGGCCGTTTTCGTCCTGCAGCAGATAAGTGCGGTTGCCATGCAGCACGCCGGGCGAGCCGGCAGTCAGCGAAGCCGAATGCTTGCCGGAAGCGATGCCCTCGCCGGCCGCCTCAACGCCGATCAGCTTGACGTTCTTGTGGTCGATGTACGGATAGAAAATCCCCATCGCGTTCGAGCCGCCACCAACGCAAGCCACCACATAATCGGGCTGGCGGCCGGTCATTTCCGGCATCTGGGTCAGGCATTCCTCGCCGATCACCGACTGGAAGTCGCGCACCATCATCGGATACGGATGCGGGCCGGCGACGGTGCCGATGATGTAAAAGGTGTTTTCAACGTTGGTGACCCAGTCGCGCATCGCTTCATTGAGCGCATCCTTGAGCGTCCTGGAGCCGGATTCGACCGGCACCACGGTGGCGCCCAGCAGCTTCATCCGGTAGACGTTCTGCGCCTGGCGTTTGACGTCTTCCGCCCCCATGTAGACCACGCACTCCAGGCCGAAACGGGCGCAAATGGTGGCAGTGGCCACGCCATGCTGGCCGGCGCCGGTTTCGGCGATCACGCGCGGCTTGCCCATCCGTTTGGCTAGCAGCGCCTGACCGATCACGTTATTGATCTTGTGCGCGCCGGTGTGATTCAGGTCTTCGCGCTTGAGGTAGATCTGCGCCCCGCCCTGTCGCTCGGACCAGCGTTTGGCATGATAAATCGGGCTCGGACGACCGACGAAATGCTTCAGCTCGTAGTGGAATTCGGCCAGAAAATCGGGATCGCTGCTGTAATGCGCATAGGCCTCCTTCAATTCCGTCAGCGCATGGGTCAGCGTCTCGGAAACGAAAGTGCCGCCGTAAGGGCCGAAATGGCCGTTGGCGTCGGGAAATGGATAACCGGCCGCATGGAAAATCGGGGTGGTGTCGTGTTCGCTCATATATTTCTCAGTCAGTCTGGGGTGGCATCGGCCTGACGTATCGCGTCGATGAAGGCACGGATCTTGTCGGCATCCTTGATGCCCTTGCGCAGTTCGACGCCGCTACTGACATCGACCGCATAAGGGCGCACGCGCAACACTGCGTCAGTGGCGTTTTGCGCGCTCAAGCCACCACTTAAAACGACCCGAGGCGCGAGTTCTTTTGGAATGACGGACCAATCAAATACCTTTCCAGCGCCGCCGTAGCTGCCGACGAAGGCGTCGAGCAGCAATCCGGCGGCATCACGATAATCCTGCGCGTATTCTAGCAAATCGGCAGGCCGCATATCCTGCCGCACCCGCAGTGCGCGGATGAACGGCCGCCCGACCGCCTTGGCAATCGCCGCGCATTCGGCTGCGGTTTCGTCGCCGTGAAATTGCAGCAATGCAACAGGTGCTTGTGCCAGCACTTGCGCCACCTGCTGTTCCGTTGCGTTGACGAACAGACCGACTGCAGTGACAAACGGCGGCATCGCGGCAATCAGGCACGCCGCCGCTTCCGGCGCGATATAGCGCGGGCTGCCGGGGTAAAACACGAAGCCGATCGCATCGGCGCCGGCCGCCACCGCAGCCTGCACATCTTCGCTGCGGGTCAGGCCGCAGATTTTAATTCGGGTACGCTGGAGCATCGGATTCAATCATGTATAAAGTGTGGCGCAAGAGCGCAAGCCGGCCAAAGTGTACCTGCCAATCCGGCACCTGAAAAGATGACAAGCCTGTTATTGCCTTGGCGCAAATGCGACCGGCTGCCTGATTTGGTCTACAATCTGGCCACTTCACGCCCCAATTCAAAAGGAAAATCATGTCAGCAATCATGACCGCATCAGGACTGCAATACGAAGAAATCACCGTCGGCACCGGTGCAGAAGCCAAGGCCGGCGACCATGTCAGCGTACATTACACCGGCTGGCTGCAAAATGCCGATGGCAGTGCCGGCAGCAAATTCGACTCCAGCAAGGATCGCAACGAACCGTTCGAGTTTCCGCTCGGCGCCGGCCACGTTATCAAGGGCTGGGATGACGGCGTGCAGGGCATGAAAATCGGCGGCGTGCGCAAATTGATCATTCCATCCGCACTCGGCTATGGCGCCCGCGGTGCCGGCGGCGTGATTCCACCGCACGCAACGCTGATTTTTGAGGTCGAACTGCTCGGCGTTTGAGATCGGCCCGGACCATCCGATGAAAGCGTTTGCGCTGGCCGGCCTGCTGGGCGCAGTACTGCTGTGCAGCAGTTGCGCGGTGGTGACGGTCGCCGGCGCCGCGGTCTCGGTGGCCAGCACCGCAGTTAGCATCGGCGTGACGGTCGGTTCCGCCGCGGTTAGCGTTGCCGGCTCTGCCGTCAAAGGCGTAGCCAACCTCGCCTCAAGTACAGCGGAAACAGCGGCCGATTAATCCGCATCGTAGCAAGCCAATAAAAAACCCGCACCGGAGAATCA
>NZ_AVCC01000006.1 GCF_000622895.1 Herminiimonas sp. CN
GGCGTGCTACTTTACCCGCTCTCGCAGATGGGCGGACAAGACAATGACAAAGGAAAGGAAATAAGTGGCGCGTCGACCGGAACACGCACGAACCAAAAATGCGCGAGGGTCTTAAGTAAAAACTTTCCAGTACTACCAAGTGGAGTATTATTTTATGTGCGCTAATTTTAATATGCGGAAAATAATATAAAAATATTCATACTCCCTGTTTATTAAAATCTCCGGCGCCCAGCCTCCAAGCCCGTTCGCACTTCCCAGGCGCTCGCGGACAATACCAACTCCCGCGCAATTCCTGCTTGCATATACTTTTACCGAAACCGGTCAACCAATTCTCCTGCATCGCGTTTACCGCCCATGCGCTTTCTACATTCACGCTGCTTGCGATGAAATTTCAAAAAGATGCATGCGGCGTGTCTTTTTCTGTTCCGCCGAAGGGGTGCTGCAACTGCGCCGGTCCGACTCAAAACACCAAAGCATCCGTGTTCGGCAAAGCCGGTACGCTTGGCTTTGTTGATTGGACGCCACACTGCAGGAGCCATAATCCGATCAAGCGCTTTCCGAGCGCCCGAAAATAATATACCGTCTTTTTTTGCTCGCCTCGGAGCCGAATGAACATGGCGATTACGCTACGAGCAGCTTTACCTCTTCCTGACCTGCCAATCAAAACATGGACATCAACCCTTTGGACACAATCGAATCACTGGACGACGCCGGCACCAAAGACCGCGCATCGATGCGGCTGAACATGCTGGTGGCAATTACGGTGGCGATCCTGGCAACCTTCTTGGGCATCTGCAAAGTCAAGGACGACAATATCGTGCAGGGCATGCAGCAGGCGCAGGCCAACAAGCTCGATCACTGGGCGTTTTATCAGGCGCGCAACATCCGGGAAGAAATCGCCAAATCGACGCTGATGCAACTGCGCCTGGCGGCCGCCGGACGCCCGCCGGCGGAACAGGGTGCTTACGCAACGGCAATCAGGGATTATGAAAAAGTTGTTGCGGAGCAAGCCGGCAAAAAGGCGGAGCTGCAGCAGCAAGCGGACCAGGACCAGAAAGATTACGATGCCGCCAACTTCCGCGACGATCAGTTCGACCTGTCGGACGCGTTGATCGCGATTGCGATTTCCTTGTTGGCGGTCACCGCACTGACGCACCAGCGCTGGCTGTACTTTGCGGCACTGGTGCCGACCGGATTCGGGATCCTGATGGGTCTGGCCGGGTTGCTGGGCTGGTCGCTTCATCCAACCGCGCTAATCCAACTGCTGTCCTGACAAAGGCGCCGATTCCGCAATTCAAATTCACGCATAAACCCGTAATCCAATCCTGTTTTTCATTTATCTTGCAGACCGGAATCAATTCCGGTCTGCGCATTGTTTTATATGACTCAATCTCCACTTGCCGACCTCGACCTTTCCGCAACCATTGCCGACCATCTTCATGAAGTCGCGCATCCCGACATCCTGCTTGGGCCAATCGAACCTGAACTGATCCGCCATGAAATTCTGGCCGACCTGCTCGAAGCCACTGCCGCGCGCATGCCGCATCAGGTTGCGTTGATTTTCGGCGCACGGCAGTTGACTTACCATGATCTCAATGAGCAGGCCGGACGGGTCGCGGCACGATTGATCGAAGCGGGCGTGCGCCCCGGCCATATCGTCGGCCTGTGGTTGCCGCGCGGCATCGATTTACTGGTGATGCAGGCCGGCATTGCCAAGGCCGGCGCAGCATGGCTGCCGTTCGACGCCGACACGCCGGTGGAGCGGATCGCAATCTGCCTTGAGGATGCGCATGCGGCCGGCATCGTGAGTTGCGAACAGTTTGTTCCGGAACTCGGGCGACAGGCGCACAAGGTATGGGTGGCCGAGACCCTGCTGAGCCCGATCGCGTCGCCGCAGGCGCTGCTGCAACGGCACAAGGCGCTGTCGCAGCACCCGGCCTATGTGATTTACACGTCTGGCTCGACCGGCAAGCCAAAAGGCATCGAAATCACGCAGGGCAGCATTTGCCACTTCCTGCGCAGCGAAAATGCGGTGCTCGGCGTGCGCGCCGGCGACCGCGTGTACCAGGGCTTTTCGGTCGCGTTCGACATGTCGTTCGAGGAAATCTGGATCAGCTACCTGGTCGGCGCCACGCTTTGGATCGCGCCCAAGGAAGTGGCCTGCGACCCCGAAGCGCTGCCGCGCGCGCTGGCCGAGCACCAGGTCACGGTGCTGCATGCGGTGCCGACCCTGCTGGCTCTGTTCAGCCAAGAGATACCGAGCCTGCGTCTGATCAACCTCGGCGGCGAAATGTGCCCGCAAGCGCTGGTCGGCCGCTGGACCCGGCCCGGCCGCCAACTGTTTAACACCTACGGCCCGACCGAAGCCACAGTCTCGGCCAGCCTGGCCGAGTTGCAGGCGGAGGAGCCGGTCACGATCGGCATTCCGCTGCCGAACTACGGCATGCTGATCATCGACCCCGCCAGCGCAGACCAGTTGACGTTGTTGCCGCGCGGCGCAACCGGCGAGCTGTGCATCACCGGCCCCGGCATCGCGGCCGGCTATCTGGGCCGACCGGACTTGAGCGCGGAGAAATTCCTGCCCAATCCGTGGGCTTGCGGCACCTCGGACCGGCGCCTGTACCGCACCGGCGACCTGGCGCGGATCGATGCCGACGGCCGGGTGCAATGTCTGGGGCGCACCGACGATCAGGTGAAGATCCGCGGCTTCCGGGTCGAGCTGGGCGAAATCGAAGCGGTGCTGGCGCGCCAACCCGGCATCGGCACCGTGGCGGTGGTGCTGCAGCACGACGCCGGCATCGACCAGCTGATTGCCTTCATCGTGCCGGAAAACAACACCGATGTTTCCACCGCCGCCTTGCGCCAGGCGCTCGGCGCCTGCCTGCCGCCGTATATGGTGCCTGGGCAGTTTGTGACGCTGCCAGAGATGCCGCGCCTGACCTCGGGCAAGATCGACCGCAAGACGCTGAAAGCCCAGCCGCTGGCCTTCGGCAACGCCGCTGCGGCGGATTCGGACCAGCCCGAAACGCCGGCCGAAGTCGCGCTGTTCGCCGCACTGGCCATACTCTTTCCCGGCCAGCCGATCCGCCGCAGCGCGGATTTCTTTTCCGATCTGGGCGGCCACTCGCTGTTTGCGGCGCGGCTGGCGTCCGCCCTGCGCGCCGAACCGCGCTTTGCCCACGTGACGGTGCGCGACATTTACCAGAACCGCACCATCGGCCGCATTGCGGCGGTACTGGGCGAAGCGCAGGAAGCCGGGCCGGCGCTGGATCTGAGCTGGCAGGCGCCGTCGGCCCTGCAGCGCTGGCTGTGCGGCGCGGCGCAGGCCGCCGCCGTACCTTGGCTGGTGGCGCTGCGCATGATGCAATGGCTGGCGCCGTTCTTTACCTACCACTTCTATACCGGCGACCCGGACGACTCGATTGCGCTGGCCATCTGCGCCTCGGTCGGCGTATTCCTGCTGACGACGGTGCTGGAATTCGGCCTCGCGATTGCCGGCAAATGGCTGATCGCCGGCAAACTCAAGGCCGGCCGCTATCCGCTGTGGGGCCTGACCTATTACCGCTGGTGGCTGGCGGACCGGATGATCGAGGCGGCACCGACCTATCTGCTGAGCGGCTCTTCGCTCTACGCCTGGTGGCTGCGGGCGCTCGGCGCAGAAATCGGACCGGATGTGGTGATCGGTTCGATCACGCTGCGCGCCCCCGACCTGCTGCAGATCGGCGCCGGCAGCAGCATCGGCAATGCGGTCAACTTCGAGAACGCCCGGGTCGAGCACGGCGAACTGCGACTCGGCATGATCGCCGTCGCGCAGGAGGCGTGCATCGGCTCCTATGCAGTGCTGGAAGGCAATACCAGCATCGGCGCCTTCGGCCATCTGGAAGGCCAGTCGGCCCTGAGCGATGGGCAGGCGGTGCCGGCCGACCGGATCTGGAGCGGCTCGCCGGCGCGCGACACCGGCGCCTTCGACCCCGCAACCAACCCGGCGCGCCCGGCGGTCTCGCGCACCCGGCTGGCGGGCGAGGCAGCGTTCTTTGCCTTTGGAGCGCTGCTGATCACGATCCTGTTTTTCATGCCGGTGTTTCCGAGCTTCATCCTGATCGACTGGCTTGACAATACCGAGCGCTTTCCGTGGCTGGAGACTAATCAGCTGCCGTTTCAACTGATCAAATATTTTGTGCTGGCGTTTCCTGCCACCGCAGTGCTGATCGTCTGCACTGCGCTGCTGTCGGCCGGGATCCGCTGGAGCGTGCTGCCGCGCCTGCAGGCCGGCAGCTGGCCGGTGCACAGCAACGTCTATTGCAGCAAATGGCTGGTCAACCAGATCCAGGAATCCAGCCTGAGCGTACTGCACGGCGTGTATGCCACGGTGTTCGCGCCGTTCTGGTACCGCCTGCTGGGCGCCAAGGTCGGCCGCGATGCCGAAATCTCGACCGCGCTGGGCGTGGTGCCGGACATGCTGACGCTGGGCGACGAAACCTTCATCGCCGACGCGGTGCTGCTGGGCGATGAGCAGATCGACGGCGGCTGGATGCGCCTGCAACCGACGGTGATTTCGCGCCGCAGCTTCGTCGGCAATGGCGCCTACATACCGGACGGCACCACCTTACCGGAAAACGTCCTGATCGGCGTCCATTCGCGCGCACCGGACAACGCACTGATGCGCGACGGCGACACCTGGCTCGGCTCGCCGCCGATCAACCTGCCGGCGCGCGAACAGGTACGCGGCTTTCCGGAGGAACTCACCTTCCATCCGTCACGCTGGCGCCGGCTCGGCCGCACTCTGGTGGAAGCGACCCGCATCGTCACCCCGCACGCGATCGTGATCGCCGTCGGCTACACGCTGGTACTGAACGTGATGCCGCTGGCTGGCGCCGGGCAGTGGAGCGCGGTGGTGCGGATCCTGACCGTCGCCGGCCTGCTGTACGGGGTCGGCACCTTCCTCTTCGTGGTGCTGCTGAAATGGCTGCTGCTGCGGCGCTACCGCCAATGCAGCGTGCCGATGTGGACGCCCTTCGTCTGGCTGTCGGAAGCCGTCACCAACCTGTACGAAGGCATCGCGGTGCCGAACCTGCTGGTCTACCTGCGCGGCACGCCCTGGCTGCCGCTGGCCTTCAATCTGCTGGGCTGCCGCATCGGCCGCGGCGTCTACCTCAACACCACCGACATCACCGAATTCGACTGCGTGAGGATCGGCGACCACAGCGAACTCAACGCCCTGTCCTGCCCGCAGACCCATCTGTTCGAAGACCGGGTGATGAAGATCGACCATGTCAGCATCGGCAGCCGGGTCTACATGGGGCCGCGCAGCGCAGTGCTGTACAGCGCGGTGGTGGCGGACAACGTCAAGCTGGGCGCCCTGACGCTGGTAATGAAGGGCGAATTCATTCCGGCCGCATCGAGCTGGCGCGGCTGCCCGGCGGCGCCAGCGCGCCACTAGGGCGCAGCAACCATGGACAGCCCCCTGCTCGCCGTCCATCCCTGGCCCGCATCCGCGCCTCTAGTGCGGGCCGCCAGCCAGGCGCAGGGAGATTTGCTGGTGGTTGGCGTAGCCACGCCAATGAGCAGCAATCGGGATTTCGGCCGGGCCCAGATTCGGCAGGCGCTACGCGCAGCGCTGGCCATCCTGCTTGATCTGCCGCCGGAAGAAATCGAACTCCGGTCGGTGCCGGGGCAGCCGCTGCGCATCGCCCGGTCCAACCCGCCAGGCATGCGCATCGGGCTGTCCGTCAGCCACCAGCCCGGCCTGGTGCTGGGGGCGATCTGCCTGCAGGGCGCGGTCGGCATCGACCTGATGCGGGTCGAATACCATGCAGAACAGGATTGGCAAGCGGTGGCGCGCGACTACCTGGGCCCACACGCCTGCGCACGGATCACCCGCCATCCGCCCGCGCTGCGCCCGCAAGCCTTCGCGCAGGAATGGACCCGCCTCGAAGCCGGCCTGAAATGCCACGGCCAGGCGCTGACCGAATGGCAGCCCGCGCTGGAGCGCAGCATGCAGCGCTGCCGCCTCTCCGGGCTGGCCCTGCCGGCCGGCCTGGTCGGCAGCGTCGCCACCTGCTCCTGAGCCGCCGGCACGCGCGGCAAGACATTGCGCAACATCGGCGCCGAGAGTTGCGTTATCGAATTGACAGATGCGCGCTTGGGCAATATAAATAATCCATGTTGCTCCTGCCCACCAAAAATACCGAAGGCATCAGGCAAGGCGCAGCGGGATTGCGCAACGGCTGCGGATCGCCTGAAATACTACTATCCGTATGTTTTTTATCCGCAATGAAGTATTAGGAAAAATGGCATTAAAATGACGATACCCTCTATTTTTAATCGATAACGCCGGATCGCAAAACAGGTTGCTGCAGGCCGTTCCCTTGCCGCGCAAGGCGCAAGACGAATTTTCCAAAAAGGAAAGCATCGTGACTCGCAAAACACCCCTCGCGCAGTACCGCAACATCGGCATCTGCGCCCATATCGACGCCGGCAAGACCACCACCACCGAGCGCATCCTGTTCTACACCGGCGTCAGCCACAAGCTGGGCGAAGTCCACGAAGGCCTGGCCACGATGGACTGGATGGAGCAGGAGCAGGAGCGCGGCATCACCATCACCTCGGCGGCCACCACCTGCTTCTGGCAAGGCATGGCCGGCAATTACCCGACACACCGCATCAACATCATCGACACCCCGGGCCACGTCGATTTCACGATCGAGGTCGAGCGCTCGATGCGGGTGCTGGATGGCGCCTGCATGGTGTACGACGCGGTCGGCGGGGTCCAGCCGCAATCCGAAACGGTGTGGCGCCAGGCCAACAAGTACCGGGTGCCGCGGCTGGCCTTCGTCAACAAGATGGACCGGGTCGGGGCCGACTTCTTCCGGGTCCGGCAGCAAATCGGCGAGCGCCTGAAAGGCAACCCGGTGCCGCTGCAGATACCGGTCGGGGCCGAGGAGAATTTCCACGGCGTGATCGACCTGATCAAGATGAAGGCCGTGATCTGGGACGACGCCTCGCAAGGCGTGAAATTCGAATACCGCGAAATCCCACCGGCACTGCTGGCCAGCGCCCGGCAATGGCAAGACGCCATGCTGGAAGCTGCGGCCGAAGCCAGCGAGGAATTACTGCAAAAATACCTGGACGGCGTGGCGCTGACCGAAGCTGAAATCAAGGCTGCCCTGCGCGCCCGCACCATCGCCGGCGAGATCGTGCCGATGCTGTGCGGCAGCGCCTTCAAGAATCGCGGCGTGCAGGCGCTGCTGGATGCGGTGATCGACTTCCTGCCGGCGCCCAGCGACATTCCGCCGGTGGCCGGCCACGACGAGCACGACCAGGTAGTCGAGCGCCGCGCCAGCGACGATGAAAAATTCGCCGCTCTGGCCTTCAAGATCATGACCGATCCGTTCGTCGGCCACCTGACCTATTTCCGCGTCTACTCCGGCGCGATGCACTCCGGCGACACCGTCTACATTCCGCTCAAGGGCAAAAAGGAAAGGGTCGGCCGGGTGCTGCAGATGCACGCCAACCACCGCACCGAAATCAGCGAAGTCTACGCCGGCGATATCGCGGCAGCGGTCGGCCTGAAGGACGTGACCACCGGCGATACGCTGTGCGACCCGAACGCCATCATCACGCTGGAACGCATGGTATTCCCGGAGCCGGTGATTTCGCAGGCGGTCGAACCGAAAACCCATGCCGATCAGGAAAAAATGGGCATGGCGCTGAGCCGGCTGGCGCAGGAAGACCCGTCGTTTCGGGTACGCACCGACGACGAATCCGGCCAGACCATCATCTCCGGCATGGGCGAACTGCACTTGGAAGTGCTGGTCGAGCGGATGCGGCGCGAATTCGGCGTCGCCGCCAGCGTCGGCAAGCCGCAGGTGGCATTCCGCGAAACCATCCGCAAGACCTGCGAATCGAGCGAAGGCAAATACATCAAGCAGTCCGGCGGGCGCGGCCAGTACGGCCACGTGGTGCTGAAGATCGAACCGCTGCCGCACGGCCAGGGCTTCGAATTCGTCGATGCGGTCAAGGGCGGCAGCGTGCCGCGCGAATTCATCCCGGCGGTGGAGAAAGGCATCCTGGACACGCTGCCAACCGGCGTCCTGGCCGGCTACCCGGTGGTGGATGTCAAGGTGACGCTGTTCTTCGGCTCCTCGCACGAGGTCGATTCGAACGAAAACGCCTACCGAATGGCCGCATCAATCGCATTCAAGGACGGCTGCCGCAAGGCTGGCCCGGTGCTGCTGGAGCCGATGATGGCAGTCGAGGTCGAAACGCCGGAAGAAAAAACCGGCGACGTGATGGGCGACCTGTCGGCGCGGCGCGGCATGATCCAGGGCATGGACGACATCCCGGGCGGCGCCGGCAAGGCAATCCGCGCCGAAGTGCCGCTGACCGAAATGTTCGGCTACGCCACAGCGCTGCGCTCGCTGACGCAAGGGCGCGCCACCTTCAGCATGGAGTTCAAGCATTACGCCGAAGTGCCGGCCGGCATTGCCGAAGCGATGATTCATTCGCATCGTGGTCAAGAACCGTAGCAGAAACTGAATGCGAATTCATGCTGGGTGACGCGCAATAAAAACACTGCTGCCGCTCTTGTGGTTCAGGACGGTTCCGGCGCGTTGCGCTACTGCCCCAGGTGATGAGAGAGCTCGACCTGAAGCATGCGTTCTGCCAGCATTTTTTTGCGCTGCCAAAACAGCCCCGCACCGGCAGGCTGTCAGGGGCAATCCCGTCAAGCAACTCGCGCGCCTGCGTCACATCACGAACTTACCCGCCTGCCAGGACGAAGCAGTTCTCTGCGCAGCACTGCTCTGATGCTGCACTGTACCGTTCCGGCATCGTGACCGGTCACATTGGTCCAGGATATCCAAGAAATCATCATTTCATAATTTTCAGGGTTTGGATGGAGGTATATTCTTCCAGTCCATAGCGCCCGAACTCGACACCAATCCCAGACTGCTTTACTCCGCCAAAAGGTGCATCAGGCTGGATCGCACCATGTTCATTCACCCATGCTGTGCCACACTCAAGACGCAGCGCCAATTCTGCAGCCTTGGCCCGGTCGTTTGACCAGATGGAGCCTCCTAGCCCATTGGGGCTGTTGTTTGCGCGACGAATGACATCATCAATGTCGGAGTATTTGATTACGGGCAGGATAGGGCCAAACGGTTCCTCATCCACGAGGCGGATGCCGTCGGTGACATCCGCCACCACCGTTGGCTCGTAGAAATAACCCACCCCGTCCATCACTCGACCGCCGCAAAGGAAACGGGCGCCGTGACTCCGGGCATCTTCTGCCAACTCCTGAACGAAGCTTAGTTGGGCCTGATTTTGCACCGGACCCAACTGGGTTTCGGGACTCATGCCATTCCCAACGATCGTCTTCCGTGCGATGCTCGCAAGTTCAGCGCACAGTTCTTCGTAGATACTCTCGTGTACGTAAAGGCGCTTGAGACATGCACAAGTCTGACCGTTGTTATTGAAGGCGACGCCAAACAGCTTGGATGCAATCGCCTTTGGGTCCACATCGGACAGCACTATGCCAGCGTCGTTGCCGCCAAGCTCCAGTGTCATGCGCTTTAAGTTGCCAGCGGCATTTTGCATAATCTGCTTGCCGGTCGGGGTCGAGCCGGTGAACACAATTTTGTCAATCCCGGGGTGCTTGGCAATGGCCGCGCCAATCCCGGATCCGGATCTTCCGGTCACAATGTTCAACACTCCCGGTGGCAGGATGGCATTGGCTAGCTCGACGAAACGTAAGGTCGCCACCGGGGTAAGTTCGGAGGGCTTGAGCACCACTGTATTTCCGGCACGCAGAGCCGGAATAACGTGCCAGATGGCAATCATCAGCGGCCAGTTCCAAGGAGTGATGGATCCAACCACTCCGAGCGGCTTTCGGTGCACTTCGATGCGTGCCTCATCGTTATCCTGGATCACTTCCACCGGCAGTTGCAAATCGGCGGTAACGTGGGTCCATGCGATGGCTCCGCCGACCTCCATTCCCGAACCAACACCATTGAGACCATTGAGAGGTTTACCGTTCTCCTTGGTAACCAATTCCATCAATTCGGGCATATTAGCTTCCAGGGCGGCGCCGATCGCGTGTATCAGGCGCTGGCGCTCCGCGTCCGGAGTGCTGCTCCACGCCGGAAAGGCAGCCCGGGCAGCAACAACCGCGTCATCGACATGCGAAATATTACCCGCCGCAGCCTGAGCAAATGCTTCCCCCGTCGCCGGGTTGATGACCGGAAAGGTACTGTCCGCGAACACCGGCTTGCCATCGATAATCATAAAATAATTTTTCATATGTTTTCCTTTGGTTTCTTGGCTTATTAGTTGTTAGCGACAGCACCAGGCAGGGTTGCCGAAACGACGCCTTTCTTTGAGAAGCGAACAAGGGCCGTCCCACTGCCACCGATAGCGGCGGTCATTGAAAGCCGGTCATCCCGTTGCGTCCATGTAAAGCTAGCACCTTGGTCCTCGCTCTCGACCTGCACACCGTCGAGACCCACAGCGACCACTTTGCCGCCCATCTCGACGATGTCAGTAATTGAACTTTTCGTACCGCTGTTGATGGCCTGCCAGTTTCGTCCATCGTCGGTGCTGCGGTAGATCGTCCCCCGCAAACCGGCAACAAGCAGTGGCCCCTCTTTAAGACCAATGCCTGACCAGAATGAACCCTTGTAATCTGTCTGAATATAATGCCAGGTCCTGCCGCGATCATCGCTGCTCAGGATGGTGCCGCGTTCAGCGGCGACAAAGAGACTGCCTTGATCTGATGCAAAAATCTTAAACAAGTTGCGATCAGCTTTCCCTCCGTTTGGCGGGGTGGGAAGACTTATCGGGTCCCAAGTTTTTCCACCATCACGTGTGGCAAGCACAATGGACCAGAGGCCGACGGCGATACCCTCCTGCCCATCGAAAAAATAGACAGAGAACAACGGACGATCCTCTTTGGTATCCATTCGCTGAATGTGCCAATGCTCTCCTGCGTCGACGGTATTCAGGATCGCTCCCCAGTGACCGACAGCCCAACCGTTTTTATCGTCAGCAAAAGAAACCGCCGTCAGCGTCGATGACACAGGCACTGAGACCGACTGGCGGAAGGTTTTTCCATCATCGTCGGAAAGTAAAATAGTGCCGTAGTCGCCTACTGCGACAATGCGTTTTCCTGCCCTGGCAGCACCAAGGATCGAAGCATGGATGGCAGCGGCCGATTTCTGAGCCGACTGGACTTTCAATTGCATTGCAGCCGCAGAAGGCCCGGGCATCTGGGCATGAACTTCGAGACCCAACGACAGGATGCAGACAAGTCCGCTAGTGGTGAAGCGCCGGCAGAGCATGGGGTATAGAAATCGCATTGTGCTCTCCGTTAGTGACTGAATATACTAGATGCACGTACTGGACTGCGGCGCGGAAACAGCTTCTCAAGCCAGACGGCAAAGGCTGGCAAAACCGTCATGGCCATGACCATGTTAACCATGAACATGAAGGCTAGCAGCTTGCCCATGTCGGCCTGGAACTTGAGATCCGAGAAAGCCCAGGTGGATACGCCAATCGAGAGAGTAATTGCAGTGAAAATGGTGGCGGTGCCAACCTCAAGGATGGAATGTTCAAGGGCCTTGACGATATTCTCGCCACGGGCGAGGTGCATCTGCAGGCGATTGTAAATATAGAAGGCATAGTCGACGCCAATACCCACCGCCAGCACCATGACCGGCAAAGTCGCCACCGTCAGCCCGATTTTCAGCTCCTTCATGAACCAGTAACCGATGAAAGTGCCGACGGTAAGCGGCAAGCAGCATGCCAACACAGCCCGGAAATCACGGTAAACCATGGCCACCAGGAAAATGATGGCGCCATACACATAGAGCATCATCGGCAATTCGCTATGCTCGACCACATCGTTGACGGCTGCCAGTACGCCGGCATTGCCGGAGGCGAGTCGGACAGTGACGCCTTCCATGGTGTTGTTAGTCCGGAAGGCCTTGACCTTCTCGATGACGCGATTGATCGTGGTCGCCTTATGGTCATTCAGGAATAGATGGACCGCAGTCATACTGCAATCCTTACGCATATAACCGCGCATGCGTCCAATTTCAGTGCTTAAAGCTGAATAATTACCCGCGTCAATCGGGATCGCAGCCATTTTTGGATTACCCTCGTTGTAACCCTCGTTGTAGGTCCGCAGTTGCCCGGAATAGGAGATCGCCGACAGCACACCTTCCGTATGCTGCAGATCCCAAACGAACTTATCCTGATAAATGCCGAGCGCGACGTTTTCGCAGGACTCAGGTGGCGCCTCGAAGACGACGGTGAGCCAGTCCAGACCGGTATCGTAGCCATTGGCGATCGCCACGGCGTCGCGGTTGAAGCGCGCCTCGGGGCGCAGTTCAGGGGCACCTGGTTGGAGGGTGCCAATGACCCGATCACTGCTTTGCCATACCGACACGGCAAACACCACCATCGTGACGCCGATGACGATCAATGCGTTTCTCGGCTCGGCAACGCGTGCCAGCACCCGCAGCCAGCGCGCACGCTTTTCGCGTTTGAGCATAGCGGTGTTGGCGTATTCCTTGGTGAAATGGAAGTAGGAGGCGGCGATGGGCAGCATTGCCAGATTGGTGGTGATCTTGAAAAACACCCCGAGGGAGGCGGTGATCGCCAGCTCACGCACCATCGGAATAGGAATCAAAATTAGAGTGATGAAGGAGACAAAAGCCGTCACCAGGGCCAAAACACCTGGAATAAGCAGGCCGGAGAAACTGGCTCGAGCCGCCTCTTCCGTGGTCTTGCCGTCGGAAATCTCGCGGACGATGAAATTGATCTGCTGCACGCCGTGCGAGACGCCGATGGCGAAGACCAGGAAGGGCACCAGCACCGCCAGCGGATCAAGACCGAAACCGAGCAGGCGCAGGGCGCCGAACTGCCACACCAGGGAGGTCAAGGAGCAGATGATGGGCAGGAGCGTGAAACGGATGGAGTGACAGTACCAGTAGACCGCGAAGGCAGTCAGCACCAAGGCAACGGCACAAAATTCCAGGACCGACGAGGCGCCGTCAGCGATATCGCCAATTTGTTTGGCGAAGCCGGTGATCTGAATCTCGAAATTGGCGTCTTCGAATTTCTTACGGATCTGGTCTTCAAGGATCCGGTTGTAGGCAACGTAATCGATCTTTTTGCCGTCCTTGTCCACTTCGGCCAGTTCCGCCACAATCATGGCGCTGGTCTGATCGCGCGAGACCAGTGTGCCGACAAAACCGCCCTGGCTGGCGGAACGCTGGATACCGGCGATAATATCCGGAGTGAGTTGTTCCGGCGTCACGGTACCGGAAATGAGCGGATCGGCGCGAAAACCTTCCTCGGTGATCTCGTTGACGAAACTGTTTGGAGTCCACAGGGACTGCACCCCCAGACGGTCGACGCTTGGCAGGTAAATGACCGCTTGGGTCACTTCATAAAGGCGCGTCAATCCAGCCTGGGTCCAGATGGTATCTTTCTTCGACTTGACGACGATGTTCAGGCGATTGGCTCCCAGCACGTCGTTGCGGTATTTGTTGAAAGTTTCTATGTATTCATGACCGGTGGGCATCTGCTTCTCGAAGCCAGCTTCCATGCGCAGCTGCAGGGCGAAGTAGCCCATGATGGCAGTGAAGATGGCGAGCCAGACAAGGAATGGGGTTCGAAACCGGAAGCAGAAATTCTCCAGCCCCTTTAGGGTTCGAGTCAGAAAGCGATCGACGTTGTCGACGCTGAAAAAATTACGCATAAGTTGTTCGTTTGCTGGATTTTGACGTTTTTGGTGGAATCAGGCTGGAGGGGCAGCTTGCCCCTCCAGCAATGCGACTCAGAAGTTGCGGGAAACGAAGGCGCCGAAAAAATCCCGATCCTTGTATGGCTGGTCAAATACGCGTTTTCCTCCCCAGAATTTGGCGTAGTTCACTCCGATTTGCCAACTGGCCGGGTTCTTAACAAAGTTCACGATGAAATTCGCAGACTTCGCGCCTTCCATGAAGGTCGCCATCGGATTCGGCGTGCGTCCTTTGATAGCCTGGAAATAGTAAATTTCGGGAATCACCTGCCAGCCGGGAATGAGGGTGCCATCATAGACCCAGCTGAAATCGAGGTTGTACCCCCAGGAATTCTTTGTACCGACCGACTCCGGCATGCCGGCGGGATCATTTTCCAGCCCCCAGCCCCAGCCGCCGGCAGAAACAACTTCACCGTTATACGATGGCTTGAGGTTCGGATAACGCACCACCACCGCTTCGGCCATCAGGGTCGCGGTGCTGGCCCCACCCAGCGCCTTCAAGATGAACGGATAATCGCTTGGCGTCAGGCTCAAGATGCCAGTCAGGTGCCACTGCAGCTTTTTCTCGTCGACATAGCAATTACCGTTGGTGCCGACACAACCGGTGGCTGGGCTCAGCGATACGGCGTCCTTCGGCCGATAGGACAGCTCAGTGCCGACGGCCCAATCGCCGACAGGGAAGTTGGCGCTGATACCATAGAGCTTGCGATCTTCCGCATAGATCCAACCAGGATTTCCGCTATCGTTGGCGTTGTAGGAAAACTGCGGCGACTTGTCGTGATAAGCCATGGCATAGGCCCCCAGGTTCAGCTGAGTGTCTTTCGGTTGCCAGCGCAGCGACGCACCATACTGACCACTGCTCTTCGCTTTTCCATCGCTCAGGCCATAAGCATCGTGCCCTGCCCCCAGGCCATTGACCATTGACCAATAGCTGCCGGTCGGCGGAAAGTAGTTCTTATTCCAGTTCGTCTGCACATACGCTTCCAGATTCATCCCCTGCCCGATGCCCGTGGCGAAGCTGACGATCGGCGCCGGCAAAAACACTTCCTTGAGCTGGGTTCCGGGCTGGGAGAGACGCATCAGATCCAGGGCGTTGGTCTGATTGATGCCCCCCGGCAGGAACAGACTTTCGCCCCAACTGATGACCTGATTGCCGGCACGCACGCGAGCGCGCTCCTCACCGATTGCAAACTCCTTGCTCACCCATAGATCAAGGAGGCGCGCCTTGAAATTCAAGTCGTCTCTGGCATCGTCCGGCTGCGAAGCGCCTGTCGGATTTCCGGCACTGATGTAGCCCGTTGTCTGCGTCGCGCTGAAATCTTTTAACCAGCTCACGCGGGCCATGAATTTGACGTTTTCCGGCATCTTCAAGAGCAACTCATGCGTTCCCTTGAGGTAGGTGGTAAAAGCATCGCCTTTTCCATAGTTCAGGTTACCCTGATCCCCCAGTCCGGAAACCGCCTCTGTGCACCCGGTAGGCGCCCCCGCCCCGCTCGGCCCCGGATTACCTGTAAAAAGACCCGCCGAGTCTTTCAGAACCAGCCCGCATGACGTATTTTTGGCGCGAACTCCAATTCCAGCCGAAACTGTCGAGTCGAAGTTGCCACTCACGTTTTCAGTCTCGAACGTGAACGCCATCGCACCACCCGCGTAGGCCATGAGTACACCCAGCGTGATTTTTTTCAAATGCATGTTCATTGTCCCCCTCCTTATTTTTAGTTGTTATGCCGCGACTGCAAAGCAGCTATTCCGATTTGCAGTAAAAATGAGAACAAGAAGCATGGGCTTGCCATACATTCAGTAGGACAAGCCCATGCAACGCTATTATCTTTTTTAATACGAAATGGAATTAATCAGCGCTCGCTGATCGCGCGGAGATTGTCTGAGGTGTAGAAGCTCTCCTTGAACTTGGCGTCGGCTGACTCGACAAACCAGCGCATGTCCTTGCCGGCACCAAGGGAACTCTGATCGAAGACATGGCGGTTATCCACCAGGTTGTACTGGACGAAGGCCGGGTTGTCGCAACTGCCCGTCTCGAAAACCGGAATCACGTAGCCTTCACGAACCTTCCAAAGCTTGCCTTGTGCATCGTAATCATCAGCGACCACGATTGCCCAACTATCCTCGTCCACATAAAACGTCCGCTTGGGCGCGACATGGCGAACCCCCTGCTTGACCGTGGCCTCCACCACCCAGACGCGGTGCTGTTCGTAGCGGCGGCTGGCGCTAGCCACGCCATCCTGCTTAACAACATCGTGCAGCTTCACATTCGGATCGTACATTCCGAAAGAGTTGTAACCGACAATGAGTTCCTTTTTACCCACCAGTTTCCAATCAAAACGGTCGATGGTGCCATTGAACATCCGCGGCTCATCCATCGTATATTGGTTCTCGAAGCCGATCTGTGGAGCATCGTAAGCATAGGTCGGCATGCGACGAACCCGCCTCTGGCCCGGGAAATAATAGAAAACCTCATTGCCCTTGTCGAGATAATTGGTAATGGCCAATGCCTGACCGGCCAAAGCCGTGGGCGACTTATACGCGAAATAAGTGAAATACTCGACCGGCGGCAGCTGAGAGAGTTGGGCGGCGCCTTTTTTACCCCAAGGAAAGTAGTAAGTCTGGGTCGAACCTGCATCAACCCACTCCGACCCACCTTGGCGAGGCGACAATGAAGTATACAACGTCGGCCATTCGAAACCGATGCCGGCATACTTCATCTTCACGTTCCACATTACCTCAGTCCCGGTTTTGGGAATGGCAAAAGGGATGCCTGGCACGGTCGCCTCCTTCAGGCTCCAGCCATCTCCCGCCAGCTTGGCTGCGGTGACGTTTTTCCTGGTATTTTCTACTACAAAGTCCGGATTGCCGCATGTGCGGTGTGTCGGATAAACATTCATCCGATACCCCTTGCTCTGCTTAAGCAACTGGATCTGGCCGGGAGAAAGCTTGTCGGCGTATTTGTCTAAGTTAGAGGCATCGATCGTATAGAGAGATTTTTCCCCACTGTGCTTCCAGTGCTCCGCACGGCTCTTGCCATAAACCCAGCCAGGGGTCGGCGCCTCGGTGCCCTGCCAGGCAGGGATTGAGCCATCCTTATTGCCCCCCCGTTCTGCGCCAACAGGCGTAAGTTCCTTGCCGAGTTTTGCGGCGTCCGCGTCAGTAGCCGCATCAACAGCGTTGACGCCAAAAAGTGCCGATACGACTACACCGATCTTCAATGCTCGAAATTGAATCATTTTGTCTCCTGATTGACTTGTCGGCTCTCTTAGTAGGCCGATTTTTATCTTCATGCTCGAATTGAGTTTATGGGCGCGGCCACGCGACCGTTATCCAATTTCGGCAATTTTTTATTTTAGTTACATGCGTCCCATCGAATACATGTCCGCACGGATACGCTATTTTCACAAGCAGCAGTCGATTCGATTTCGTTGATGACGACTTTTAATCCGACAGCATCTCTCATAACGGATAACGCACCTCCGGGTAGTAGCACATATACCCGCTTTGGCAGTGCTTCACCGTCTTGCGGATACCGACAGCTGTAGTAGCAACACTCATCGCATCGGCGCCTTGCCGCGCTTTTTCGAGCACCTGGTGAACCATTTCCACGCTTTTGATCTTGCGCTCTGTGGCGCCCTCCCGCCCCGCGATCTTGATCGATGCAACCCCGGCCTCACGTAGCCGGTGAATGGCGCAAAGGCCGCAAGGGCCATAGGGATAGCCCTCTTCCGTGGTTGAAAATCCGCAGCCAAAGCGGTACCACAGCCAGCGCTTGTAATCTGCATCGTTATCCTGCAGACGACGGACTGCCTCGTGCGGCATGGCCTTACCGGCAGCCCCCACGTACTCAAACTGATAACTGTCGACGCAGATCGGTCCGCCGAGTTTTTTCGGCAAGTGGATCGTATGGCAGACCCCTTCCTCGAAGACGCAACCGTCATTGAGGATGAATACCTCTATCTCGACGTCGGGTACTGCTTTGGCGATGACTTCTATCTCGTCGAGCGTCACATCCCTGGGAAGGATAACCCGGCGTACGCCAAGATCGCGATAAAAGCTGACGGCGGCACTGTTGCGGCAACTGGCCACCGAGCTGACGTGAATACCAAGGTCGGGAACCTGTTCGCGAAGGGCTACGATCAATGTCAGGTCGGCAACGATGACAGCATCGCCGCCCATTTCATTAAAACTGTTACCGAGATTAACCAAGGCGTCGAGCTGATCTGTTCCGTAGTGTTGGGCATTGAGCACCAAAAATAGCTGGGCGCCCGCGCCATGGGCAATGGTCACGGCCTTCTCCAGTTCGGAGAGGCTCGGCAGATTGGAAAAATAGCGGCGGTTCACCGCGCCTGTATTGAACTGGGCCACCCAGTTCGATGGCACTACCCCGCAGTAAAGCTCCTTGGCGCCGGCGGCAACCAGGGGTTCAATTTCGTCGATGTGGCTAATAGGTGATGTAATTTCCATTTAAACCTCAGAAAGCACCAAACGCTTGACATGACCTTGGGCGATGGCACCGCGCAGGGCGCCAAACATCGCGGCATCGTGCTGGTAGAACATAGTTGTCCCGCGACTATAGGTACGCAAGCCGGAAACTACCGCATCTGGTTCCCGCTCCAGAATGCCCAGACACTCGCGATGGCAGGCCCGGCCGGGAGCGAACTTATCCTCCGTTTTCTGACCTAGCGAGCCGATTTTGCAGATGCGGCCCTTGGCGATGTAGGCGTAGGGTGCCCAAACGGCCACATCCAGGTCATTGACGGTAAAGGCATCGGGGGTGGCGAAGGGCGGAATATCGAGCTCAACTTGCCGGATACCGAAACTGGAAAGTAATCGAGCATAAGGCGCTGCCCGGTAATTGCTGGGATAGACCTTGCTCCAGGTCGGTGCCGGTACCCGTGGATCCTTGATCATCTTGGCCAACTGGCGGCCAGCCACCACCCCGCGCCGGGGAAATTGCGTTTTCATTACCTGCGCTACTCCCCAATCATTGGCTAACACCTCCGCTCCTACCGGCAGCCGGTCAACGGTTGCAACGATGCGAGCCAGCAGCCCGTCGTTGGCGATGGGGGTGGGCAGCACAAAATTCAGCCCCAGACGCTCGGCCTGGTCCAGTGCTGTGGTCAGATCTGCATCGTTCGGAAACAAGTGCTCGCAGTACTCGCTGCCGAAATACAAGTGGGTGGCCACTGCGCCATGTGGCAGCAATTCTGCCAACTGCGGATCGTCCAGAAAAGCGAGCAAGGCCGCCCGATCAAGGGTCGCAAAAGATTTCAGTGCTGCTAGTCGGCGTGGAGCAGTGATCGCCAGCGCAATTTCCATAGTTTTTGTCATGAGACTGCCTGCCGGTGTTCGCGCCCGTGAAAACGCGCAATGGTCTGCAAATGATTTTTGAAATCGGCCACCGTAGCTGCCGGACATGCATCGAAAAAAGCGGCAGCACGGCCAGTCATGCGTGCCGCTGCGTAACTCGCCCCACCCCCTGAAAATCCGTTCGGCGGCAGGGGGGAAGCGCCGAATAAACGGTCATGCGCAATGCTGGCGCAATCGCCCTCCCCGCAACGAATGTCGCCGCTCACCGCCAACACACCGGGGTAGATTGCCGGATATGTCGCCTCCCCCCGGGCCGGATGGGATGCCACCAGCAACACGCCCTGTGAGATGGCGGCCAGACAGCTCTCCTTGAGGGCGCGGCGATCCTCACGCAACCCCAGGCTGAGATTAATGATCCGGGCACCTTCAGCAACGCACCATTCTATGGCTGCGACAATGACCTGCGCAGCGGCTGGCCGGGCGCCATAAAAAACCTGTGCCGAAAGCAAAGAGCAACGCGGGGCACGGGCCAGAATCAGACTGGCCACTGCAGTACCGTGGCCGAGAGAATCAGTCCTGTCCCCTGCCAGGCACTGCACTTGCCCCCCCTCAGCCAAGCGCATAGTTACACCGGCGCCCACGTCCGCGTCCAGTCCGGGACCGATGCCGCTATCGATAATCCCGACCTTAACCAACATGAGTTGCGACCGCTCCGGAAATCACCTCGAACTCTCCGTGGTGCAACCGATAAATCAAATCCCAATCTTGTGTGGAGCGGACATGATGTGTGATGAAAACGCAGGTGCGGCCGGAGAACCGGCGATGCACGAGAGCCAACAACTGGCATTCCATTTCAGGATCCACAGCACTGGTAGTTTCGTCGAGAACGAGGATCGATGGGTTCTGCAAAATCGCCCGGGCCAGGGCCAGCCGCAAGCGCTGGCCACGAGACAGTGCCGTACCGACGCCACCGACCGGCGTCTGAAGATGCACTTCCGCAGCTTCCAATCCGACCGACTGCAGAATGTCAAAAAGCTCCGCATCCTTGGCCTGCGGCTGGACAAAACGCAGATTGTCCGCCACGGTGCCAGGAAAAAAAGCCGGCTCCTGATCCACCAGCGCCACCCGGCGGCGCAGCTCGGCTACCGACACCTGATCAATAGCCACGCCATCAATAAAAATGTTGCCATGATCCGGCTGCAGATGTCCGAGTAGCAGATCTGCCAAGGTAGATTTCCCGCCACCGGAGGGTCCAATCAGCAATACCTTACTACCGGCCGGGATATGCAAGGATGCCTTGTGCAGGACAGGCTTGCCCTGCTCATAGGCGAAGCTCACCTCGTCCAATGCAATTTCACCCTGTAGCACGACCGGCAGACGGGCCGACACCTTATCCGTCTGCCGCGGCAGTTCGGCATCCAGTACCTCGGACAGTCGCTCCAAACTTACCCGCAGCCGCTGCCATCCAGCCAACACGCCCATCAAAGTATGTACCGGACCGGCCACGCGAGCCGAGTAACCGACGAAGGCAATTAACACCCCCATCGTAATCTGGCCTTTGGAGAGCAGATAGCCACCGCCGCCAAACACCAGAGCCGTTCCAGCCAAGCCCGCCACACGCTGTCCGGCGGCCAGAGAAAAACCAGTTTGCTGCGCTGCTTTCAAGGCCTGGTAGTAGTCGCCGTGCCGCTCCCTCAAAGCTGTCATGCGCGCCTCTTCGCCATTGGCTGACTGAATCAGCTTGACCGCCCGCAGACTGTCCAAAAAGAAGTTGGACAAGTGCGTGGACTGCCGGCGTGCCTCCCGAGCGCTACCCTCCACCGCCGCCCGTTTATGAAAACCGTGCAAGAGGGGTAATGGCAACATGGCCAGCAGCACCAATAGCGTCATCGGGAGGCTGAGGAATCCCATCAAGATGACAACCGCCAACAGGCTGAACAAGCCGTTGAACAGCGCCAGCGGCCCATCCACCAGGAAGCGCTGGACCTCGGCCAGATCGCCATCAAAACGGGAAATCAGGTCGCCAAAACCGACGCGCGAATAATAAACGGGAGACAGCGTTTGCAGGTGTTCGAATACCCGTTCCCGCAGGCCGAACAGCACGTGGGACGACAGCTCGAGATAATCGAAGCGGGTGATAGATTCCACCGCCAGCCCCAGCAGCGGTGCCAGCAGCATCAGTCCTGCCGCTGTCGCCAACACCTTCAGATCGCCGGTCAGTGCACCGTCATCCACCAGAACTTTCGACAGCCACGGCTGCAACAATGCCAGCAGGCTGGCGACAAAGGACAGGGTGACAACACGCAAGGCCAAGCGCCGTCGCACAGCCAGCAGCAGCCACCCCCAGTGCAGTATCGGGTGACGCCACAGCGGCGAAGAGGAAGGCATCATCTGATCCTATTCCTATTTTTGCACATGAGCTCAGCGCTGGATGATCCGCAGCGAAGTAGTCGACTGATCGGCACCGCCAGGGATGCTTATCTCTGCTTGTTTGGTGAGGGTTGCAGTGTCGTAGACCGCCACCGTGTCGCCGCCGCCGCCGAGGTAGACTTCCCTGCCGTCGCTGGAGATGTTGATGGCGTAGTAAGTACGGTCAAGCTGGACGCGCTGGACTAATTTCTTTTCTGCCGTATCGGCGCGGAAGACCTGATTCATCACAGCAAAAACCTCGGTGCGCTTCACGGGATTAACCACTGATGAAAAAATAACATCTTCTGCATTGGCAATCTCATCGTAACTTAGCTTTTCTGTAGCGAGATCAAAATTCATAATTCCAACCTTAAAAGCCTCAGGCGACTTGGGATCGACATCGGTTTTCGCTACGTAATAGGGGGTTGAGAGCACCCGAGCCTGCTCATATAGATTCCACATGGAAAAGACGTCAGGTTCACCAAAGCCTTTGCGCTGCGAATGGCGCAACAGATGAGTCTTGTCGACCTTGCCGGCCCTGGCATCAAAAACATAGAGATCCCATCCCAAGCCGACTACCCGGTCGCGATCTGCCGTGGGAGCCAATATGGTAATGCGGCGGGGCGCCGGAAAGGTTTTTACCGGCTTGGCACCGATGCCGTCGGCCGTGTTGTAGACGGCAATCCTGGTATCGAGGGATTCGTACTTGCTTCGTTTCATGCGTGTCGGGATTTGATACACGTAGAGTTTGCTGCCGTCGAGACTTACCGTCATGCCCATCATGGCTTTGACGCGTTCCTCCGGCGTCGACATGTCGGCGCGGAAAACTTGTTGCCCGCTATCGAGATCTATCCCAACCACACTTTCAAAGTGATTGGTCAGGACGTAAGCAATTTTGCCGTTCGCCGGAGCAGAGATCGCACTAGGCGCACCCTCACCCGGCAGTTGGTAGGTGCGCACCACTTTACGTGCCGCCAAATCTATCATTTGCAGACTATTGGGCCGACTGCCGGTGAGCAGGTAGTCGCCGGCTAACGCTGCGGGTGTCATTAGCAAGGTAATGAGAAAAATGATCCAACGTTTCATCGCTTTAATCCTCAGGGAAAAGTGTCTGCAGTTCCCGCCAGTCGCGTAGAGCCGAATTTTTACCTTCGCTCCAGTCGCGGGAAGTATTCATGTTGTCGGCGACTTGGGCTGGCCACCAGCAAGGATCGGTACAGCCGTAAAGATCCGCCTCCATGGGCTGGCAGAGTGTGGATAAACCGCCGAAGGCATCAATTTCCCAGCCTGGATCAAAGGTAGTGGTGCACCCGACCACATTGCTCATTGGACTGACTTCGAGAGATTGCCCTTCGGATGCGGGGGAAGATAGGCTATAAGCCTTATTATTGAGTGGTCTCAGGCGTTTCATTGTTGATCTCCATGTAATTCCTGCGCCTTGTTCTGGACGGCAAAAAAGCCGGGGTTGGCGCGCATGATTTCGCCGAAACATTCGATTCCGAAATCAAGCCACTCGCGGACGAAATCGCAGTGCGAGAAAGTCGGTGACAGGGCGCTGCCCTCGCGCACGTAGGCTTCGTGATAGCAGCCGCCAGCGCAAATGCTTCGCGCCGAACACTCTTGGCAAGCCGGATGCAGGCGCTGCGCTTCGGTGAGAAAGGCACTCAGGTCCTTCTCGGCGATGCCGACATTGACGTCCCCGAAACTCGGAAAAGACGTACCGGTAAATCGATGGCAAAGGGCAAGCTGGCCTTCGGCACTCACTGCCAGCAACCCGACCCCCGCCCCGCAAGGCAGTGCCTTGCGCGTCCCGCTGAAAAGGTCCTGCATCAGCTGGTTCATGTTAGAAAAGCCATGGCGAAAACCCCGTTTAGCCGCCGCCGTGTATTCCAGACCCAGAGCCTTCATGGCATCAAGCACCGCGCGCATTTCGACGCCATCAAGGCCGAGGGGTGAATCATTACTCGCCGTCGCCGGTGCGAAACCGACTTCAGAAAATCCCAGCTCGTCATGCAGGTGGCGATAAATGTGCACCACATCCGTGTTTCCGCCGCTTAACGTCACCCGAGCCCCCACCGGCCGTGACGTACATCCCGCCAGCAAGCGCCGGACATTTTTCGACACCTGCTTATGGGTGCCCTTGCCGCCGATGGTGATGCGATAGCGGTCGTGAGTCTCTTCATCTCCGTCCATGCTCACCGAAATGCCGAAGCGGTGCGACTGAAAGAACGCGATCATCTCGTCGGTCAGCAAGCTGGCGTTGGTGGTGAGGGAAAAATCCACCTTTTTTCCTAATTTTTCTGCTTCCTCTTCGGCATAGGCGACCAGCGCGTGGATGCTGGAAAAGCGCATCGTAGGCTCACCGCCGAAGAAGACCACGTTCACCTGTTCATGACCAGTAGATTCCCGTAGCAACATATCGAGGGCGCGCCTTGCGGTAGCATCCTCCATTACAACGGCATCGCGGGGAGGGGTGAGATCCTCACGGTAACAATAGGTACAACCCAAGTTACAGCCGGTGGTCAGCGTCAGTACCAGCGTATTGATCGGGAAGTGCTTGATTTCACGAGGCGTAATTTCGTAATCCTTACGCTTGGCCGAGATGATGCCAAGGGCAAGAAAATCGGAGAGGGAATCGCAGACTTCGTCTGGCGAAAAGATACCGTCGAAGCGGCCACGAACCTGCTGCTCGCTCACAGCGCCGGTCTCCTCCAGCAACTCCAGCACTGAATCGGCTGCCTTATCCAGTTCGAACATCGCGGTGGTCGGTACATGTAGCAAGAAGCGCCGGCCGCTTTGCCCCAGCGCCCGATAGTTCTGTCTTTGCAGTTGCAGTGATGCCATGGTGTACTTCTCCTAGCGTAGCGACGGCTTGTTCCAGCGTTGCACGGTCACTATCAGATGACCTCTCGCCTCGCTGGTGCGCGCCTGGTCTGCAACCTTGGCGATGACGGACAAATTTCCGGTGTTGTTCATGCCTTTGCGTGCCGGATTGGAGCCGGCCACGGCTGGAATATACAGCCCGCTTTGTTCCATGACGCCGGTAAACCTGACGTCGTCGTCAGCCTTGGCTTTCTCGTCGTAGTTATCGACACTCCAGTTGGCCGGAACCCAACCGAGACGAACGTCATCTGCGGTGCCCGGGATTCCATCGGCACCATTGAGGTAGGCTATAGCTTCAAACTGTGCTGACATGCCTAGATTGGTGCCGCCGCCCAAACGGGCAATGCCGAACTCGGGCTCGACACGAATAGAGTCAAACTGGCGGTAAACCGCCACCTTCACGTCGTCCGTCCCACCCTTGGCACGAAGGTTACGCAGTCCGACCGCCGCGTCGTCGGCAACGCTCACCATGAGTTCGACCTCGCCGGCGTTTTTCTGCTTGGCTGAAAGCACCCGGATCCCCGGCCCCAAGTCATAATCCTTGCCGAGTTGAACGCCATGCACGCTCAGGAGCGTTTCGCTACCCGCCTTCAACAAGGACGGGAATACCGCGATGATGCTGGGGCGAGAGCCAACCCCAGCCTGCACGGCCTCGAACGTCGCGCCAACCTCGTCAGTTTCGCGCAGGAACCATCGACCGGAGAGTTTCTTGCCATCTTCGCTCAAGGCAAGCACCGTGCGTACCTTCTCGTTACCGAGAGTAGCATCGCCGCGCCATTCGTAGCCGCTGTAAATGATGCTCTGCCCATGGCCGCGCACCCGATTGCCGGCTGCGTAATTCAACTCGTAGCGGACGTCATAGCGATCACTGCCCAGGGCATCGACCTGCATGTAGCCGGCGTAATCACCCCAACCCGGCCGGTGACCGGCGATTCGCCACGAACCGGTGGGCAACGCATGCTTCTTGTTCTGCCAGCTTTTCCAGGCCGCAGTGTTGGCCGGATAGAGACCGGCCAACTCGAGCGCCACCTGATTAAGGGCGATATCCTTCCAGTTACGATCGCGTCCCAAGGCTGAATATTCAATGCTAGGAAACTGACCAAGATGCGTATGGATAAGATTTTTCCACTCGCCAACATCGCGACGCTGCAGGGCGACACGGCCAAAACTGTGGCAGCGCGCGCACATTTGGCCTAGCTTTTCGCTAGGAACAACATCCTGGACATTAGGTCTCCGCTCAATCAGGAAACGGTACGGCGCAGCCTCTTCGGGAGCCAGCCCCTGCTGGTCCGTAAGGTATTTGACCAAGGACTGACGTTCTTCCCTGGATATCTCCACCTTGTGCCAGACCTGCATGCGGGCGATGCTCATATCCCAACCTTCGGGTGTCTTGCGCAGGTCCGGAATGCGTTGCAGCTTGCCGCCCTCGAGGTGACAGCCGCCGCATTTGTTTTTCAGAATATCCGGCGCCGAAATCGGTGCTGCAAGCACTCCTCCAGTCAGCAGCAGACCGGCGATGGTCATCAGGCCACGCCGAAGCCAGCGGGCCTTACGGCCAATCAGCATCTTCATCGCATCCAGTAACATTGTCATCCTTTTTCACGATTGAGCCAGAGCGGCCTCAATGACCTCCAGCACTTTAAGTGTAAGAAGGGTCTGAAAAAGCTGTTATCCAAATTCGGCAATAGCGTCCGAAATTCCGTCCGGCGAAGCTGGCGGCAAGCCGTCCACCTGCAGCCAGGAAGGCTTGATTCCCCAGTACGCCTCTCTTTGGCGCTCATCCCATGGCTTGTCCAGGGTGTCGATTTTGATAATCGCTAAACGACAACTGACAATTCAGACAGACTTCATCGTCGGCAATCGCTTATCGATGCCGACGACGAAGGCGAGCATTCATTCGGTGCATGACACGCAGATCAGGGCTCTGCAAGTCCGGGGCCTATGAGGCGCTAACAAGGACAGGCCTGCAGCATTCACGATGATGTTCGACGGATGGTGATGCGGCCACGGGTGCTTCGATGTTGGAACTGCGACTATAAGGCTCCGTTGATTGCAGAGCGTGGCGCGCAACTGATGGATGAATTTACAAGAAAACGTGCATCTGGGTTTCGATAGCCTGTTCGCCATGATGAAATTGGCGTTCGATACCGCCACCGAACCCGGCTTGTCAGGCGGGTTCTCATTGGTGTTTACGTAAAGTTTCCGACGGGAGTTCGTCAAACATTTGCTTGTAGTTGCCAGCAAAGCGGGAAAGATGCCAGAAACCCCAGTGGGCGGCGATATCCGCTACTGTCATGCGGCTGCCTCCGGCACCGGCCTTGAGTTCCCGTCGGACCCGGTTTAGTCGGATGGCTCGCAGATAAGCGACCGGATTGATATCCAGAACAGACTCAAAACTGTATTGCAGGGTACGTCGCGAGATATTCAAGGCCGTACATAAATCGGCGACCGTGACCGGGTCGTCATGATGCTCCAGCACGTAGGCCTTGGCTTTATCCACCACACCCTTGCGCGACGTCGGGATGACAATATGATTGACTGAGCTGGTATCGCTGGTTGCAACCACCAGATTGTCAAAAATTTCCTGCTCAATGATTTTTCTGGTGCGAGGGGAATTTAACATTCCAGGCGACCTCTTGATGTTGCTCAGCAGCAGTTCCAGAAACTCGCCCAAACCGTGAGCAACTCCGACGGACTGCCCAAAAACACCGGAAGTGGAGAGTTTGGCCTCGGTATCCACACCCCAGACAGTACAGGCAAACTCCCGTAATTCCGCGGCACCAGTGGAAATAGCAATGATATCAAGTTGTTTTGGTGTTCGAAAATCCAGGTCTTCGTCTCCACCTTGTGTGACCAGCGCCCCCCGACTGAGCGCGGTTCCGGACAACAGTCCACCGCCGCTTGCATCGAGGACGACGCCAATGGTGCGGGATCCCTCCCAAGGCCGTCCAATTTGATGCAGAACTTGGTTTGTCTTCTCGCGAAATATTTGTATATTATCAAACCACACCTCCTCCAAGGAACCCGAGAAAGCACCACTGGAGAGTTGTTCATATTCCTGCTGCCAGTGTTGCAATCTTGCGGCGTGATCGTCGATGTCCCTTATGACTGTCTCTGTGAAAATAAAGCAATCCTCATCGCCGTGAACGATGGATGTGGCATGCGGGGCATTAAGCGAGTTCATGGGGGACAATCCTTGCAATACAACTGCTCTTTGGCAGAAACTAAAAGGCTCCTGCAAAAGTTCCGGAACAGATAGGTCGCGGGCGTTGCCTACCGATGCTCTGAACGATTTTCGTGTTTGACACAGTTAATTTCTCAAGTTTGGTTGGCTGCCTCGTATCAGTGTTTTATCCTGCTTGGACCACATGGTGACGATATATCTTCTGGGCATCAATCACCTTGCTGCATGCTCTTTTGCCGGCCTGTTCGACTGCCGCTGCTCATATGTGAGAAAACGCTCAACTGATTCGTCGTCAGCACCAATAAGCCAAACATCGTTTGTGATCAATCAATCAATAGCATATGCCTGAGACGGCGGATCAACGTATCGCTCGAATAGTTCCTAACCAGAAGCTCATACACGTCCCCACCTAATTTCACTTGCAAAAATTCGGCAAACGCAGGCGAGGAGGCCACTTCATCCGGCACTACCTTCCATATCGGAATCTGCGCAACAGCTTTAGAGCGAGCTCCATCGTGAGCCGTTCAATTAACGTCGAGGTTGTGCGCGGATCCGACACGATCCTCGCAACGAATCCGCTCGCCAGCGCGCCACCATTGCCGCCTTCCGGAAAACGCCACTGGCAAAATATTCACACAACAATATGTTTGAAGTCAATCATTAATTGAGTGCATTCTGGGCGCTAGCGCAGCGGTTGGCGTGCGTCGAAATTTCCGGCGCCGACCGAGCAACCAGGCAAACTGGCGAGCTACTTGAATAACCGCCAGCAGCAACGATCACTTTGGCATTTCACTGGGGCGGTCGCTTCCTTGAAAATAAAACGAAAAAACAACGCCATAAAAATCGCAAAGCGCTCTCCTTTTAACTGCCGACAGTACATTTGTTTATATTCAGAAAAGATACGTTTTATACATACAGGCAGACGCAAGAGCAAAAACCGCAAACAATAAAAAAGCGGAGCTAAATCAATAGCTCCGCCTCAGTTGTTTACACTTTCGCGCTTATCCGGGCCTAGAAAGGGATATCGTCATCCATATCGGAGAAGTTCGATGCCGGTCGCGGAGCGGGAGCCTGCGGCCGCTGCTGCTGCGGACTAGGCTGACGCTGCTGGGCCGGCGCGCTGCTGTAACCGCCATCATCCATACCGACGCTGCCGCCGCCTTGACGACCGCCCAGCATTTGCATGGTATCGGCGCGAATGTCGGTCGCGTATTTTTCAACGCCGTCCTTATCGGTGTATTTGCGTGTGCGCAGGCTGCCTTCTATATACACTTGCGAGCCTTTTTTCAGGTATTGCGACATGATTTCAGCCAGCTTGCCGAAGGCGGTGATCCGGTGCCATTCGGTTTGCTCTTTTTTCTCGCCGGTGGACTTGTCCTTCCAGCTGTCGGTGGTCGCCACGGCAATGGTGGTCAGCGCATCACCGCTGGGCATGTAACGGGTTTCCGGGTCGCGTCCGAGATTGCCGACGATGATGACTTTATTGACTGATGCCATAGGGTTCTCCTGATTTCCTGTGTGATCTAGGCGGCAGCAGCCTGAGGCTTGCTGCGGCGCGGTAAGTTTTGCATATTGGATGCGATTATAAGCCAGCCTACCGTCAACACCGTGCCGAGGATGAAGACCGAATTCGGGCCGGCATGCTGCTTCAGCCAGCCGCCCAGCGCGCCGCCGCAGAACAGTCCCAGCGCCTGCAAGGTGTTGTATACGCCCAACGCCGCGCCTTTGGCGGCTGGCGGCGCGATGCGCGACACCAGCGACGGCAGGCTGGCTTCCATGATGTTGAAGGCGATGAAGAACGCAAACAGCAGCCCGATCAAGGCCATCGGCTGGGTCAGGAACTGCCACATGCCGATCTGCACGCACAGCAGCAGCGCAATCGCGCCGACGAACACCTGCTTCATCTTGCCCTGTTTTTCGCCGATGAAGATCGGCGGCAGCATTATGATAAATGACGCCAGCACCACCGGCAGATAGATTTTCCAGTGCTCTGCCACCGGCAAATCGAGATATTGCACCAGCACCGACGGCACCACCACGAACATCGCCATCTGCATCAGATGCAAGGCAAACACGCCGTAATTCAGGCGCATCAGTTCGGTATTGCGCAATACCGTCGAAAATGGCACCCGCGCCGCCGGCAGCGCCGGTGCGGCCGGCACCAGATACAGCACGACCAGGATCGCCAGCACCGACAGGGTGCCGGTCAATGCAAAAATCCCGCCCATTCCGACCGCCTTGTACAGCAGCGGCGACGCCACCAGCGAAAACGCGAAGGTCAGGCCGATCGAGCCGCCGACCATCGCCATGGCCTTGGTGCGGTGCTCTTCGCGGGTCGAATCGGCGATGAAAGCGGTCACCGCGGCGGAGATCGCGCCGGCACCCTGTATCGCCCGGCCAATGATCATCCACAGCATGTTGTCGGCGCCGGCGGCGATGAAGGAGCCGAGCGCAAACAGGATCAGGCCGATGATGATGACCGGCTTGCGGCCGTATTTGTCGGAGGCGGCGCCGAACGGAATTTGCCCGAACGACTGGGTCAGGCCGTAAATCCCCATCGCCAGACCGACCAGGAAGGCGTTGTCGCCGCCGGGCAGGGTTTTGGCGTGGATAGCAAAAACCGGCAAGATCAGGAACAGACCCAGCATGCGCAAGGCGAAAATCGATGCCAGCGAGGCGGAGGACTTGATTTCAGCGCGCGTCATGGCGCTCGGCAAGGATTGGAGAGTAGTGGCAGACATGGGCAGGATACGAAAGACGAGACGGGTTTTACGACAGCTTTTGAAAGAAGCTATAGTATCAGGTTGATTGCCCGGACTCTCGGGCAAGAGCGGCAGGGTTAGCATGGGGTAACCGACGATTATTGTACGATCAAGCCACACGGGCTCCGCCCGCACTGCTTGCAAGCGCCAGTATATTTAACATACGCAATTAATTTAAGCGAGAAATGCCATAAGAATTCCAATACTCCCTATTTTTAAGAAAATAACCGGATTGCGGTACGGGCGCGCGCCTTGCAGCGACTGCGCATGACATCCGATATCGATTAAAACCCCAGCGTAAATGATCCAGCGAAAACCTGCAGCACGCCGCGACTTCAATGCCCGGTTTTAACCTATCCTCACGACTTCCAGAATCCGAAAAGCCACCGCAGAAAGCTGTACATGGAACAAATCCGCATCCGGGGCGCACGCACGCACAACCTGAAGAACATCAATCTGGACTTGCCGCGCAACAAGCTGGTGGTCATCACCGGCCTGTCCGGCTCCGGCAAGTCGTCGCTGGCGTTCGATACGCTGTACGCGGAAGGTCAGCGGCGCTACGTCGAATCGCTGTCGGCCTACGCGCGGCAGTTCCTGCAACTGATGGAAAAACCGGACGTCGACCTGATCGAAGGCCTGTCGCCGGCGATCTCGATCGAACAGAAGGCCACTTCGCATAACCCGCGCTCCACTGTCGGCACCGTCACCGAAATCCACGATTACCTGCGGCTGCTGTACGCGCGCGTCGGCACCCCTTACTGCCCGGACCATCCGGAACACCCGCTGGCTGCGCAATCGGTGTCGCAAATGGTCGATGCGGTGCTGGCGATGCCGGAAGACACCAAGCTGATGATCCTGGCGCCGGTGGTGGCCAACCGCAAGGGCGAGCATGTCGATTTGTTCGAACAGATGCAGGCCCAGGGCTTCGTGCGGTTCCGGGTCCAGAGCGGCACCGGCGACGCCAAAATCCATGAAATCGACGACCTGCCGAAGCTGAAGAAGACCGAGAAGCACACCATCGACGTGGTGGTCGACCGCGCCAAGGTCAAGGACGAAATCAAGCAGCGCCTGGCGGAATCGTTCGAGACTGCGCTGCGGCTGGCCAACGGCCGTGCGATCGCGCTGGAAATGGACAGCGGCGCCGAGCAGGTGTTTTCCAGCAAGTTCGCCTGCCAGCAATGCGGCTATTCGCTGCAGGAGCTGGAGCCGCGCCTGTTCTCGTTCAACAACCCGATGGGCGCCTGCCCGGAGTGCGACGGCCTCGGCCATATCGAATTCTTCGACCCGAAGCGGATCGTCGCCTTCCCGAATCTGTCGCTGGCGTCCGGCGCGGTGAAAGGCTGGGACCGGCGCAACCAGTTCTATTTCCAGATGCTGACCAGCCTGGCCGAGCATTACGGCTTCGACCTCGATACGCCGTTCGAACAATTGCCGCAGGAAGCACAGCAGGCGGTGCTGTACGGCTCCGGCAAGGACAAGATCCCGTTCGCCTATCTGAACGAGCGCGGCAAGACCGTGATCCGCGAGCATGCGTTCGAAGGCGTGGTCACCAACCTGCAGCGGCGCTACCGCGAAACCGATTCGATGGCGGTCAAGGAAGAACTGGCCAAATTCATCAACGAGAAGCAATGCCCGTCCTGCCACGGCGCGCGGCTGCGGGTCGAAGCGCGCTTCGTGAAGGTCGGCAGCGGCGCGCAGGAACGCGCGATCTACGACATCGCCGGCATGCCGCTGCGCACCACGCTGGCCTTCTTCGAGCAGCTCGAACTGCAGGGCGCCAAGAAGGAAATCGCCGACCGGGTGGTGAAGGAAATCATCTCGCGCCTGACTTTCCTGAATAACGTCGGGCTCGACTACCTGTCGCTCGACCGCAGCGCCGATACCCTGTCCGGCGGCGAGGCGCAGCGCATCCGGCTGGCGTCGCAGATCGGCTCCGGCCTGACCGGCGTCATGTACGTGCTGGACGAACCGTCGATCGGCCTGCACCAGCGCGACAACGACCGCCTGATCGACACCCTGCGCCACCTGCGCGACATCGGCAACAGCGTACTAGTGGTCGAGCACGACGAAGACGCGATCCGCACCGCCGATCATATCGTCGACATGGGCCTCGGCGCCGGCGTGCACGGCGGCGAAGTGATCGCGCAAGGCACGCTGGCAGACATCCTGAAAAGCAAGGAATCGCTGACCGCGCAATACCTGAACGGCAAGCTGAAAATCGCCACGCCCGCCACCCGCACCGCCGTCAACCCCGACAAGCAACTCATCATCGCGGGCGCTTGCGGCAACAACCTGCAAAACGTCACGCTGAACCTGCCGGTCGGTTTGCTGACCTGCGTGACCGGCGTCTCCGGCTCCGGCAAATCGACGCTGGTCAACGACACGCTGTACCTGGCTGCCGCGCGCCATCTGTACGGCGCGCACGCGGAGCCGGCCGCGTACGAATCGATCGCCGGGCTGGAACATTTCGACAAGGTGATCGCAGTCGACCAGGCCCCGATCGGGCGCACCCCGCGCTCCAATCCGGCCACCTACACCGGCCTGTTTACGCCGATCCGCGACCTGTTCTCGACCGTGCCGATGGCCAAGGAGCGCGGCTATTCGGCCGGCCGGTTCTCGTTCAACGTCAAGGGCGGGCGCTGCGAAGCCTGCCAGGGCGACGGCGTAATCAAGGTCGAGATGCACTTTTTGCCCGACGTCTACGTGCCGTGCGACGTCTGCCACGGCAAGCGCTACAACCGCGAAACGCTGGAAGTCCAGTACAAGGGCAAGAACATCACCGAAGTGCTGGGCATGACGGTCGAAGCCGCGCACGAATTCTTCAAGCCGGTGCCGGTCATCGCGCGCAAGCTGCAAACCCTGCTCGACGTCGGCCTCGGCTACATCCGGCTCGGCCAGAGCGCAACCACCTTGTCCGGCGGCGAAGCGCAGCGCGTCAAGCTGTCGCTGGAACTGTCGAAGCGCGACACCGGCCGCACGCTGTACATCCTGGACGAGCCGACCACCGGCCTGCACTTCCACGACATCGACCTGCTGCTGAAGGTGATCCACCGCCTGCGCGACCAGGGCAACACGGTCGTCATCATCGAGCACAACCTGGACGTCATCAAAACCGCCGACTGGCTGATCGACCTCGGCCCCGAGGGCGGCGCCGGCGGCGGGAAAATCATCGCCACCGGCACCCCGGAACAGGTGGCGGCCAATCCGGACAGCGTCACCGGCAAATACCTGCTGCCGCTGCTGCAGAAGAAATAACGCGCCGATGGCCAAGCACCTGCGCCCCGGCCTGGGCCGAACACGGCCCGGCCGGGGCGCAGGTGCGCAGCGTGGCGGTGACTGAGATCGATGATGACTTGACGGCGGATGACGAATTCCGCATCCTGCCGAATAAGTAGGTCGGAAAAGCGCTGCGCCTTCCGACCTACACTCAAAGAAGGAGATGACATGTCCACTCCAAACAATCACACCAACGCCGCAGATCCTTTCTGCCTGAACCGCTTCGTCAACGCCCAGGAAAGTATCTACCAGCAAGTTCTGGCCGAGCTGGAACAGGGGCGAAAACAGACGCACTGGATGTGGTACGTATTTCCCCAGATCGACGGCCTGGGGCATAGCCGGCTGGCGGAAACATATGCGATCAAAAATCTTGAAGAAGCGCGGGAATACCTGCGGCATCCGGTACTCGGCGCGCGGCTGAGGGAGTGCACGGAAAAAGTGATCGCCGTGGAGGGCAAATCGGCCGCAACCATTTTTGGACATCCCGACGACCTGAAGTTCAGGTCATGCATGACGCTGTTTGCCTGCGCGGCCGAAGCGGAATCAGCATTTCCCCGGGCGCTGGAAAAGTATTTTGACGGCGAGAAAGACCTGCGGACGCTCGCACTTCTGGCGCAAACCGACAATTGAATGGGTATTTTCAATAGCGCAATGAATCATTACGAATAATGCACTGTTTTTTGCCATACTCCATTAAATGGCAGCACTTGCAGAAATTAACTCGCAGAGCTATGCAATGCAAGCCGGCCAGCCCGGCATCCCCGCCAAATGGGTGGATGCAGCCGCCTGGCTGGCACGCAGCACACTGGGCAGCAACGATGCACTGCCAGTTTGGCCTGGCTGCCTTGCATGACATCGTATTTAGTTAATCTCCCGTTTGATGCTCACGCCGCCGCGCAACTGTCCCGGCAGATAGCCGGTTGCCTTGTCGTACGGGTACTCTTCGCCAAGACGTGCCCGCACGCCTTCCGAGATTTGATCCGCCTTGCCGTGGCAAGCCACGCAACCCTGCTGCATCACGATCGGTTTCATGTAGCGGAAATATTTGCCGCCGGGCTCATTGACGATCTCGGCGGTTTCCAGCGTTTCCGGTTTTCCGCCTTTGGCCACACGCGCTTCGTATTGCATCAGGGTCTTTTGCTCCCATGCATCGGCTGTGCCGAGTAGCGGGTTGCGCACTTTGAGACTGACGCGCGTCAGCTTCCAGCCGTTTTGGCGCGAGATATCACCCGCCATCGCGGGCGCAATATCCTTGCACACCTTGATCGCGGATTCCGGGCCGCCTTCCGCGATGGCTTTCATGTTTGCCGCCATCAGCGCCTTCATGAAAGGCATGACGGCAGCACGGCTTTCTTCTTTGTACTTATCCAGATCGTCCGCCACTGCGGAAAGTGCGGTCAGTGCAAGAAATGCGGAAAGAATGATGTGTTTTTGCATGGTATTTTCTCGATAAAACGATAATGCTCCGACGGCATCCTGGTTCGTCCTTGTTCGCGTACTTATCCGCATATTTATTCGAAATCCGGCAAACCGGGTTTCACGACCGGTTTGCCGGCGCCGGCCCAGGCATCAAACCCGCCCGCGATCGACTTCACCTGCAGATAACCCATGTCATGCAGCACGCAGGCTGCAAGCGCCGCGCGTCCGCTGGTTTTGCAATACAGCACGATTTGCAGGTCGCGCGCACTCAGTTCCGGGCTGTTGCTGAGCTTGAATTCCAGCATCCCGCGCGAGATATGGATGGCGCCGGGGATGTGGCCGACGGCGTATTCGTCCGCTTCGCGCACGTCCAGCACAACGGCTGCATCGCGGATTGCGGATTCGGCTTCATCGAGCGAAATTTCCTGGATGCGGGCCTTGGCGGCGGTAACGAGATCATGCGCAGTTTTCATGGGAATCCTTGTATTCATGTTGGTTTATTGCAAACCTTGAATCTACACCGGCCGCTTTGATGCGGCTACGGGCTTATCGGTTCATCTTGCGTCTGTTTTCATGGCGGAAAACTACCCGCGACAGGCTGGAATCCGGTTCGCGTTTCGGGCTTGACGCGAGCCAGATCAGCTCTGAATGTCGCTTAACTGTTACTCGCTCCAAAATTCTCCGGCATCTGGACCGCCACCACTTCACCGCGTGCGGTGGCGACGCCACCGGCCAGCACCGTGGTTTCCACGATCACCTTGCGGCCCTTGATTTCCTTGACGCGGCCGCGAATTTCAAGCGCGCCGGCAAGTGGCGTCGGCTTGAGGAAATCCACATGCAGCGACCCGGTGACGAAACGAAAAGGCGGCAGCGTGTCCATATCCCGGCCTTCAGCACGATACATGGCTGCGGCGGCAGTGCCGGTGCTGTGGCAGTCGATCAGCGAAGCGATCAGGCCGCCGTAGGTAAAGCCCGGTACGGCCGTGTGGCAAGGCTCGGGCGTGAAACGCGTGACGCTCTCCTCGCCATCCCAATGGGTCTTGATCTGGTGTCCATCGGCATTGAGCCGGCCGCAGCCGTAGCAATGCGCGAGATTTTCGGGGTAATAGTCTTGAAAGGCTTTCATCGGTTCTCCTGGGGGGGATAAAACAATACTGCGGGGGAGTTCGGCATCAATCGCCAGCGCCAGCGCCAGCAATGCAAGGATACATTCACGCGGCGCCGCACCGACGGGCGCAGCCGGCTCAAAGCCCACTGCCGGGATGATTGCATTTGCATAGTGGTATTTTTAATACTACCAAAAAAACATGCGTAGAAAGCATGGTTTTTCCCCATACCATGCGCAGTAATATTGCGGCATCAGACTACACGCGGTCCCGCTCAATGCAAGCCCAGCCACAAGCCGAGCGGCACGAAGGCCAGCGCGGCCAGATTCCCCAGCAGCACGATCGAAGCCACCTTGTCCGGCTCCTGCCGGTATTTTTCCGCCATCATGAAGCAGAACACGGCCGGCGGCAGCGCGGCGAACAAATACATTTGGCCGCGCTGCGCCGGCTCCATGGTCAGGATCTGATCCAGCCCGAGGGCGATGGTCAGGCCGGCCAGCGGGCAGACGACGGCGCCGACCAGGCCGATGTGCCAGCTCTTGAAGGTGATATCGAGCATGCGCACGCCGAGCGCGAACAGCATCAGCGGGATGCAGGCCTCGCCCAGCATCTTCAGGCCCTGGAACAGCGGCGCCGGGATCGGGATGTGCGCCGCCGAGAAGATCACGCCGACGATCATCGACAGCATCATCGGGCCTTTCAGGAAGGCCCAGTGCGATTCGCCGCTTTTGGCGCGGCCGGATTCGAGGATCTTGACGCCGACCGTGAAGTAAATCAGATTGCAGGCCATGAACAGCGCCACCGCAGCCGACAGGCCGGCCGCGCCGAACGCCAGCACCGCCAGCGGCAGCCCCATGTTGCCGCAGTTGTTGTACATCATCGGCGGCACGAAACTGCGCGGGTCGTAGCCGAACAGGCGCGCCACCGGCCACGCCAGCAGGCCGGAGCCGAGCGAGATCAGCACGCCGGCCAGGATCAGGGTGGCGTTGTGCACCAGGTCGAACTCCTTGGCCGCCAGCGCGGTGAATACCAGCAGCGGGCACAGCACGTCCATGCTGACCCGGTTCACCGCTGTCATGTCGGACTTGACCGCCGGGCCGCGCAAGCGGCCGTACACGCAGCCGATCCCGATGCTGAAAAAGACCGGCAGGATGATGCCCAGAATGCGTTCGAAGATTTCCATCTGATTTTCCGGCCCGGGTTTGACGGCCCACGCGCATCCAAGACTTATTTCAACAAGCGCGCTTCTGCCAGCGCCAGCGACCTGATGGCGCCGCGCAGCACGACGATATCGCCCGTTTCCAGCTTCAAGTCGGCGGACAGCTCCAAATTTTGCAGGCCGCGCCGCACCGCCATGATGTCGACTCCGATGCCGTCGAGTTCCAGCCCTGCTAGCGCCCTGCCTATCGCCCGCGCTTTGCCGCTCAACGTCACCGAGCGCAAACGCATCTGCAACTGATCGGCATCGCCGGCATCGTCCGCCAGGCCGTGGAAATAGCTGCGGAACGATGCATAGCGCTCGCCGCGCGCGGCCTGAATCCGGTGCACCACGCGGCGCAGCGGCACGCCCAACAGGATCAGCGCATGCGAAGCCAGCATCAGGCTGCCTTCGATCGCTTCCGGCACCACTTCGGTGGCGCCGGCGGTACGCAATTTATCCAGATCGGCATCGTCGTAACTGCGCACAATGACCGGCAGATTCGGCGCCAACTCATGCACCAGGTGCAGCAGACGCAACGCCGACGGCGTGCTGGCATAGGTGACCACCAGCGCCGCCGCGCGATGGATGCCGGCCGCCACCAGGCTTTCACGCCGCGCCGCATCGCCATACGAGACACGCGAGCCCGAGGCCTGCGCATCGCGCACCAGCTCCGGATCGAGATCGAGCGCGTGATAGGTTAGCCCCTCCTCCGCCAGCAGCTTGGCCAGGCTTTGTCCGCTGCGTCCGAAACCGGCGATGATCACGTGCTTCTGGTTCGACATCGTGCGCGAGGCGATCTGGGTCAGCGCCAGCGACTGCACCATCCATTCGTTGGCCGACAACTTCAGCACGATGGCGTCGGATTTGGCCAGGATCAGCGGCGTTATCAGCATCGACAACACCATCGCAGCCAGAATCAGCTGAATCAGGAACGGATCGAGCAACTGCAGCGCACCGGCCTGATTCAGCAGCACGAAACCGAATTCGCCGGCCTGCGCCAGCCCCAGTCCGGTGCGCACCGCGATCCCGGCCGAGGCGCCGAACAGCTTGGCCAGGCCGGCAATCAGCACGAACTTGAACAGCACCGGCACCAGCAGCAACAGCAACACCAGCCACCAGTTCTGCCACACCAGCGCCACATTCAGCAGCATGCCGATGGTGATGAAAAATAAGCCGAGCAGGACGTCGCGAAACGGCTTGATGTCTTCTTCCACCTGATGCTTGTACTCGGTCTCCGAAATCAGCATCCCGGCCACGAACGATCCCAACGCCAGCGACAGCCCGGCCATCTCGGTAATCCAGGCCGCGCCCAGCACGATCAACAGCAGGTTGAGCATGAACAGTTCTTGCGAGCGGCGCTTGACCACTACCTGGAACCACCAGCGCATCAATTTCTGGCCGAGGAACAGCAGCAGCACCAGCACGATCACCGCCTTGAAGCCGGCCCAGGCCAGGGTTTCGAACAAGCTCCCCTTGTCGCCGGCCAGCGCCGGCACCAGGATCAGCAGCGGCACCAGCGCCAAGTCCTGAAACAGCAGGATCGAGATGATACGCCGGCCGTGTTCGCTTTCCAGTTCCATGCGCTCTGTCAGCATCTTCGACACGATTGCGGTCGACGACATCGCCAGCGCGCCGCCCAGTGCGAACGAGGCCTGCCAGCTGATCGCGACCAACTGCGGCAGCAGTTCGGCCACCATCCAGGCGAAGGCCATGGCGGCCGCGATCGTCAGCAACACCTGCGCCATGCCGAGCCCGAACACGGTTTTGCGCATCGCCACCAGTTTCGGCAGCGAAAATTCCAACCCGATTGAAAACATCAGGAAAACCACGCCAAATTCTGCCAACTGATGCGTATTTTTGCTATTTTCGACCAAACCGAGCGCATGCGGCCCAATCAGCATGCCGACCACCAAATACCCGAGCATCGGCGGCATTTGCAGCATGCGGAAGGCGACCACGCCCAGCACGGCGGCGCTTAACAAAACGAGGGTAATTTCCAGACCTGAGAACATGATTTTTATTAGGTAGATGCGCGGCGAACAGTTTTGTTGCGACTGGCAGGTTTTTTGCTTTGCTAATTGGATTATACTTCCAGTATGACTCAATCCACTGCAAAAGACTTGCCGGCAACGTTCGGCCCCGGGCAGGCGCAACGCGCGCTCGGCCTCGCGCGCGACACGCTGCAAATCGAGGCTGACGCGATATTGGCGCTGAAGGATCGGCTAAACGCGGATAGCGGCCCGTTCGCGCGGGCGGTCGCCATCTTGTTTGCCTGCCACGGTCGGGTAGTGGTATCCGGCATGGGGAAATCCGGCCACATCGGCCGCAAGATTGCCTCGACCCTGGCCTCGACCGGCACCCCGGCCCTGTTCGTCCACCCGGCCGAAGCCGCGCACGGCGATCTCGGCATGGTCACCGCGCAGGATGTCTTCATTTCGATCTCGAACTCGGGCGAAGCGGCCGAACTGGTGGCGATCGTGCCGATCATCAAGCGCATGGGCGCCAAGCACATCGCCATGACCGGCAACGACGCCTCCAGCCTGGCGCAGCTGTCCGATGCACACCTGAACGCCGGGGTCGACCGCGAAGCCTGTCCGCTGAACCTGGCGCCGACCGCCAGCACCACCGCCACTCTGGCGCTGGGCGATGCGCTGGCGGTGGCGCTGCTGGATGCGCGCGGCTTCCAGGCCGAGGACTTTGCCCGCTCGCACCCCGGCGGTGCGCTTGGCCGCCGGCTGCTGACCCGTGTGCGCGACATCATGCGCAGCGGCGACGCGATTCCGGCCGTAACGGCCGACGCCTCGCTAAACGCCGCCCTGCTGGAGGTGTCCCGCAAAGGCATCGCCATGACTGCGGTGGTGGACGACCGGTTTCACGCCATCGGGGTGTTTACCGACGGCGACTTGCGGCGCCTGATCGAACACGTGCAGGATTTCAGCAAACTGACGATCGCCGACGTGATGCACGCCAACCCGCGCACCATCGGCCCCGACCGGCTGGCGGTGGAAGCGGTTGAAATCATGGAACAGCACCGCATCAACCAGTTGCTGGTGGCGGACGCCGACGGTGTACTGATCGGTGCGCTGCACATCCACGACCTGACGCGCGCCAAGGTAATCTGATGACAGATAACGACCGCATCGAACTGGCCCGGCAGCGCGCAGCCCAGGTCAGGCTGATGATCTTCGACGTCGACGGCATCCTGACCGACGGCAGCCTGCACTTCGGCCCGGATGGCGAAGTCATCAAGAGCTTCAACGTGCTCGACGGCCACGGCATCAAGCTGTTGCAGCAATCGGGCGTGGCCACCGCCATCATCAGCGCGCGCCAGTCGGCCATCGTGACGCGCCGCGCCACCGATCTGGGCATCATGCATGTGCAGCAGGGGATACACGACAAGCGGCGCGCCTTCGAACAACTGTTGGAGCAGACCGGGATTCCGATCCAGGCGTGCGGCTTCATCGGCGACGACGTGATCGACCTGCCGATCCTGACCCGGGTCGGTTTTGCCGCCAGCGTGCCGAACGGCCATCCCGAGGTCAGGCAGCGCGTCCATTACGTGACGCAGGCCGGCGGCGGACGCGGCGCGGCGCGCGAGGTATGCGACTTCATCCTGCGCGCGCAAGGAAATTACGCGGCGGCACTGGCGCCGTACCTGGCATGAAAAACGCCGGCTCGACCTACCGCCTGCGCCTGATCGTGATCATTGCGCTGGGCGTGGCCATGACGCTGGGCAGTTTCTGGGTACTGGAAGTGATGCGCAAAAACAGTATCGACAACGCAGCGGGGATGGTTCGCAGCGAGCCCGACTTCTATGTGAATGAGTTCAAATTCATCCAGCTTGCCAAAAATGGCCAGTTGCACTACAAGATGTCCGGTGCCAGACTCACCCACGAGCCGCTGCATGACTCTTACCGGATCGCACAACCGGTCATCAGCAACCTGGGACTGGCACGCGCGCCGATGACGATGCGAGCCGAAAGCGCGATGATAGAAGACGATAACAGCAAAGTGCATCTGTACAAGAATGTGCGCATCGATCGCCCTGCGGCCGGTTCAAGTCAGGCCCTACACCTCGAAACCGAATACCTGCTGCTATTGCCCGACGTGGATGTGATGCAGTCCGACCGGCCGGTAAAATTGGTCCTGGGCCAGTCCACGCTGTCCGGCAATAGCATGTTTGCCAACAACGCCACCCGGGAACTGCGTGTCGAAGGCAATGTGCGCGGCAGCTTCACAGCAGCTCCGGTACATTGATGCATGCGTCGAACCTGCGGCAACCCATCCTCCTTGATAGGAATAGCGTTATGAAACGGTGTTTTCTGATGTCCCTGACGCTGGCCGGAATGATTTTTTCTGCCGGCGCACTGGCCGAGAAAGCCGATGCGGACAAGCCGACCAACATTGAAGCCAACCGGATGTCTTACGACGACCTCAAACAGATCAATACTTTCATCGGCAACGTCGTCCTGACGCGCGGCACGCTGCTGATGAAAGCCGGCAAGGTGGTCGTCACGACCGATCCGGCCGGCTACCAGTTCGCCACCCTGTACGGCGCACCGGGCGCATTGGCGACCTTCCGCCAGAAGCGCGACGGCGGCCCCGATCTGTGGGTGGAGGGGCAAGCCGAGCGGATCGAATACGATGCCAAGACCGAAATTGCCAAATTGTTTACACGCGCAAAATTGAAGCGTCTCGATGGCAGCAAGACGGTTGACGAAGTCGAAGGCGAATTCATTTCCTACGATAGCGGCAGCGAATTCTTCAACGTCACTAACAGCGCCGGCGGCGCCAGCACGCCGGGCAGCGGGCGCATCAAGGTGACCATCCAGCCGCGCACTGCAAAGGGCCAATAAGATGAACCACTCCAGTACCCTGCGCGTGCGCGGCCTGCAAAAGAGTTACAGCAAGCGGCTGGTGGTGCGCGATATCTCGCTGGACGTAAACAGCGGCGAAGTGGTCGGCCTGCTGGGCCCCAACGGCGCCGGCAAGACCACGTCGTTCTACATGATCGTAGGCCTGGTGCCGTCGGATGCCGGCGCCATCGACCTCGACGGCGTCGACATCTCGCGCCTGCCGATCCACCGTCGCGCGGTGCTCGGCCTGTCCTACCTGCCGCAGGAAGCCTCGGTGTTTCGCAAGCTGACGGTCGAAGACAATATCCGTGCAGTGCTGGAACTGCAACAGGAAAACGGCAAGGCGCTCTCGAAAGCCGCCATTGAAGAACGCCTGAACAGCCTGCTGGCCGACCTGCAAATTGAAAAGCTGCGCGAAAACCAGGCGCTGTCGCTGTCCGGCGGCGAGCGCCGGAGGGTCGAGATCGCTCGCGCGCTGGGTACCAACCCGCGCTTCATCCTGCTCGACGAACCGTTTGCCGGGGTCGATCCGATTGCCGTGATCGAGATTCAGCGCATCGTGCGCTTTCTCAAGGAACGCGGCATCGGCGTGCTGATCACCGACCACAATGTGCGCGAAACCCTCGGCATCTGCGACCGCGCCTACATCATCAACCAGGGCGCCGTACTGGCCAGCGGCCAGCCCGACGACATCATCGAAGATCCCTCGGTACGACGCGTGTACCTGGGCGAACATTTCCGCATGTAAAGACAGACTACCTCATGCGACAAGGCTTTTCGGTATGAAGCAATCACTCCAGCTGCGCACCTCGCAGCATCTTGCGCTGACGCCGCAGTTGCAGCAATCGATTCGCCTGTTGCAGCTGTCGACGCTGGAGCTGCATCAGGAGCTGGAACAGATTCTGTCCGACAATCCGCTGCTGGAACGGCTGGACGATCCGCTCGACCATTCGGTGCGTCTGCTGGCCGACGGCGCGCTCAGCAGCAGCCATACCGCCGCCGAAACCGCCCCGGCCAGTACGCCCGACAGCACTGCGGCCGAAACGGATGCCGGATTCGATGCGCCCGATACGCCGCCCGCGGCCGAATCGGACTGGGGTTTTGACGATGTGGCGCGCACCAACAAGGCACCGGAGGACGATGACGGCCGCGCCCAGCTCGGCGCGCACGAATGCACGCTACGCGAGCATTTGCTGGAGCAGGCCCATGTGAGCCTGCATCTGCAGCGCGATCGCGCATTGCTGGAATTACTGATTGATGCACTCGACGACAACGGCTACCTGGAAGAGTCTCTCGAAACGATCCATGCCCGCCTGCCACCCGAACTCGATATCGAACCGGAAGACCTGTCGTTCGCGCTGGCCCTGCTGCAAAGCTTCGATCCGGCCGGCGTTGGCGCGCGCACCCCGTCGGAATGCCTTGCGCTGCAAATCCGCCGCCTGCCGAAAGCGCCGTTCGTGACGCGACGCCTGGCGCTTGCCATTGTCGAACAGCACCTGCCCCTGTTTGCCCAGCGCGACTTCAGCAAACTCCGGAAACTGCTCGACTGCGACGATGAGGATTTGCGCGAAGCACAGGTGCTGATCAGGCAATGCAATCCGCACCCGGGCGCAGCGTTCGGCGGCGACAGTTCCGACTATGTGGTGCCCGACGTCATTGTGCGGCCCTGGAAAAACGACTGGCAGGTGAGCTTGAACCAGGATGTCATGCCGCGCCTGCGGGTCAATGCGCTGTATGCCAATATACTCAAGCAAGGCAAGGGCGATGGTTCGATGGCGTCGCAACTGCAGGAAGCGAAATGGCTGGTCAAGAACATGCGCCAGCGCTTCGATACGATTTTGCGCGTTGCGCAAGCGATTGTCGATCGGCAACGGAACTTTTTCGCCCACGGCGCAGTTGCCATGCGGCCTCTTGTTTTGCGTGAAATTGCTGATACACTAGACCTGCACGAGAGCACAATCTCGCGTGTCACCACCCAAAAATACATGCTCACACCGCATGGCATGTTTGAGTTGAAATACTTCTTCGGCAGTCATGTCGCCACCGAAACCGGAGGGGAAGCTTCCTCCACGGCAATCCGCGCACTCATCAAGCAACTGATAGGAGCTGAAAACCAGAAAATCCCACTTTCCGATAGCAAAATCGCCGACATGCTGGGCGAGCAAGGCATGGTCATCGCGCGCCGCACCGTCGCAAAGTACCGCGAGGCGCTGAAGATCCCGCCTGTCAACCTGCGAAAGTCTCTGTAGTCCGGTCGTTTGTAGTTTTTGCAATGCAGTTACGTTGTTGTGTCCTGACTCTGGCCGACAGTTCGGGCCGGTGGCGCGCAGCGACAACTTCCATAGGAGTGCTTTATGAACCTCACCATCAGTGGACATCACCTCGAAGTAACCCCTGCCATTCGTGACTACGTAGCATCCAAAATCGAGCGCATCACGCGCCACTTCGATCATGTCATTGATATAGCGGTCATCCTGGCCGTGGATAAGCTCCCCGAAAAAGAAAAACGGCAACGCGCCGAAATCACCCTGAATGTCAGCGGAAAGGCCCTGCATGCCGAAAGCGCGGACCAAAACCTGTACGCGGCCATCGACATGCTGATCGACAAGCTCGACCGCCAGGTCATCAAGCACAAAAGCAAGGTACAAGACCATCAGCACGATGCCATCAAGCACCTGAACGGCGAACCCGAGTTGCCGGAAGCACCCGCGATTTCCTGAATGGAGATACGCATAGTCGAACAATTCGACTCGCAACGATCAAGGGCGCACACTTTGCGCCCTTTTTTGCGCCCTTTTTTGCACCTGATACACTTGTCGGGCAGCAGGCAAGAAACCTGCTATCGTTACCGCACTGCAATTCCACTCACACTTCCGGCACGCATCCGCACCATGACTGAACACGTTCAAATTTCGACTGAAAACCAGATCGGCTGCATCACGCTGGATCGTCCCAAGGCGCTCAATTCCTTATCGCTGGAGATGATCCGCGCCATCACCGCAGCGCTGCTGGCGTGGCGCGCGGATGCCGGCATCCGCGCGGTGCTGATCCGCAGCAGCAGCGAAAAGGCTTTCTGCGCAGGCGGCGATATCCGTTTTTTCTATGATGTCGGCACCGCAACGCCGCGCGGCGGCAGTGCGTTGCTGGAGGATTTTTTTACTGAAGAATATGCGCTGAACCACCTGATCCACGCCTATCCGAAGCCGTATATCGCGCTGATGGATGGGGTGGTGATGGGCGGCGGCATGGGCGTGGCGCAGGCCGGCCCTGGTTCCCGGCTGCGCATCGTGACCGAACGCACCAAAATGGCGATGCCGGAAGTCAATATCGGTTTGTTTCCGGACGTCGGCGGCGGCTATTTCCTGTCGCATTGCGCAGGGCAGCTCGGCACCTATCTGGGAGTCAGCGGCGAAATCATCGCGGCGGCAGACGCCTTGCATGCCGGCCTGGCCGATGTCTTCGTGCCATCGGCGCAATTGCCGGCGCTAACAGCATTGCTGCGCTCCGGCCACGAACTTGATGTGCGAGCAGTCGTGCGCGACTTTGCGGCCTGCTTGAGTAGCCCGATCGCACCTGAAGCGAGCATGCTGGCGACCCATCGGGCCGCGATCGATCGCCATTTTGCTGCGGATTCGGTGCCGGCCATCGTTGCCTCGCTGGCACAGGACGACTCGCCGTTCGCCCGGAAAACCCTGGCCGTCATGCAAAAACGCTCGCCGCTGATGATGTGCGTGACGCTGGAGCAGATCCGGCGCAGCGCTGCGCTGGACGTGGCCGACTGCCTGCGCATGGAGCGCAGCATGGTGCGGCATTGCTTCGAACACGGCGAAGTCATCGAAGGCGTGCGGGCGCTGGTGGTGGACAAGGATAACGCGCCGCAGTGGAACCCGGCCACGCTGGCGGAAGTGACGCCGGAACTGGTCAATGGCTTCTTCGCACCGGCCTGGCCGCCGCACGCGCACCCGCTACGGACCTTGGCATGAATTCATAATATAGGGAGTATGAAAAAAAACAGCGCCATTGCCGCATAATTTATATGCGGAAAATTAAAAATACATGCTGGTGTATTTTTAGCTGCCAGGTGATCAGATTTCTTCCACTACGAACAAGCGCCGATGCTCGCGCATCGCGTAACGGTCGGTCATGCCGGCGATGTAGTCGGCGATTTTGCGCGCCTGCGCCTGCAAGTCATGCTGTCCGGCGGGCAGGCGGTAGTCGGGCGGCAACAGGATCGGCTCTGCCATGAAAGCATCGAACAAGGCGGTGATGATGCGGCGCGCCTTGGTCGTCATCCGGTTGACTAGATAGTGGCGGTACAGATTTTCGTGCAGGAAGCGCTTCAGCAGCGCGGCATCCTGCCGCATCGGGTCCGAAAACGCGATCAGCTTGCCGGCATTGCGCACGTCGTCGATCGATGCCGGCTGTACTTCGGCGATGCGGGCCTCGGAAGTCTGGATCAAATCGACGATCAGTGCATTAATCATGCGGCGCACCGTTTCATGGATCGCGCGCCGCCCGCTGATGCCAGGAAAAACCGCTTCGACTTCGCGCCGGTGGCGCGCGAACAGATCGACCTCGGCCAATTGCTCGACCGTCAGCAAACCGGAGCGCAAGCCGTCATCGATGTCGTGATTGTTGTAGGCGATTGCATCGGCCAGATTGGCCAGCTGCGCTTCCAGCGATGGCTGCTTGCGCTCGATGAAGCGCCGGCCGATGGTTCCGAGACTGGCTGCATTTTCCAGAGAGCAATGCTTGAGGATGCCCTCGCGGGTTTCGAAAGTCAGGTTCAGGCCATCGAAAGCGCCGTAGCGCTCTTCCAGCGCGTCAACCAGGCGCAGGCTTTGCAGGTTGTGTTCGAAGCCGCCGTAATCCTTCATGCAGGCGTTCAGCGCATCCTGTCCGGCGTGGCCGAACGGCGTGTGGCCCAGATCGTGCGCCAGCGAGATCGCTTCGATCAGATCTTCGTTCAGGCGCAGATTGCGCGCCACCGAACGGGCGATTTGCGCCACTTCCAGGCTATGCGTCAAACGGGTGCGAAACAGGTCGCCCTCGTGATTGACGAAGACTTGCGTCTTGTATTCCAGCCGGCGAAAGGCGGCGCAGTGGATGATGCGGTCGCGGTCGCGCTGGAACTCGGTGCGCGAGGATGATGGCGGCTCGGCAAAACGCCGCCCTTGCGAGGTAGCCGACAAGGCGGCGTAAGGTGCAAGGTGGGCGTCGAGGTTCATAAATCGCGCTTAATGGATTGCGGCTTGCAGTGTCGCTTGCAGAACGTCCGGCGGCACGCTCATGATCACAGGTTTGCCCAACGGCTTGAGCAGGATGAACTTGATTCGGCCGCCTTCATTCTTCTTGTCGACTTCCATCAGCTCCAGCCAGCGCGCCTGGCCCAGATCGGGCGCCACCGTCGGCAAGCCTGCCGCTTGCACCAGATTGACGACCCGGACCTTGCTCACATAATCGATGAATCCAAGCCGATACGACAGATCGGCCGCCATTGCCATGCCGCAGCCGACCGCCTCGCCATGCAGCCATTTGCCGTAGCCGAGGCCGGATTCGATCGCATGACCGAAGGTATGACCGAAGTTGAGTATGGCGCGCAAACCGCCTTCGCGCTCATCCTGGCGCACCACATCGGCCTTGATTGCGCAGGAACGGCGGATTGCCTCGGCAATCACGGCAGTATCGCGCGCCACCAGTTGGGCGATGTTAGCCTCGATCCAGTCAAAAAACGGCGCATCGATGATGGCTGCCACCTTGATGATCTCGGCCAAGCCGGCAGCCAGTTCGCGCGCTGGCAGGGTGGCCAGCGTGGTGGTGTCGGTGATGACCGCCTGCGGCTGGTAAAACGCGCCGATCATGTTCTTGCCCAGCGGATGATTGATGCCGGTCTTGCCGCCGACCGAAGAATCGACTTGCGACAGCAAGGTGGTCGGGACCTGGATGAACGGAATGCCGCGCATGTAACTGGCGGCCGCAAACCCGGTCAGATCGCCGATGACGCCGCCGCCGAGCGCAATCAGGGTGGTCTTGCGGTCGCATTTTGCGCCCAGCAAGGCATCGAAAATCTGCATCAGGCTGGCCCAGTCCTTGTGTTCCTCGCCATCGGGCAGGATGATGCTCATGACCTGCTTGCCGGCAGCCTGCAACGCCTGCGTGAACGGCTCCAGATACAGGGGCGCCACCGTGGTATTGGTCACCACCGCCACCCGCTGGCCCTGAATATGGTGGCTGATCAAATCGGCGTCGGTCAGCAATGACTGGCCAATGATGATCGGATAGCTGCGGCTACCCAGATCGACTTTCAATTGCACGGGGAAATATTGCGAAGTATTCATCTGTTGCTGTGTGTACGGGCGTGCGCCTGATGTGCAAGTATGCGCGTCAGGCGCTGTCAAACCCAGTTGGTTCAGGATCGAATGCACCATGAATTGTACATTCGGCCGCCCGGTATCGATTACGACGTGGGCAATTTCACGATACAGCGGATCGCGCTGGCGACTGAGTTCTTCCAGCCGTTTGCGCGGATCGGCAGTCTGCAGCAAAGGCCGATTCTTGTCATGCCCGGTGCGCTGCAAAATGTTCTGTACGCTGGTGCGTAAATACACTACCGTGCCGCGTTCATGCAGATAAGCCCTGCTTTGCGCATCGAGAATCGCTCCGCCGCCGGTGGCCAGCACAATGCCCCGCTCTGCGGTCAGGTCGCGAATCACTTCCGCTTCGCGCCGGCGAAAACTCTCCTCCCCTTCGATTTCAAAAATCCATGGAATTGACGCACCGGTGCGCGCCTCGATCTCATGGTCGGAATCGACGAAACGCTTGTTCAGCTTCTTGGCCAGCGCGCGCCCAACGGTGGTTTTGCCGGCACCCATCAGGCCGACGAGGAAAATATTATTGGAAGTCATTGGTGAATTGTGCATCAAAAACCCGGGAAATCCCCGGTTTTTGTGAAGAATTTCTGCTACTTGGCAGTGTACCGCACCCTGTATCCGATTGAGTAAGGAGCTGAACCATCTCCAGGCAATACATTGAACATCACATCACCAACCACCGGCGTCACACCTTTGTCATCACAAAGCGCCAAAGCTGGCCTTGCTTGTATCCACCACACATGACCCAAGCTTTGCAATACACCGAGATCCTTCACTCCGCCTTCAGCTTGGGTGATCGATTGAATATTAACTTGTGCATTGTCCTGCAGTACCCCATTGCGATTTTTCACGTTGATAATGAAAGTTTGATAATCGGTGCAGCTTTTGAGCGTTCCCATATCGACAACAAATTGGTCATCCGCCGCCGTAATAGTGCGATCGACTGCATTGTTGACACCGAGGCTAATCGTCCTGCTGTAATCGTAGCCGGTCAATTTGGTAGTTGCAGTAATCTGCACCACCCCGGCAACATCGACCGATGCGGCAGAAACGGTGACTTGCGCTTCCCCGTCAGCATTTGTAATGACGGTTGACGGTGTAAAGCTCACTGCCGATGGGTTACTGGAAGAAATGGCGATTTCCCGACCGACCAAATTGTCGCAGGCATTGCCTCCAGTGCCGCAACTACCCGACAACTTGATCGTCATCCTTGTATTCACGCCGCCAAAAACAACCGTTGAACTATTGGTGGCAAGGCTGATGTCGTAGCGTGCCAAAGGCCCCGTTCCAGGGCTGCCGCCGCCACCGCCGCAAGCAGCAAGCATGATTGCCGCACATAATTCTGCAGCAATATTTCGGAATGCATGTTCCGAATTACCTTTCAGGCCAAATCTCATTGTTATTCCCTGGCTATTTTTAAAATTTTCAATCAACGTGCTGTCAGGCGATCCGTCACGATTTTCGGCGTGATGAAAATCAACAACTCCGTCTTTTCGCTGGAACGACTCTTGTTCTTGAACAAATTGCCGACGATCGGAATATCGCCCAGCAGCGGCACCTGTGTCACATCGTCGCGATCCTCCTGGGTATAGATGCCGCCGAGCACCACGGTGCCGCCATTTTCGACCAGGACATTCGTTTTTACATGCTTGGTGTTGATCGCGAAGTTGCCGCCGACAGGAGCGCCGCGGCTGTTTTTGGTGACGTCGACATCGAGAATGATGTTGCCATCCGGCGTGATCTGCGGCGTTACTTCCAGTTTCAGGTTGGCTTTTTTAAACGAAACCGAGGTCGCGCCGCTGCTGGTCGCCTCCTGATACGGAATTTCCTCGCCCTGCTCGATCAGCGCAGCCTGCTGATCGGCTGTCACAACGCGCGGACTGGAAATGATCTTGCCCTTGCCGTCAGCCTCCAATGCCGAAATTTCCAGATTCAAAAAACGGTTGGCGGCAGCCGAAAACAGGCTGAGCGCGAGGCTCCCGGGATCAAGGCCATTAATTTTACCGGCCGGCAAATTAATGGATTGCGAATTAGGAATATAGCTACCATCAGTCACCTTGGCTTGGCCGGTCTGCTCACCCACTCCAAGATAATTCCCAGTAAAAGCCAGGCGATTATTACCGCCAACCGAATAACCGGAGTCGCCGCCACGCATCGTGCGCAGATCCGCGAAACCAAGCTTGACGCCGAGATTCTTGCTGAAACCGTCGGTGGCCTCGACCATGCGCGCTTCAATCAGCACTTGGCGGGTTGCAATGTCGATCTTCTGGATCAATTTGCGAATATCGTCGAGCTTGGATGCAATATCGGTGACGAACAATTGATTGGTGCGCGGGTCGATGACGGCGCTGCCGCGTTTCGACAGAATCCGATTTTTGCTGTCGGCGGCGCCATCCAGCCCGAAAACCAGCTTGAATGCGTCTGCCTTCTGGTAATTCAACTGGAAGGATTCCGAGCGCAATGGTTCCAGTTCGGTGATTTGCGCCTTTTGCTCCAGTTCCAGTTTTTCCTTGGTCAGCAATTCATCCTTGGGCGCGATCCAGAGCACGCTGCCGTTCTTGCGCATGTCCAGGCCCTTGGCTTGCATCACGATATCGAGTGCCTGGTCCCACGGCACATCCTTCAGCCTGAGGGTGAGATTGCCGTTGACGCTGTCGCTGGTGATGATGTTAAGGCCGGTAAAGTCGGCTATCACTTGCAGCACCGACCGCACCTCGACGTTCTGGAAGTTAAGCGACAGCTTTTCACCGCGGTAGCCTTGCGTTCCTTGCGTGAGCTTGTTCGGGTCTTCCTTGATCGGCCTGACTTCGATCACCAGTTGCGATTCGCTCTGGTAGGCGCTGTGCTCCCACAGCCCCTTGGGCTCGATCGTCATGCGCACATTGCTGCCCTGCGGCAGCGTCGTGATGGTTTGCACCGGAGAGCCGAAATCGGCTACGTCCATCCGGCGCCGCAGCACTTCCGGCAAACTGGCTTTCAGAAAATCGACCACGATCGTCTGCCCCTGCTGGCGCACATCGACGCCAATCTGGCTGTTCGGCAAATCGACGATGATGCGCCCTTCTCCGCCTGCACCGCGGCGAAAATCAATGTCTTTGATTTCTTGCTTGCCGGCCACCGCCGGTGCCGCGACCGGCAGGCCGGATGCGCCTACCGGGGTTGCAATACCGCCGGAACCGTCAATCGTCACGATCACCATATTGCCTTCGATTACGGTAGCGTAATTCAAGGGCCGCTTCAGATTGAATACCAGACGCGAACGCTGCGCTGCCTGCACCAGGTTGACATTGGTGACATCGCCCAGATTGATGTCCTGCGCCGACTTGCCGGTGGCATTGCTCACACCCGGGAAATCGAGCGCAATGCGGGCCGGACTGGTGATCGCAAAGCCGAGCGGCGCTTTGCTGACCGGTTTTTTAAGCGTCACCTTGACGATCACGTTCGCGCCTTGCTGATTGGCTACGATCGCCTCGATCGTATTATTGGCTGGCTCCTGCGCCAGCGCGAAACTGCCCACCAGAGACAGGCAGAGTGCCATCGATCCCCATGCTGCCCGCTTGACCGTTGCGAGTACCGTCAGGCCCAAGCTTTTATCGTGTTTTTTTAGCGCATTCATTATTTGTTCCCTTGCAACTCTAGCTTGGCTTGGCGCTCGGTCCACTCGCCGGACGCATCTTGTACGAGTTCCTTGAGCTCCACTTCGGTTTCGCTCACTTTGGTCACCACGCCGAAATTCTGCCCGACATAATTGCCGACCTTGATCTGGAACACCGCTTTATCAACCTGCAATAGCGCATAACTGAGGCCGGGTTTTTGCAAAGTTCCAACCATTTTCACCGTATCCAGCGGGTAGTCTTCCAACACCTCCCGGCGCCGGTCGAGATTCGGCTTGAGCGCGCCGCTGGATTTGGCCTGCATTTTCGCCAGCGCCACGGAAAGCTTGATTGGATTGTAAGGATCGACCGCATCGGCGCCGCCGTAGACAAACGGAGTGAATTTCTTGGGTTCGTCAATTTTCAAAGTGACGATTTTAGTTTCGCGCTTGACATCGCTCATCCATTGCGCGACTTCCTGTTGATCGTTGCCGCCGCACCCGCCCAGATTGGCCAGCAGCAGTGCTGGCGGCAGGCACTTGAGCCATCGGGAACGCATCATTTTTTGCCACCCTTCTTGTCGGCAGCCAGCTTGCGCTGGGCCGCAACCTCTTCCGGATCCAGGTAACGAAACGTCTTGGCGATCGCTTCCAGGCTCAATGCGCCATCCTTGCCGGCAACCAGGTTCATGTTGTTGAGCGTGACAATGCGCGGCAAATTGGCGATGTCGCTGGTGAACGCACCGACAGCGTGATAACTGCCGGCGACCTTGATATTGATCGGCAGTTCGGCATAGTAGTCCTTGACTGCCACCTGTCCCGGCTTGAATAGTTCGAATTGCAGGCCGCGCCCAATACCGGCCTGGTTGATATCGGACAGCAGCGCATCCATCTCAGCCTTGTTCGGCAATTGCTTTTCCAGAGTGGCCACATAATGGCCCACCTGCTCTTTTTGTTTGCGCAAACCGTCCAGATTCATCGCCTGCGCGATCTTGCTGCGGTATTCCTCCCGGAGCTTTTGCTCCTGCTGCACTCCGGCATCCAGCGCTGCAATCTGGTCGCTCCAGTAAAAATACCAACCCAGCACCAGTACTGCAAACAGGACCCCGAACGCGCACAGCAGGCGCGGCGCAAGCGGCCACTGGCCTGGCTGCCGCCCGTCCAAGCCGCGGAACTGTACGGCGAGTGAATCGATCACCCGTTTCAAATCTGCCATGACACGCCTCTCGCTGTATTGTCAGGGTTTGGTAGGTGAGACGCTGGCAACTGCTGCCTGCTCTTTGTCGCGCGGGCGCTTGATGCCGACGTTGACAGTGAAGTCAAAAACTTTTTTGGCGTCTTTGCCCTGCCCGAGGCTGGTGGAGCGGATTTCAATCAACTCGGGCAAATTGAGCCACGAAGAGTTGTTGCTGAGATTGCGCAAAAATTCCGAAACCCGCTCATTCGATTGCGCATAGCCATTCATGACCACACGCTGGCCATCCTGCTTGAACGCATGCAAATAGACGCCTTCGGGAGTTTGCCTGACCAGTTCATCCATCAGGTAGACCGGCTGGTTGCGGTCTCCCTGCAAGTCCTCTACTGCTTGCTGCCGCGCCTTCAACGCCTCGATCTCCTGTTTCAGCATCGAGATTTCCTTGATCTGCGTATCGAGCTTGGCATTTTCGGTCTTGATGAAGTTATTCCGCTGTTCCTGGGCGGAGATTTTATTGCCAATGCCAAAGCCCACCAGGATCACCACCAGCGCCGCTACAGTGCCGGCCAAACCCAGCATTGCGTAAAATTCGCTCTGGCGTTTTTTGCGTTCTTCTTCACGGTGCGGCAGCAGGTTGATCTTGATCATGAATCGAACCTCCGCAGCGCCAGGCCGCAAGCGACCAGATAGGCGGGCGCGTCGATGCGCAATTGCTTTTCACGGACCCCCTCGCCCAGTTTCATGCCGCCAAAAGGGTTGACGACCGCGCTTGCAATTTTGGTCCTGCTGGCGACGATGTCGACCAGATCGGGGATGATCGCGCAGCCTCCGGCCAGGAACAACCGGTCGATGCGGGCGTGTGGCGTCGAAGTGAAAAAGAACTGTATCGCCCGGGTGATCTCCTGCGCAGCGCTCTCCAGAAAGGGTGTCAGTAATTCAGCCCCATAGTTGTCGGGCAAATTGCCGGCCTTTTTCTTGATCTCCGCCTCTTCAAAGGTCAAGCCATAGGTTCGCACGATATCCTGGGTCAGCTGATTGCCGCCGAACGGCTGCTCGCGCTCATAAATCACCTGGCCATCCAGCATCACCGAGATATGCGTGAGTTGGGTCCCGATCCGGAACAAGGCGATGATTTGCCCCTTGCCGGCCTTGGGCAGCGCAGCATTGATGCGCTCCAGCGCGGCGCGGGCCGCATACGATTCGATGTCCATGACGACCGGTTTCAAGCCAGCCGACTCGGCAACCGCGACCCGGTCCTCCACCTTATCCTTACGCGAAGCGGCTAGCAAGACATCGACATCATCGGGCGAACTGCCGGATGGTCCGATCACGTCGAAATCGAGGCTGACTTCGTCCAGTGCAAACGGAATATACTGGCTGGCTTCCGACTCGACCTGCACCTCCAGTTCCAGTTCCGACATTCCTGCCGGCAAGACGATCTTCTTGGTGATGACCGAGGCCGTCGGCATTCCCAGCGCAACATTTTTTGCGCGGGTGCCGCTTTTTTTCCAGATGCGGCGCACCGCTTCGGCAACCTGCTCGATATTTTCAATGTTGCCGTCCACGACGGCGCCGCGCGGCAAGACTTCGAACGCGTAGCGCTCCAATCGCAATTCGTTCTTGCCCCCGTCCGACAACTCAACCAGCTTCACCCCTGAAGTACTGATGTCCAGGCCTATCAAAGGCGGATTCCTGGTACCGAATAACGATCTGATTGCAATAGCCAAAAACAGCCCCCTTAAAGGTGACGCACCGTGTGAACGCAACACCGAATCGACTGTCCAATTTGCCGGGCAGTAGTAAAAAACCCGAGTTTATTTTTCTTTTAAAACCGTAGCTTGGGTAAAACTTATTCAAGATCACTTTAAATCCTAGCAACAAGCGCCAGAACGTGTAAAGAACTTTCCGTCAGGACACGAAATCGCCGTTGCCAAAATCCGACTTTGCCGGCAGCGGTTATGAACCGGCAGACTATGCGGCTGCTCCCTTGCATTCGCGGAAGAGGCGATGTGCGGCTGCCGCTATAATATCGCCGACAATGACTCCACCCAGACCCCACGCATGACAACCAACGACGCTGCAAAATCCACAAAGAAATTACCCTCCGGCTCGCTCGGCTTGATTGCCCGGATCATGATCGGCGCAACGGGGCTGGCATTGGGCTTGGCGCTGGTCGGTCTGCTGGTGCTCGGCATTGCGCTGGCACTGGCGTACCCGAATTTGCCGGCGCTGGATGCGCTGACAGTGTACCGGCCAAAGATGCCCTTGCGCGTCTTTTCTGCGGACAATGTTCTGATTGGCGAATTCGGCGAAGAGCGCCGCAGCATGGTGCACATCAGGGATATTCCGGATGTGATGAAAAAAGCGGTGCTGGCGATTGAGGATGACCGCTTTTACGAGCATGGCGGCGTCGATTACCAGGGCATCCTGCGTGCCGCTGTTCACAACCTGGGCGGCGGCGCCAGGCAGGGCGCCTCCACCATTACCCAACAAGTGGCGCGCAACTTCTTCTTATCCAGCGAACAAACCTTCAAGCGCAAGGTGTACGAAGCGCTGCTGGCCTGGAAAATCGAACAAAACCTGTCGAAAGACCAGATTCTCGAGGTATACATGAACCAGATTTATCTGGGACAGCGCGCCTACGGCTTTGCCTCGGCGGCCCAGATTTATTTCGGCAAGAGACTGCAGGACGTCACCACGGCAGAGGCTGCCATGCTGGCCGGGCTGCCGAAAGCCCCTTCGGCCAACAATCCGGTCGTCAACCCCAAACGGGCCAAGGCCCGTCAGCAATATATCCTGACCAGGATGCACCAGCTCGGCTACATCAACGACGCGCAACTGGAGCAGGCAAAGAACGAAACCCTGCATATCAAGAGCTATAGCAATGAATTCGGCATGCATGCCGAATACGTGGCCGAGATGGCCAGGCAGCTGGTCTATGAGCAGTACAAGGAAGACACCTATACCCGCGGCCTCAATGTATACACCACGATCCGCAAGGCCGATCAGGATGCGGCCTATCTGTCGCTGCGCCACGGCGTGATGGATTACGAGAAGCGTCATGGCTATCGCGGCCCGGAAGGCTTCATGGAAATCCCGTCGAACAAGGCCGAAGCCGACGATGCGATCGAAAAAAACCTGGCCGACTATTCCGATAGCGACGACTTGGTGGCCGCAGTCGTGCTCGACGCCTCCCCGCAAAAAATCCATGCAGTGCTGTCTTCCGGCGAAGAAATCAATATTACCGGCAGCGGGCTGAGTCTTGCCAATAGCTGGCTCTCCAGCAAGGCAGCGCCGGCGCAACGCATCAAGCGCGGCGCGGTGATCCGCGTGACGCAGGACAGCAAGGGCTGGAGCATCACGCACATGCCGGAAGTGGCGGCGGCCTTCGTCTCGGCCAGCACCGAAGACGGCGCCATCCGCGCGCTGGTCGGCGGTTTCGACTACAACCGCAACAAATTCAATCATGTCACCCAAGCCTGGCGCCAGCCCGGCTCATCGTTCAAGCCTTTCATTTATTCCGCCTCGCTGGAAAAGGGCATGTCGCCGGCTACCATCATCAACGATGCGCCGATCACTTTCGGCGGCGGCCTGACCGGCGGGCAGGCGTGGGAACCGAAGAACTATGACGGCAAATACGATGGCCCGATGACGATGCGCAAGGGCTTGACCAAATCAAAAAACATGATTTCGGTGCGCATCCTGAACAAGATCGGCGCCAAGTACGGGCAGGAGTACTCGACCCGGTTCGGTTTCGATGCCGACAAGAATCCCCCTTACCTGACGCTTTCGCTGGGCGCCGGCGCGGTCACTCCGCTGCAGATGGCCGGCGCTTATTCGGTATTTGCCAACGGCGGCTACAAGGTCAGCCCTTACATCATCTCGAAAATCACTGATATCGACGGCAACATTTTGTCGCAGGTCGCACCCGACAAGGCCGGCAACGAAAGCAATCGCGTGATTGACGAGCGCAATGCGTTCCTGATGGACAGCATGCTCAAGGATGTGGTCAGATACGGCACCGCCACCAAAGCACTGGTACTGAAGCGCCCGGATCTGGCCGGCAAGACCGGCACCACCAACGATTCGATCGATGCCTGGTTCGCCGGTTACCAGCCGAAACTGGTCGGCATCGCCTGGATGGGTTTTGACAAACCCAGGAATCTGGGCAACAAGGAAACCGGCGGCGGCCTGGCGCTGCCGATCTGGATCGGCTACATGCAAAAGGTCATCAATACCTTGCCGGTGGAAGAGCGCCCGGTGCCGAATGGCATCATCGCCGCCAACGGCGATTATTACTATGCCGAAAATCCGCCCGGTACCGGTGTCCAGAGTCTGGGGCTGGACGGCGCCGGCACTCCGGCCGACGAGAAGTCCGGCAACGAAGTCAAGAACGAACTGTTCTGACCTGATTCAGAATCCGTCCAGCGCCACACTCACGCCGCCCTGCTCGCCCACCATGCGCGCCAAGGCGGCGCTCAGTTCCGAGCTGTCGCGGGTATTGATCCAGCGCGCGCCATCGCGCTTGTAATGGAATCCGCCCGACTTCGCCGCAACCCACATCTCCTGCATCGGCGCCTGGCTATTGACGATGATTTTGGAACCGTTGTCGATGAATTCGATTTCCAGCACGTTGCCGCTGCGGCTGCATTCCAGATCCAGATCGCCGGACTCGGCAGCGCGCTCCAGCGCAGTTTCGATGGCACCCAGGGTTGCGTCGGCCAACGCCAAGAATTCCGATTCCGTCATGCTACACTCCGATTCGTTGATGTAACCGTGATTCTAATCGTGAACTCCTTTTTCAGTTTGCCGCGCTGCGCCGCCATTGCAGTCTTTGCCACCCTGATCGGCCTGCTGGCCGCTTGCGGCCAAAAAGGGCCGCTCTATCTGCAGACCAAGCCGACGTCCGCGTCTGCCGCAAATCCGGCTGCAACCCCGACCCCTGCTGCAACCGGCGCACCCGCCGGCATACCGCTCCCTGCCACCAAATAATCTTACTCTCCATGTCGCATTTTTCTTACCGGGATGGCGTGCTGTGCGCCGAAAGCACGCCCCTGAACCGGATTGCCGAGCAGTTCGGCAGTCCGACCTATGTTTACTCCAAAGCCGCGCTGTGCCAGAACTTCGCCGCCTACGCCGATGCCTGCCGCGGCCGCGATGCGCTAGTGTGCTATGCGGTGAAGGCCAATTCCAATCTCGCCATCCTGAATCTGCTAGCCAGACAGGGTGCCGGTTTCGATCTGGTGTCCGGTGGCGAACTGCAGCGCGTGATCGCCGCCGGCGGCGACACCGGCAAATGCCTATTCTCCGGCGTCGGCAAGACGCGCGACGAGATGCGCCTGGCGCTTGAGCACGGCATCCTGTGCTTCAACGTCGAATCGATTCCGGAGCTGCACCTGTTGAATGAAGTCGCCGGCGACATGGGCAAGATTGCGCCGGTCAGCCTGCGCGTCAACCCGAACGTCGACGCCAACACCCATCCGTACATCTCGACCGGACTGAAAGACAACAAGTTCGGCGTCGCCTTCGACGATGCGCTGGCCACCTACCGCGCTGCCGCCGCCTTGCCGCATCTGGCGGTGGCCGGCATCGACTGCCATATCGGCTCGCAGCTGCTGGACGATGCGCCGCTGCTGGAGGCGCTCGACAAGGTGATCGAACTGATCGATGCACTGGCGGCAGAAGGGATCACGATCCATCATCTCGACATCGGCGGCGGCATCGGCATTACCTACGACGACGAGCAGCCGGTCCCGGTCGGCGCCTATCTGGCGCGGCTGTTCGCCCGGATCGACGGCTGGCGCGCGGCAAAGCATGGCGGCGCGCCGATCAAGGTGCTGTTCGAGCCGGGCCGCTCGATCGTCGGCAACGCCGGCCTGCTGCTGACCGAAACCCTGTACCTGAAACACGGTGAGAGCAAGAATTTTGCGGTGGTCGATGCCGCCATGAACGATTTGATGCGTCCGGCCATGTATGAAGCCTGGCACCGGGTGCAACCGGTGATGCCGCGCCGGCAGCCCGAAAAAACCTACGACGTGGTCGGCCCGATCTGCGAATCGGGCGACTGGCTGGCGCGCAGCCGCGCGCTGGCGCTGGAGCCGGGCGATCTGCTGGCGATCATGTCGGCCGGCGCCTACGGCATGACGATGGCGTCGAACTACAATACCCGCCCGCGCGCGGCCGAAGTGATGGTCGATGGCGACCGGGTGCACCTGATCCGCCAGCGCGAAACGGTAGCCGATCTGTTTGCACTGGAAACCCTGATCGCCTGATCGATTTCGGCGCAGTTTATTACTGCACCCTGTAATTTCACGCTCCGCATATAAAATATGCGGAAATTGCAGTTTTTCCAGCATACTCCCTATGTTTATGCGTTAATGCAAGGGTCGAACGGGATTCACGCTGCCCTGTCATGCACTTGCCCTGCTTCAAATCGGTGAAATCTTGACGAGCCGTTTTTGCGGCCGCTGTTGCCTGATGCGCGCAACCACCCGCACCAGCAGCAGCGCGGCGACGATCAGGCCCAGCAGGACAGGCTGGGCGAAATCGTGCTTGCCCGCCTTCATCCACCAGAAATGCACGATCGCCAGCGGCGCGATCAGGTAGATCAGCCGGTGCAGCCATTGCCAGCGCTTGCCGCCCAGCCGGCGCACCATGCGGTTGGTGCTGGTGGCCGCCAGCGGAATCAGCAGCACGAAGTTGATGAAGCCGACCGTGATGAAAGGGCGCTTGACGACATCCCTGGCCATCTCGGCCAGATCGAAGAAATGATCGAACCAGACGAAAGCCGTAAAGTGCAGGCAGACGTAAAAGAACGCGAACAAGCCGAGCATGCGGCGCAGCTTGATCAGCCACGGCCACTGCAGCCACTTGCGCAACGGCGTCACCGTCAGCGTGATGCAGAGCAAATACAGCGTCCAGTCGCCGCTGTTGCGGGTGATGAATTCGATCGGATTGGCACCCAGCCGGTCGGTCAGCGTAAACAAAACCAGGCGCAGAAACGGCAGCAGCGCCAGCAGGAAAACGCCGGCCTTGATCGCGCGCAGTTGCTTCGGCGTCGGGTGAAACGGGGGCTTGTCGGTGACGTCCATTGCAATGCCGCCTCAGAAAAATTTCCCCAGATCCATTTCCGCATACAGCGAGGCGACCTCGTTGTAGCCGTTGAACATCAATGTCTTGCGCTTCCTGGTGAAGAAGCCGTCTTCGCCGATGCGCCGCTCGCTGGCCTGCGACCAGCGCGGATGATCGACCGCCGGATTGACGTTCGAATAAAAGCCGTATTCCTGCGGCGCGGCGCGGCTCCACGCGGTCTTCGGCTGCTCCCGGACGAAGCGGATCTTGACGATCGACTTGGCCGATTTGAAGCCGTACTTCCACGGCAGCACGATGCGCACCGGCGCGCCGTTCTGGTGCGGCAAGACTTCGCCGTACATGCCGAACGTCAGCAGCGCCAGCGGATGATTCGCCTCGTCGATGCGCAAGCCTTCGACATACGGCCAGTCCAGCACCGGGCTGCGCAGGCCGGGCATCTGCTTCGGATCGGCCAGCGTGACGAATTCAATAAATTTCGCATTGCCGGTCGGCTCCACCTTTTTGATCAACGCCGACAGCGAATAGCCGATCCACGGAATCACCATCGACCAGCCTTCGACGCAGCGCAGGCGGTAGATGCGCTCCTCCAGCGGCGCCAGCTTGATCAGGCTATCCAAGTCCAGCATCACCGGCTTCTTGACTTCGCCTTCGATAACGATGCTCCATGGCCGCGGCTTCAGGCTGCCGGCGTACTTGGCCGGGTCCGCCTTGTCGGTGCCGAATTCGTAGAAATTATTGTAGGTGGTCGCATCCTTGTAGGCGCTCGGCCGGTCCATCACGACATAGGCCGGATTGGGCTTGCCGGCCAGTTTCTGGCCGGAATTCTGCGCCAGCGCCTGGCGCCCGGCCATTTCCAGCAGCGCGCCGCCGGCGATGGAGCCGAGCGCAATCTGCCGGATGAAGTTGCGGCGCGATTCAAAGATGTGCTGTGGTGTAATTTCAGACGGGAACGGAATTTCGATCCCGTTCGGGCTGCGTTTAATCAACATGATGACTCCAATTCGCGCGGTTGGCGGTAAGTGTTGTCAATTGGTCTGGCGCGCTGGCGCAGCCTTACGCATTACGGTCGTCATCGGCAACCCCGCATGTCCGATGCCGCGCATCCGGGCTAGAATCTGTCATGCACAAGCAAACTGCCGGCCAACCCGCCGCACTGGCAAAATCGGCTCGCTCAGGCCGTTTATCTGACGATATGCCAGACGCTGTTGAAACCATCGCCGCTCTTGTCGCCGGGCTTCTGGTCCCGGCTCCACTGGTGCAGCGGCTTGCCCTTGAATGCCCATTGCTGCTGGCCGTCGTCGCGCATGATGATGCTGTAATCGCCGCTAGCCTGATCGGCCGGTTGCGCCAGCAGCGGTGGCCAGTTGGCCGCGCAGGGGCCGTTACAGGCGCTCTTGCCGCTGTTTGCGGCGTCCTTGTCGAAGGTGTACAGAGTCATGCCGGCCGCATTGGTCAACATGCCGTCGGCTGCCCTGACTGGCATTTGCGCGGCCGCCATCGAGGCAGACCCAGCCAGCAGCGCTGCCGTCAACACAGAAAATCCAGATCGAATGATTTTCATGATAATCCTCCTCAGACTGGTCAAGTGCTTGATCGGGTGTGCTGCGAACGCAGCACACCGTTGTATGACAGCCGAAGCCTATGCTTCATTCCCACAGAGGCGGATTATTTGTCGAATTAGTTACAATTCCCCGTATGAATGCAAGCCGGACAGGAACATGTTGACGCCCAAAAAGGCGAAGGTCGTCACCACCAGGCCGCCCAGCGCCCACCATGCCGCCATTTGTCCGCGCAAGCCCTTCATCAGGCGCATGTGCAGCCAGGCCGCGTAATTCAGCCAGACGATCAGCGCCCAGGTTTCTTTCGGGTCCCACGACCAGTAGCCGCCCCAGGCTTCTGCCGCCCACAGCGCGCCGAGGATGGTGGCGATGGTAAAAAAAGCGAAACCGACTGAAATCGCCTTGTACATCACGTCATCCAGCACTTCCAGCGCCGGCAGGCGATCGGCCAGGATGCCTTTCGATTTGAGCAGGTAGGCCACCGCGACCATCGAAGCCAGCGCGAAGGTGCCGTAGCCAATGAAATTGGCCGGCACATGGATTTTCATCCACCAGCTTTGCAGCGCCGGCACCAGCGGCTGGATGTTGGCGGCGTCGCGCGATACCGTGTACCAGAGCAGGAAGCCGACCGCAGCGGCGATCACCAGCAGCACGAACGGCCCCAGCTGGCGGGTCGCATAATGCTGTTCGTAGTAGAGGTAGAACAACGCGGTGATCATCGAAAACAGGATGAACACTTCATACAGGTTCGACACCGGTATGTGGCCGATGTCGGCGCCGATCAGGTACGACTCGTACCAGCGCACCAGCATGCCGGTGAAACCCATCACCACCGCAGCCCAGCACAGGACCGAGCCGACCGAAGAACCGAAATCGGAGCGGGCAATCAGGCCGCCCCAGTAGAAAACCGTCGACAGTATGAACAAGGTCCCCATCCACAGAATCGCCGACTGGCTCGACAGCAGGTATTTGAGCAGGAATTTCTGGTTCGCCATGTCGAGCGAACCGCCGTACAGCGCGATGCCGGACAGGCTCAGGATCGCCAGCACGGCCATCAGCCCGCGCACCGGCTTCCAGTTCCAGCCCAGCCAGGCAAAGGTCGGCGCCGCCAGCAGCAGGATCGCTTTCTCGTAGAGATCCATGTGATGGCCGTACATGTTCAAACCGGTCAGCGAACCTGCCACCAGTGCCGCCGCATATAGCCAGTCGAGCGGCGACAGGCGCCTGAAATAACCGGGTTGCGGCGAATAACTTGCTTGTTGCGTCAATTCCATGATGTTTCTCCGTTGTTGCCAGGCCGGCGCCGGGACAACCTGCTTCGTTTTTGCTTAATTTCACTCCGATTACCAGAACCGAAGTGTAGTCCTATCGCGCGCTCACTGCACGGGTCGGTCTGGCTGCGTCATTTGCCGTTTGATGGCAAGGTAGTCATTTTCGAAATCCAGCGTTTTGCGCTGCGAACTCATCGCCATCAGGGCCACCGAACCAGTGTCGCCATCCTTGAGCCAGACCCACAGGCGGCGCTCGCGGATATAAAACATCGCAAACACGCCCAGCGTCAGCAGCAGGCAGCCGAAATAGACTACCTTCTTGCCGGGCGAACGGGTGACCTGAAACACCGAAGCCTTGATCTCCTCGAAACCCTGCAACTGCAGATACACCGGCGCGCTATAAAAGAATGCGTCGGACAGCGCGCTGGTGCTCAATTGCAGGAAACGCGCGTGCTTGTCGTTGGCTTCGATCGGCGGCAAGCGGTCTTTTTCGCGCGCCGCCTGCCACAGATCCCACATGCTGCCGTTGAGTATCTTCATGAAAATATCGGCGGCCTTTTCCTGCTCGGCGGGCGGGATCTTTTCCAGAAATTTCGATACCGCGATATAACCGGCTGCCGTGCCGTCGCCGGCGAACACCGTCAGGCTCTTGCCGGCCGATTGCTGCAACTGCGAACCGAGTTTCCCGCCCTCGTCGGGTACCCCCTGCAATGCGCGCCGCGCATAGCGTTGCGCGGCCTGTTCGCGCAGAGCAGGGTCAAGCAGCGCGGCGCGCAAGCGCATCCATTCCTGCACGGTATTATTGTCATCGGCTGGAATCCGCAAAAAACGGAATTGTTCGGCCGGCGTATCGCGCGTGCCGGCCAGAAACACGTAGGCGCCGTCGAGCAGTACCGGCTGCATGTAATTCTGGAATTCGCGCGCCTGGCCGTTCTTGTCGCGCAGTTTGTACTGCACGCTGGGGCCGGCGTTTTTCAGGTTCTTGTCGTTGGCGTTCTTGGCCGCCGAGCCGGTGTGCTTGTCGAATCCGCTCGATAATTTCTGGTTGAAGGTCTTGTCGACCGAACGCAGATCCTGTCCTTCGCCCATGTTCTCGATGTTGAACGGGCGAAAGCCGGACCACTCCACCGTGTACTCGCCGCCACTGCCAGGCTGGTTGGCCTTGCTCAGCACCGTCGTGTTGCCGACCACGCCGCTCATCGGGAATGCATAGGCCTTGCTGCCCGCCATCGGATAACCGGTCAGCTGCAGCTTGCTGCCGCCATCCTCGAAGCTCGATTGATAGATCGCCACACCCTTGTAAATCAGCGGCTCGTTGACCTTGACTGTGGCCGGAAACGATTTCCCGCTCTGATGATCGGTGACGATCACGTCGCTGGCAAACAGTTTCGGCATGCCGGTGGAATAGAAATCGATGGTGAATTTCTTGAGCAGGATCGAAAACGGCAAATCCTGAATCAGCACGCCATCCTGCTGCGGGATGATGGCGGTGCTGCTGGTTGCCCCCTCGGGAATCAGGGTGTTGCCGCGGAAGGTCGGATTGGCCAGGCTCAGCCGGTGCTGCTGCGGGATGTCGGCGATGATGCCGTTGCCGGCAAACGGCGTCTTGCCCAGGAACCATTGCTGGAAGCGGATCGGCATGTCCGAATCGAGCAGACCGCCGATGCAGATGATGACGATCGCGCTGTGGGCGAAGATGTAGCCCCACTTGTTGGCTGCGCCCTGCTTGGCGGCGATCAGGGTAGCCCGCTCCTTTTCGACCACTTTGGTCTTGTAGCCCCGCTCGGCCAGTTGCGCCAGCAAGCGCTGCGTCAGACCGGCGCGCGACGCGCTGGACGCCCACTCGGCCTTGTGATGGAAGTTGCGCAGCGACTCTTCCCGCACGTTTTCGCGCCAGCTGCGCATGTCCTTGAGCATCTTGGGCGCATTGCGGAGGATACACAGCGAGGTCGACAGCACCAGAAAAGCCATGATCAGCAGGAACCACCAGGCCGAATAAACCGTGTACAGGCTGAACTTGCCGAATACTTCAAACCAGAACGGACCGAACTGATTGACGTAATTCGGCATCGGTTCATTTTGCTTTAACACGGTGCCGATCACCGAAGCAAGCGCGACCAGCGTCAGCAGGCTGATCGCAAAGCGCATGGAAGAAATAAGTTCCACCGCATCGTCGAGCCAGCGGCGCTTGGTCTTGATCTGTAATCCGGCAGTGCTGGTACTGGAGTTGGTGCTTGTGCTCATGCTATGCGATCGTCGTCTTTAAAAAACAAAAGGGGTAGCCTTGGCCACCCCTCGGTACATCCTGCAATTATTACTATGAATGCTTGGTTACTTCAGGCCGGCTACGTAGTCTGCCACAGCTTTGATTTCGACATCGGACATGCGGCTGGCAATAACAGTCATCTGTGCGCTGTTGTTGCGGGTGCCGGCACGGAAATTGGTCAATTGGGCAACGGTGTAATCCTGATGCTGGCCGCCAATGCGCGGGAACTGGGCCGCAATGCCGGCCCCGTTCGGGCTGTGGCAGCCGGCGCAGGCCGGAATATTCTTTTCGGCAATGCCGGCGCGATAAATTTTCTTGCCGATGTCGACGGTGGCCTTGTCTTTGGCAGCGCCGGCAACCGGCTTTTGCGCGCCGAGATAGGCGGCGATGTTTTTCATGTCCTCGTCGCTGAGCGCCTTGGCAAAGCCGGTCATGACAGGATTTTCACGGGTCGGTCCGGTGAAATCGACCAGCTGTTTGTGCAGGTAGGCCTCATGCTGCGCCGCCAATTTCGGATTTTGCGCAATGCTGGAAGCACCGGCAGCGCCATGGCAGGAAACGCAGGCAATGATGTTGCGGGCGCTGTCGCCATTGTTGTACAGAGCTTCACCTTTGGCTGGATCGGCTTTGGCCGGTGCCTTTGCTTCCGCAGCGCTGGCAACGGTGGATACGGCCAGGGCCGCGACAAACAGGGATTTTACGATTGGCAAAAAAACACGATTCATTCAAGCACCTTGAGACTGAATATTAAAATTTGCCCTAATGGCAGCCACCTTCATCTTGTTACGCTAATCTGGCTTAGCGGCTTCGCTTGTCTGCGGGCGCAACCCTAGGTAACTCCTTATTGTACAATAGCTTTTCGGCATTTTTGCCCATTTCAGTTGCATTTATTCATTAAACCTATGTCCATACTTTGGCAAGCCCGCTTCTTCACCACGGTGAATCATCTCCGTGATTTGCCGGATACCCATGTGCCGGAAGTCGCCTTTGCCGGCCGCTCGAATGCCGGCAAGTCGACCGCCATCAATATCTTGTGCAACCAGAAGAAACTGGCATTCGCTTCCAAAACGCCCGGACGCACCCAACACATCAACTACTTTTCGATCGGCGGCGCCCAGGTCGGTCAGCACCGCAAGGATGCAACCAAGGTCGACGAGATCCGCGCGCTGATGGTCGACCTGCCCGGTTACGGCTATGCGGAAGTGTCCGGCTCGGCCAAGCTGCATTGGCAGGAATTGCTGGGCGATTATGTGCGCCGACGGGCGCAGCTGGCGGCGCTGATCCTGATCATGGATGCGCGCCGGCCGTTTACCGCGCTCGATACGCAGATGCTGGAATGGTTCGCCACCACCGGCAAACCGGTGCATTGCCTGCTGACCAAGGCCGACAAGCTCAATCGCACCGAATCGACCAACGCGCTGCGCGTTACGCGCACCATTCTGGAGAGCTACGTCGACAGCACGGGCACGCCGTTCCCTTACACTGCGCAATTGTTTTCATCGCTGAAACGGATTGGCCTGGAAGAAGCCGATCAGAAAATCCGGGAGTTGAGCGGCCTGAACGCCGAAGTGCCCGCCGAGGCAGGACTTGCGCTACCGCAAGAATAAAGAAAATCAATGGAGTATGATGAAAAATACTGCACTTCCCGCGCATTTAACGCGTGATTAAAATATACAGATGCCAGTATATTGCAGATGCGAAGAATGCCGCAGCCGGCAGGATACAAGGGGAGGCCGGAAATAAAAAATCCCTGGAGAAAGGGGAATGATCTCCAGGGAAAAGAGCCTTTTCGCGCATGTCGCGATCCGGCACCCGCTCAGGGAGGGAAGCGGGAGGCAAGCGGACTCGCCTGTTTATAAGATAGCTTCCGATATAAAAAGTTCATTCAATTTCAACCACTTTTTTCAGCCCATGCCGCCATGAAACTTTTCTCTACACCCGCCCACTTTCCCGCCACCCGCATGCGCCGCATGCGCAAGGATGCATTCTCCCGCAACCTGATGCGCGAGAATTGCATTACCGCATCCGATCTGATTTACCCGGTCTTCGTCCTGGACGGCAAACAACAGCGCGAAGCGGTCGCTTCGATGCCGGGCGTGGAACGGCTTTCGGTCGATCTGCTGCTGGAAGTGGCGGAAGATTGCGTGGCGCTGGGAATCCCGGTGATGGCATTGTTTCCGGTCATCGAAGCATCGCTGAAAACGCCGGATGGCAGCGAAGCGGTCAATCCGAAAGGGCTGGTGCCGCGCGCGGTCAGGGAACTCAAACGCCGCTTCCCGGAACTCGGCATCCTGACCGATGTCGCGCTCGACCCGTACACCAGCCACGGCCAGGACGGCTTGCTCAGTGCCAGCGGCTATGTGCTGAACGATGAAACCTGCGCGATGCTGACCAAGCAGGCGCTGACCCAGGCCGAGGCCGGCGTCGATATCGTGGCGCCGTCCGACATGATGGACGGCCGCATCGGCAGCATCCGCAGCGCACTCGAAACCTACCGCCACATCAACACCCGCATCATGGCGTATTCGGCCAAGTACGCATCGGCCTTCTACGGCCCGTTCCGCGACGCGGTCGGCTCCTCGGCCAATCTGGGCAAGAGCGACAAGGCGACCTACCAGATGGACCCGGCCAACAGCGACGAGGCGCTGCGCGAAGTCGCACTCGACCTGGCCGAAGGCGCCGACATGGTGATGGTCAAGCCGGGCATGCCGTATCTGGACATCGTGCGGCGGGTCAAGGATGAGTTCAAGGTGCCGACTTTCGCCTACCAGGTCAGCGGCGAATACGCGATGCTGAAGGCAGCCTCCCACCACGGCTGGCTGGATCACGACAAGGTGATGATGGAGTCGATGATGGCATTCAAGCGCGCCGGCGCCGACGGCGTGCTGACCTATTTCGCGCGCGATATCGCACGCCTGCTGAAACAGGTCTGAACAGCCGCGCGCCGCTGCTGTTCAGACTGTGCACTCTACGACCTGGATAAGGCCCCGCAGCCTTCGGGCAGCAGAACCGCACTGCCGGCTGGAGCCATAAAAACACGCCGCCGA
>NZ_AVCC01000007.1 GCF_000622895.1 Herminiimonas sp. CN
CGTCGTGCAAGCGCCGTAGCCAGCGCCGCAACTCCTTGCGCACCTTGGCGTCCAGCGCGCCGAACGGTTCATCCAGCAGCAGCACGCGCGGCTCGACCGCCAGCGCGCGCGCCAGTGCGATGCGCTGGCGCTGGCCGCCCGACAGTTGCGGCGGATAGCGCTCGGCCAGCCAGTCGAGCTGCACCAGTTCCAGCAATTTTTTGACCTTGTCGCGTATCTGCGCCTCGCTCGGGCGTGCATTGCGCGGCTTGACGCGCAGCCCGAACGCGATGTTTTCGAATACCGTCATGTGCTTGAACAGCGCATAGTGCTGGAACACGAAACCGACCTGGCGCTCGCGCACGTGGCGCGCCGAAGCATCCTCGCCGTCGAGCAATACCTGGCCCCGGTCCGCTTGTTCCAGGCCGGCGATGATGCGCAGCAGCGTGGTCTTGCCGCAGCCGGACGGGCCCAGCAGCGCGGTCAGTTCGCCGGTCGGAAAATCCAGCGACACATCGTTCAGCGCCACAAAATTGCCGAACTGCTTTTGAATATTGCGGACTTCGATGCTCATGATTGATGCTCCTGAAATTGTTCCGCGCCGGCGTCCGCCAGGCGCCATTCGATCAGCGACTTCAACGCCAGCGTCACCAGCGCCAGCAAGGCCAGCAGCGAGGCGACTGCGAAGGCGGCGGCGAAGTTGTATTCGTTATAGAGAATCTCGACCTGCAGCGGGATGGTGTTGGTTTCGCTGCGGATATGGCCGGACACTACCGACACCGCGCCGAACTCGCCCATCGCCCGCGCATTGCAGAGAATCACGCCGTACAGCAGGCCCCACTTGATGTTCGGCAGCGTCACATGCCAGAAGGTCTTGAAGCCGGATGCGCCCAGCACCAGCGCGGCTTCTTCCTCTTCGCTGCCTTGCGACTGCATCAGCGGAATCAGTTCGCGGGCGACGAACGGAAAGGTGACGAAGATCGTTGCCAGCACGATGCCGGGCACCGCGAACAGGATCTTGATGTCGTGTTCGGCCAGCCACGGGCCGAGCCAGCCCTGCGCGCCGAACAGCAGCACATAGATCAGGCCGGAAATCACCGGCGACACCGAAAACGGCAAGTCGATCAGCGTCAGCAGAATGCTCTTGCCGCGAAATTCGAATTTGGCGATGCACCAGGATGCCGCGATCCCGAACACCAGGTTCAACGGCACCGCAATCACCGCGGTCAGCAAGGTCAGCTTGATCGCAGATACCGCATCGGGCTCGGTAATCGCCGCCAGATACGCTTGCCAGCCTTTCTTGAACGCTTCGGCAAACACCGACAGCAGCGGCACGAACAGGAACAGCGTCAGGAATGCCAGCGCGATACCGATCAGCAATGCGCGGACCCAGAACGGTTCCAGCGTGGCCGCCGGCACATAGGCCGGTTCGCTGCGGGTCTGCGGCATGACAGGCAAGGGTGCAGATAAGGGGGCGTCGCAGGTCGGAGCAGTGGTGGCCGGCATCTCAGGCTTTCACGGACTGGCCGCGCTTGCGGGACCAGGCCTGTAAAACGTTAATTAAAAGCAGCATCAGGAACGATGCGATCAGCATCACCACCGCAATCGCGGTCGCGCCCGCATAGTCGTACTGCTCCAGTTTGGTGATGATGAACAGCGGCGTGATTTCCGACACCATCGGCATGTTGCCGGCGATGAAGATGACGGAGCCGTATTCGCCGGTGGCGCGCGCAAAAGCCAGCGCGAAGCCGGTCATCAGTGCCGGTAGGACGGTCGGAAAGATCACCCGCGAAAAAATTTGCAAAGGGTTCGCGCCCAGGCTGGCGGCGGCTTCTTCCAGTTCGCGTTCGGCATCTTCCAGCACCGGTTGCACGGTGCGCACCACGAACGGCAGGCCGATGAACGTCAGCGCGATCAGCACCCCGAGCGGCGTGAACGCGACCTTGATGCCGAGCGGTTCCAGAAAGCGTCCGATCCAGCCATTCGAGGAATACAGTGCGGTCAGCGCGATGCCGGCCACAGCGGTCGGCAATGCAAACGGCAGATCAACCAGCGCATCGATGATCTTCTTGCCGGGAAAACGGTAGCGCACCAGCACCCACGCCACGACGCCGCCGAACACCACGTTCAGCGCGGCGGCCAGCAGCGACGCGCCGAAAGTCAGTTTGTACGAAGCCACCACCCGTTCCGAAGTGACGGCCGCCCAGAAGGCGTCCCAAGTCAGCGTGAAGGTCTTCAGGAACACCGCTGCCAGCGGGATCAGGACAATCAGCGCCAGGTAAAACAGCGTGAAGCCGAGCGCAAGGCCGAAGCCGGGCATGACCCGGAACGGCGTTCTTTTCTCAGATGCGGTGGCAATGGCAAGCTGCATGTCGGCTCTATTTATTACGAATTTGACTAATTGACTCTGATAATCACATCGTAAAGACATAAAGAGAACGAATTTTTTTGCATGTTGATAGTATGATTTCGAATAAAGGAGCGCGCTGCGTGGATGGCCATGCTGAGGCACAATCAACGGCTTTTCTATTGGGATATCAAATGCGGGTTAGGAAAAATTCAGAAGATATTGGTCGCTGCGGTTGCGGCCGTCGCGATTATTGCGATGGCAGTCATGGGCTGACGGAAGCGCAGTGGCAAGAGCTCCGGGCTAAAGAGGAGCTGGAGGCTGCTCAGAAAAATACACATATAGGCAACCAGGAAACAGGCGAGTGATCTTTGCGCTGCGTCTGCTGTGGAATCGCGCTTCAGTTGAGCGCGGGTTGGCACCGATATCGGCTTGTCGCGAGCGAGCGGTAGGGGGCTAAAAGGTGGCGATCAGGTTTCGTATTCTTGGGATTTTTAACGTGGAGTTGAGGCGCCTGCGCGGCTTTTCGCGCAGGTCCGGTGGATTGATGGGTTAGGATGCATTGCGGTTCTTGTGAATCTCATCATTGGTTGGAGCCCGAAACGTTAGCGATTCCTTCTTGAGTAGACTCTCATATGGTTCGCGTTCCAACTCAGCTGTAAGCGTGTTGCACAGCTGATCGAACTCTGCGATGACCCATGAGCGCGACTTCTGGATCAGCAATTTGAGGTTGCCGAAATTCTCTTGCGCGAGAGTTCTAGCAATTGCAGCGAAGCAGACAATTTTCTCGATTTTGTAGCTCTTCGTCTCGTTATTCAGGATTGCGCCTGGAAGGCTCTGGGCATACGAGTTTTCGTCATGAACGAAATGCTTGTTTCTAAGGTGCTTGAAATACTCAAAGGCCATTGAAGCCTCGGGCGGTACTCCCTTCAGAATTTTTTCTGACGAGAGCTGGAAACGCGCTTTTGAGTCACCGAAGCACTTCATGAAGTGCACGATAGCGGATCGCCAGAGTGCTTCTCGAATGACGAATGGCTCCTCAGGGGAAAGGTTTATGGTATCCAGGCAACTATCGGCAAACTCTAGGTCATCCCTGTGGAGGGCTAGGTCAGCCAAACGCTTAGAACGCGGCCCTTCAATAGCAATTACCTTTACTGCGTCAGGAAATCCCTCGATGTGAAGGCCAGATTCCTGTTGCGATAGCTCGAAGTGTTCCATTGCGCCCTAACATAATTTAATTTTCATTTTGCAAAATTAACCGGCGACCAAAACTGGATCACAAGTTTCTTTTCCCTGGAAAGCCTTACGGAACCAAGCGCAAATTAGTTATACGCAGAAAACAAAAGGTATAAACGAATCGATAAGACGCTCACCAAGTTTTAGTTGCATTCTATCAATCACTCAGGCGTCGGAGTAAAAACTTTGCTGGCCGGTAACGCCGGTTGCAGACAATTAGAAAACCCGCATTGGCCGCCGTTGCGCACGCCATCGTCATGTCCAGGCGAAATTTATTTACTGGCGCCGGTATTTTTAATTTGTAAATTAAATAAAGCGGAAATACTAGTGTTTTTACTCATACTCCAGATAAAATTCTAAAAGATAACGCTTTCCAGCGTTCCGGAATGGCGCAGATAGCCGGCCTGCGCTGTCGCCGCCGCGATCATTCGTTGAAATAATCTTTCAAAAGCACGCATTGCGCCTATAGTAAAAATATTCCGGCAGGCAAGCGCCGCGCCGCCGCAAGAGAAAGTTGCCGTCCTTGTTCTGCTCACCGGAGGATGTCATGCAAAGCCCGTCGAAGCCCGCCCTGTTCGCGCTGATCGGCAATACGCCGCTGGTTGAAGTCACGCGCATCGACAGCGGGCCATGCCAGCTGTTCCTGAAGCTGGAATCGCAAAATCCGGGCGGTTCGATCAAGGACCGGATCGGGCTGGCGATGATCGAAGCGGCGGAGGCCGACGGACGTCTGCAGCCGGGCGGCGTGGTGGTCGAAGCCACCGCCGGCAACACCGGACTCGGACTGGCGCTGGTGGCGCGGGTCAAGGGCTATTGCGTGGTACTGGTGGTGCCGGACAAGATGTCCACCGAAAAAATCCTGCACCTGAAGGCGCTCGGCGCCGAAGTGCATCTGACCCGTTCCGATGTCGCCAAAGGCCATCCCGAGTATTACCAGGATTACGCGGCGCGGCTGGCGCGCGAGCTGCCGGGCGCGTTTTTCGCCGACCAGTTCAACAACCCGGCCAATCCGCTGGCGCACGAAACCGGCACCGCGCCGGAAATCTGGGCGCAATGCGGCCATCAGCTCGATGCGATCGTGGTCGGCGTCGGCTCGTCCGGCACGCTGACCGGCCTGACGCGGTTTTTCCAAAAGGTGCAGCCGGCGCTGGAATTCGTGCTGGCCGATCCGCAAGGGTCGATCCTGGCGGAATACGTGAAAACCGGGCGCGTTTCCGAGACCAGCGGTTCGTGGGCGGTGGAGGGCATCGGCGAGGATTTCATTCCCGCCATCGCCGACTTCAGCGGCGTGCGCCACGCCTACACCATCGGCGACGAAGAAAGCTTCGCCTGCGCGCGCACCCTGCTGCGCCAGGAAGGCATACTCGGCGGTTCGTCGACCGGCACGCTGCTGGCGGCCGCGCTGCGCTATTGCCGCGCGCAGACCACTCCCAAGCGCGTGGTCAGCTTCGTCTGCGACACCGGCACGCGTTATTTGTCCAAGCTCTACAATGACGCCTGGATGATCGACCAGGGTTTGCTGCAACGGCCATCGTTCGGCGATCTGCGCGACCTGATCGGACGCCGCTTCGATGAAGGCGACGTGATCAGCGTCGCCTCGTCCGACACGCTGATGACCGCCTTCAACCGGATGCGCAGCGCCGACCTGTCGCAATTGCCGGTGATCGACGACGGCCATCTGGCCGGGATTCTCGATGAATCCGATCTGCTGCTGCACGTCTCCGCCGACCCGGCCGGATTTCATAGTCTGGTCGGCGGCACGATGACCGCCCGCATCGAGACCTTGCCGCCCGATGCCAGCCTGCAGCAGTTGCGGGATACGCTGGATCGCGGGCTGGCCGCAATCGTCGCCGACGGTATGGACAATAAGCGCTTCTACGGCTTGATTACCCGCTTCGACCTGCTTAACCACCTGCGAAGGACATTGCCGTGAGCGACATTTCTACCGGCGGCGACAGCGCAGCCAAGCCGCAAGAGGACGCACCCAAAACGCATCTGGCGACCCGCGTGATTCACGCCGGGCAAACGCCCGACCCGTCGACCGGTGCGATCATGCCGCCGATCTATGCGACCTCGACCTATGTGCAAGACAGCCCAGGCGTGCACAAGGGGCTCGATTACGGTCGCTCGCATAATCCGACCCGCTGGGCGCTGGAGCGCTGCGTCGCCGATCTGGAAGGCGGCGCGCAGGCGTTCGCCTTCGCCTCGGGGCTGGCGGCGATTGCCACCGTGCTCGAGATCGCCGATGCCGGCTCCCACATCATTGCCGGCGACGACATGTATGGCGGCACTTACCGCCTGTTCGAACGGGTGCGCAGGCGCAGCGCCGGCTTGCGCTTCACCTATGTCGACCTGACCGATCCGCAACAATTGCTGGCGGCGATCCGGCCCGACACGCGCATGGTATGGGTCGAGACGCCGACTAACCCGATGCTCAAGCTGGCCGACCTGCAGGCGATCGCAGCAATCTGTCGCGAGCGCGGCATCATTGCCATCGCCGATAATACCTTCGCCAGCCCTTGCGTGCAGCGTCCGCTGGAATCCGGCTTCGACATCGTCGTGCATTCGACCACCAAATACCTGAACGGCCACTCCGACGTCATCGGTGGTATCGCGATCGTCGGCGGCCAGCCGCATCAGGCTGCATGGCGCGAGCAGCTGGCGTTTCTGCAGAATTCGGTCGGTGCGATTGCCGGGCCGTTCGACAGCTTTTTGACCCTGCGCGGCGTGAAAACGCTGGCCTTGCGCCTGGAGCGGCATTGCGCGAACGCGCTCGACCTGGCGCAATGGCTGGAACGCCAGCCGAAAATCAAGCGGGTGTTCTATCCGGGGCTGACATCGCACCCGCAGCATGCGCTGGCGCTGCGCCAGATGGAGGGCTTCGGCGGCATCATCTCGATCGAACTGAACACCGATCTGGCCGGCGCGCGGCGCTTTCTGGAGCGCTGCGCCATTTTTTCGCTGGCTGAAAGCCTGGGCGGGGTCGAGAGCCTGATCGAACACCCGGCCATCATGACGCACGCGACCATTCCGGTCGCGCAGCGTGCAGTGCTGGGCATCAGCGACGCGCTGGTGCGGCTGTCGGTCGGAATCGAGCATGTCGAGGACTTGCGGCGCGATTTGCGCAATGCGCTGGATGCGATCTGACGAAAAACCGGAATCAGATCGGGTGATTTGTGCTGGCGGCCAATGGGGAGCCGCTTTCTTCAGCGCACCCGGACCGGTTCGACGCTTGCATGGTCCGCACCAGGCGCTCCAGCTGGCCGAGGCCGAACGGCCAGTCTTCCAGGCCGGATTCGGCATTGATGTGGCCCAAGGCGCCGGCATTCACAAACCCGCAACGCCAGATTGCAGCCCACTCGGCGGCGCGGGAACGCGTCATCCACGGGTCGTTGGCGCTGCCGACGACAACCGCAGGGCAGGCGAGCCGGGCATTGCGCAGGGCTTGCTGTACGCCGAATTTTTCCGGGTCGGCGGGTGCCACCAGCAGCGCGCCGGCCAGCTTGAATCCGCCAAGGCCTGCGGCGTGCAGCGTGGTCAGGCAGCCGAAGCTGTGCGCAACGATCAGCGTCGGCTGGATTGACGTGCGCAATACCTGCGCCAGTCGTTCCGACCAGCGCGGCAGTTCGGGCCGGTCCCATTGTTCCTGCTCGACCCGCTCGAAGGCGGGATAGCGCTGTTGCCAGCGGGTCTGCCAATGGCCGGCGCCGCTGTTGTGCAGGCCCGGCACGATCAGCACGCGGTAATTCGACAGGCAACGGTGCTTCATGCTGCGGCACTGGCTCGCAATGTTGGCGCAGCCGGTAAATCTGCGGTCGTGCCAAGGGTGTTCGATGTCGCAAGCGCTGCTGCCGGCAAATCCCGCAGGAATCCTTGCGTCAGCAGGGTTTGTCCGGCGCTCGCAGCAAGCGCATGCAGGGTCGCGGCTACGGCTTCGGTTTCGACCCGCTTGAATATCAGGCGCACGCCGCGCCGCCCGGCCTCCTGCAGCAAGTGCAGGGCGGCATCCGGATCCGGTATTTCGCGGGCATCGACCTTGATCGCTTCCGGCTGCAACGCATCCAGCAGTGCGAGCGCCTGGCCTGCATCGGCGGCGTTGACCGCCAGCCGGAAGCCGTTGCGACGATAGTTGTCGGCGACGTAGGCCAGCAGCCAGTTCTGGTGTTTGGCCACCAGCGGCAACTGCAGCACGATTTTTTCATGCGGCAGTTCGAGCGAGTCGAGCACGCGGCGAAACGCATTGCCGTGATTGGCGCTGACGCCGGCCAGCAAACGCGCATGCACGCTCAGGTACAGGTCGGTATGCGCGGCTTGCGGCTGGCGAAAAAAATTAATCGCATGCAACATGCGGCACAGGCGGTCCAGCGCAATCGATTCATCGTCACTGGCCGCATGGTCGAGCAGCTTCCACAGCGACAGGCCGGAATCGCTATTCGAATGGCTGCGCGCGAAGCCCTCGAAGCCGACGATCTGCTGCGCAGCCGGCGCGCGGATAGCCTGGAACGCGCTGGTCAGGGTCGAGTTGAAATAGCGTCCCGTGGCCCGGCCATGCCGGTCGAGCCAGACGGAAGTCGCCGCCTGCGGCGTGGCGGGCAGGCGCACCAGATATTTTTGCAGGGCGGGAAAAGGCATGGCGATGGCTCCTTTCGTCTTGGCGCGTTACCGGTGTTGGTCGGTTTACTTCTTGCCCGGTTGGTAAATCTGGTCGAACACGCCGCCATCGGCAAAATGCGCCTTCTGTGCTTTGTCCCAGCCGCCTGCCACTTCATCGATGGTGAACAGTTTCACTTTCGGGTATTGCGCCGCATATTTCTTCACCGCGGCGCCGGCGGTCGGACGGTAATAGTTCTTGGCGGCGATGTCCTGGCCTTCTTCGGTGTACAGATAATTCAGGTAGGCTTCCGCCACCTTGCGGGTGCCGTGCTTGTCGGCCACCTTGTCGACCACGGCCACCGGCGGCTCGGCCAGGATGCTGACCGACGGCGCGACGATTTCGACCTTGTCCGGGCCGAGTTCCTTGATCGCCAGCAAGGCTTCGTTTTCCCACGCCAGTAGCACATCGCCGATGCCGCGTTCGACGAAGGTGGTAGTCGCGCCGCGCGCGCCGGAGTCGAGCACCGGCACGTTCTTGTACAGCTTGCCGATGAAGTCCCTGGCGCTGGCTTCAGTGCCGCCCGGCTGTTTCAGCGCATAGCCCCAGGCTGCCAGATGGTTCCAGCGCGCGCCGCCGGAGGTCTTCGGATTCGGCGTGATGACGGCGACGCCCGGCTTGACCAGGTCGTTCCAGTCCTTGATGCCTTTCGGATTGCCCTTGCGCACCAGGAACACGATGGTCGAGCTGTACGGCGCGCTGTTGTGCTGCAGGCGTTTTTGCCAGTCCTTGGCGATCAGGCCGCGCTCGGCGATGGCATCGATGTCGTACGCCAGCGCCAGCGTGACCACGTCCGCTTCCAGACCGTCGATCACGCCGCGCGCCTGCTTGCCGGAACCGCCGTGCGATTGCTTGATCCTGACGTCGTCGCCGGTCCTGGCTTTCCACTGTTTGGCGAAAGCCGCATTGAAATCCTGATACAGCTCGCGGGTCGGATCGTAGGAAACGTTGAGCAAGGTGACTTCGGCCGCTTGTGCAACGGGCACCGCCGGTGAAATAAGTGCTGCTGCCAGTGCCGACAGGAGGATTTTCTTGAGTGCCATCTGCATTTCCTTTGGAGTGATTTTGCTGGAATATGCAGATTAACCGGGCGGGCCAGGATTAAGAACGAATCGTTTTACGCATCCATATGCGGATATCGCATATGGATGCGGTGAAGGGGCAGCGATGCGCTGCCGGCCGCCCAGGATCAGTGTGGGCGATATTATTGCGTTGCGCGGTTGCTGGAGTAAAAATATATACTGGATTAGTGTATTTTTAACAACCGCAATGAATGTAAGCAGGAAGTGCCATGTTTTTTATGGTACTCCCGCATTATTATAGCGTTGACGGGTGCTTACCGGGTTAGCAAGCCGTTCACCAGTTGCAGATCCTGCTCCTGCAGGGTGCCGGCGGCCGACTTCAGGCGCAGGCCGTTGACGATGGTGTCGTAGCGGGCACGGGCCAGATCCTTGCGGGTCGAGAACAGCTGTTGCTGCGCATTCAGGACGTCGATGTTGATGCGCACGCCGACCTGGTAGCCGAGCTTGTTGGCGTCCAGCGCCGACAGGCTCGACACTTCGGCCGCTTCCAGCGCCTTGACCTGGGCCAGCCCGCTGGTGACGCCCAGATACGATTGGCGCGCACCTTGCGCGGCGCCGCGGCGTGCGGTTTCGAGGTCATTGCGGGCCTTGTCTTCCAGCGCAATCGCTTCGCGCACCCGGCTGTCGACCGCGAAGCCGGCGAACAGCGGAATGCTCCACTGCACCCCGATCACGTTCGTATTGCCGGCGACGCTGTTGCTGGTGTTCTGGTTGGTATGGTTGCGGCTGGCCACCAGATCGACGCTCGGATAATGGCCGGCGCGGTTTTTGGCGATGTCCCTGTGGGCGATTTCGAGTCCGATGCGGGAGCCGACGACGGCGTAATTCTGCTGCTCGGCCGATTCGACCCACTGATCGATGCGGGCCGGCTGCGGCGCATCCAGCACGGTCCCGGTTTTCAGTCGGGCCAGTTCGCCCGGCGTGCTGCCGATGATCTGCTGCAATGCTGCGCGCTTGATTTCGAGATCGCTCTGGGCTGCATATTCCAGCGCGACGGCCAAGTCGAAGCGCGCCTGCGCTTCGTGGGTGTCGGTGATGGTGGCGGTGCCGACTTCGAAGTTGCGCTTGGCCGATTCCAGCTGTTCGGTGATCGCGCTCTTCTGGGCCTGCACGAAGCCGATCGTGTCTTGCGCCGCCAGCACGTCGAAATAGGCTTGCGACACCCGCAGTATCAAGTCTTGCCGGGTCTGGGCGAACTGCGCCTCGCTGAGCGCGACCGCCAGCTTGCCTTGTTCGTATTGCTGCCAGTTGGCCCAGCGAAACAGCGGCTGCGTCAGCGCCAGGCTGTAGCTGCTGCCGTTGACGGTGCGCATATCTTCGATCTCGGTGCGGCTGCTGCCGCCGGACAAGCCGACGCTCGGCAGCAGGCCGGCGCGCGCTTGCGGCAGTGCCTCCTGGCCGGCGCGCAACGCTGCGCGGGCGCTTGCGTATTGCGCATCGTTGACCAGCGCCTGCTGGTAGATTTGCAGCAAATCGACCGCTTGCGCATCCAGCGCGATGCAAGTGCCGGCAATCAGCAGGGCGATGACGGAATTCCGCATGAAGTTCCCCGGTGGAGTCAGAAAGAAAGGATTAGTAGGTCGGCATCGACGCATCGACCTGCTGGGCCCAGGCATGCACGCCGCCAGTCAGGTTGATGACGCGTGAAAATCCGTTGCGTTCCAGGAAATGGGCGACCTGCATGCTGCGTCCGCCGTGATGGCAGATGCAGACGATCGGCAACTCCCGGTTCAGTTCCGGATACCGCGCCGGAACCGCGTTCATCGGCATTAGTTGCGCACCGGCGATGTGGCAGATGTCGAATTCCCATGCCTCGCGCACGTCCAGCAGCAGCGGTTGCGGCTGCGACGGGTCCTGCAGCAACTGCGCCAGTTCCGGGGCGGTCATGTGTTGCATCGGCAATCCTTAAAACGAAAAATGCGACGGCGTGAGTGCGTTGCGCAGTGGCTTTTCATTGGTTTCAAACAGGTTGACGGTGCTGTAGGCAGTGTCCGACAGGCGGCTGACGATTTGCCCGTTCATGACCGGAGCTTCGCCGATGATGGCAAAAATGCGGCCGCCGACCTTGAGCTTTTTCAGGAAGGCGTCCGGCAATACCGGCAGCGAACCGGAAATCACAATCACGTCATACGATGCGGTGTCGCTGCCAACGCTGCTGGTGCCGGCCCAGCCTTGGGCGCCGTCGCCCAGGTAGGTGGTGACATTGGTGATGCCGTAGCCGGACAGGTTCTTGTCTGCCATCGCTTTGAGCGTCGGTTCGATTTCGATGCTGGTGACGTGGCGCGCCTTGTAAGACAGCAGGGCCGCCATGTAGCCGGAGCCGGTGCCGATTTCCAGCACGTTTTCATGTTTTTGCACGGCGACTTCCTGCAGGATGCGCGCTTCCATTTTCGGCGTAAGCATGTTTTCGCCGCAGGGCAAAGGGATTTCAGTGTCGAAAAAGGCCAGGCTCTTGTAGGCGGCAGGTACGAACGCTTCGCGTTTGAGCACCGTCAAAAGGTCGAGGACATCCTGGTTCAGCACGTCCCACGGGCGGATTTGCTGTTCAATCATGTTGAAGCGGGCTTGTTCGATATGCATATTGGTATCCAGAAAAGCATCATTGAAAAGAAGAAACACATTTTATCAAACGTGATCGGCATTTCTATAGCGGTTACTGCGGTGCTGCATCGTTTTCAACAGTTGAACCGGCCAGCTTGCGCTTGAACCAGAGCGCCAGGTCGTCCAGATAGGTATAGATCACCGGCACCACCACCAGCGTGAGTACGGATGATGTGATGATGCCGCCGATCACCGCCTGCCCCATCGGGGCGCGCTGTTCGGAGCCTTCCGCCAGGCCGAACGCCAGCGGCACCATGCCGAACACCATCGCCAGCGTGGTCATCAGGATCGGGCGCAGCCGCACGTGCGCGGCTTCCAGCAAGGCATCAAAACGGTTCATGCCGGCAGCGCGCATCTGGTTGGCGAAGTCGACCAGCAAAATGGCATTCTTGGTGACCAGCCCCATCAGCATGATGAGGCCGATGATGGAGAAAATGTTCAGCGTCGAGCGGAACATCATCAGGGCCAGGAAGGCGCCGATCAGGGTCAGCGGCAGCGACGACATGATCGCCACCGGCTGCAGGAAGCTGGCGAACTGCGAGGCCAGGATCATGTAAATGAAGATGATCGCCAAAGCCAGCGCCGACAGCGCGTAGCCGAACGATTCATTCATGCTCTTGGTCGCGCCGCTGATTTGGTAGCGGTAGCCCGGCTGCATTGGGATCGCATCCAGCGCGGCCTTGACATCCTTGCTGACCGCGCCGGCCGAGCGGCCGATCACGTTGGCCGACAGCTCGACTTCGCGGTTCAGGTCGCGCCGGTTGATCTGGTTGGCGCCGGTGGTGGGAAGAATGTCGGCAACCTGGCGCAACGGCACCATTTTGGGCGAGCCGTCGGCGTTGGTCTGGGTGCCGGTCAGCATCAGGCGCGACAGGTCGTCGATATGGTTGCGGTCGGACGGCGCCAGGCGCACATTGACGTCGTAGTTCTCGTCGTCCGGGGCGCGCCAGCTGCTGGCCGCTTCGCCTGCCAGCAACGGCCGCAGGGTATTGCCGATTTGCGCCACGCCGATGCCGAGGTCGGCGGCCAGATTGCGCCTGGGTTCGATCGAGATGGTCGGTTTGGCCGCCTTCAGGCTGGAGTCCAGATCGACCAGGCCGGGGATTGCGCGCAGCCTGGCCTGGACCTGTTCCGATAGCCTGGCTAATTGATCCAGGTCGCTGCCTTGCAGGCTCAGCCGGATTTGCTTGGAATCGCCGCCGACGCCGTCGAGCGTGCCGATATGGGTTACCGTGATGCCGGCTATGCGCGACAGCTGCGTGCGCAGCGGCCCGGACAAGGCGGCGGTGCTGCGCCGGCGCTGGGCGCGCGGAATCAGGCGGATAAACACGGTGGCATAATTTTTTCCCTGCGCCGCGCCGGTATTGATGCTGGAGTAGGTGTCGCGCACTTCGGGGAACCGGCGCAGCGCCGCCTCGACCTGATGCACCTTGCTCTCGGTCAGTTCCAGCGAGGAGCCGACCGGGGTAAAGAAAGTGACGCCGGTTTCGGAGTAATCCGCCTGCGGCACGAATTCGGAGCCGATCAGGCCGCTGGCCGGCAGCGCCAGCCCGCCGATGAAGCTGGCCAGCGCAATGGCCAGCGTCAAGCCGCGATGCCGCAGCGACCATTGCAACAGCACCTGATAGCCGCGCGAGAACCAGGACACCAGCCGTTCGAACTGCGCCAGCACGCGTCCGATGCTGTTGGCATACCAGCCGCTGCGCCGGTGCATGCCGTGCGCCTCCGGATCGGGCCAGATCGACGACAGCATCGGGTCCAGCGTGAACGAAACGAACATCGAGATCAGCACGGCGGCCGCCACCGTGACGCCGAACTGGTGGAAGAAGCGGCCGATGATGCCGCCCATGAAGCCGACCGGCAGAAATACCGCAACGATCGAGAACGTGGTCGCCAGCACCGCCAGCCCGATCTCGGCGGTGCCTTCCAGCGCCGCAGTCTTGTGGTCCTTGAAAGGGCCGTCGCGGCCGTTGGCGCGCATGCCGGCATGGCGCACGATGTTTTCGCGCACCACGATCGCATCGTCGATCAGCAGGCCGACGCACAGCGACAGCGCCATCAGCGTGATCATGTTGATGGTGAAGCCGAACATGTTCATGAACAGAAAGGTGCCGATCAGCGAAATCGGCAGGGTCAGGCCGGTAATCACGGTCGAACGCCAGGAATTCAGAAACAGGAACACGATCAGGATGGTCAGCAGCGCACCTTCAATCAGGGTGCGGCGCACGTTTTCGACCCCGACCCGGATCTGGCGCGAGCCGTCCTTGATGACTTCGATCCGCACGCCCGGATACAGCGCCTTCAGGCGCGGTCCCAGTTCTTTCAGTGCAGCTTGCAGATTGTCGGCGATTTCGATCGTGTTTTGCCCCTGCGCCTTGAGCACGTCCAGCGCCAGCGTGCGCCGGCCGTTGTAGAGCGCCAGACTTTCCTGTTCCTGCTGGCCGTCGACTATGCGGGCGATCTGCGCCAGCTTGACCGGCTGGCCGCCGCGCTGGGCCACGATGATGTCGCCGAAATCCTGCGCCCGCTTGATGCGGCCCTGTACCTGCACTACCTGTTCGCTGGAAGTGGCGCGGATGGCGCCGGTCGGCAGTTCCTGGTTTTCATTGCGCACCGCATTGAGGACCTGATCGACGCTGATGCCGAGCGCCTCCATCTCGAGCGGCTTGACGTAAATCTGGACCTCGCGCTTGATGCCGCCCACCAGCGTCACCGAGCCGACGCCGCGCACATTTTCCAGCCGCTTCTTCACCACCTGGTCGGCGATCGTGGTCAGATCGCGGAAGCTGCGCTGCTGCAGCGCGGCGTCGTTGGTCACTGCGACTGAAAAGATCGGCTGGTCGGCCGGGTCGTAGCGCGTCACGCGCGGTTCCTTGACTTCTTTCCTGAAGGTGGTCTTGATCAGTGCCACCTTTTCGCGCACGTCCTGCGCGGCTTGGGCCGGATCGATGGTCAGGTCGAATTCGATGATGACAATCGACACTCCTTCATACGAGCGCGAGGTCAGGCTGTTGATGCCGTTGATGGTATTGACCGCCTCTTCCATCTTGCGGGTCAGGTCGGATTCGACCGTCTCGGGCGAGGCGCCCGGATAATCGGTTTGCACCACCACCACAGGAAAAGTGACATCAGGGAACTGATCGACCCGCAGCCGCTGATAGGAAAACAGCCCCAGCACCACGAAGGCCAGCATCATCATCGTTGCCAGCACGGGGTTGCCGATACTGATGCGGGTGAACCACATGGCTTATTCTTTCCTGGCTGCAGCGCTGGCAGCATTGGTGACCAGGCGCGCCGGCGTTCCGGCTTGCAGATTACCCAGATTGGCCTTGACGACTTGCGCGCCGCTGGCCAGGCCAGTGGTAACTTCAACCGCAGCGCCGTTGTCGTCATTGCCTTCCAGCCCGAGCGTGACGGATTTTTCAGCCAGAACACCGTTCTCGATCACGTACACGATGGTTCTGCCACTGACTTGCCGGATGGCAGCTTGCGGCACGCTGAGTATCCCTTTTTTTTGCGACAGCGTCAGCTCGGCTTCGCCAAACATGCCGCCGCGCAGTGCGCCGTCGGGATTATCCAGCTGGATGTAAGTCAAAATCGAGCGCGAACCGGATTGTGTACCGGGGTTGATGCGGGTAACGCTGCCGGCGACCGCCTGCGGCATGCCGTCGACCCGGATGCTGACCGGCTGCCCCAGCCTGATCTGGGTAATGTCGGTGGCCGGCACCGAGGCTTCCATTTCCATTCGGCGCAAATCGACGATTTCGAGCAGGCGATTGTCGGCCGATACTTTTTCGCCCTGCTGTACCGAGCGGATGCTGATCTGGCCGGTAATCGGCGAGCGCAGCACGGTGTCGGCCAGGGATTTTTGCGCAACATCGAGCGCGCCTTTGGCCGAGTCGAGGTTGGCGCGGGCGATCGCATACTGGCTGGCCGAATTGTCGAAAGCGTTTTGGGAAATGAAACCCTTGCCCAGCAACGCGCGGTTGTTGTCGCGCGCATTGCCGGCGATTTCCAGCTGGCCGCGCGCCGCCTGCAGCGCGCCGTTGGCCTGCGCGACCCGGGCTTGATATTCGCTCTCATCCATTCTGATCAGAACCTGGCCTGCGGTAACCGCAGCGCCTTCGCGCACCAGCACTTCGCGTATTTCACCGGCAACTTTGGCCTTGACAACGGCCTGGTTGACTGCGCGCAGGGCGCCCGACACGGTGATGGTCTGGCGCAGCTCGTGCGGCGTAACTGTAATCAGGTCATCGGGCAGAAATTCCAGCACCGGCGCGGCAATTGCCGGAGTTGCTGTCGGAGCGGGCGCCGTGCTGCGGATTTTCAGTGCGATGACCGCGCCGGCCAGCGCTAGCGCCAGAATTACCAGCGCAGTCCGAAATGCGCGTTGTTTCAGCATGGGCGGCTTGTCTGCGGGGAATCGGCGGCAGTTGCGGTGTCGTCGCGCAACATGCCGTACAGGCACAGATCGACAAAATTATTCAGGTAGTCCAGCGGCGAAACCGGCTTGATCTGGCAATTGCAGAATGCGTGCCTGGACATCATCAGCATGATCATCGGGGCGATGATGGCCTGCGTGGTCAGGCGCGCATCGATCCGGCGAAATTCTCCTCGCTCCATGCCGCGCTCCAGTATGCGGGCGATCATCGCGTTGCCGCGCACAATCATTTCCTGGTGGTAAAACTGCGCCAGTTCGGGGAAGTTGCCCGACTCCGCCACCATCAGCTTGGTGATGCCGGACAGCTTGGTGTCGCCGATGCGCTGCCACCAGCCCAGCATGATGTTGCGAAACAGTTCGGCGCTATGGCCGCTGAAATTGTTCACCAGTGCTTCGGCTTCATCCAGCACCGGCAGCAGGTGTTCCCGCACTACCGCCTTGAACAGGTCTTCCTTGTTGGTGAAATACAGATATAAGGTGCCTTTCGAGACGCCGGCGCGGGTGGCGACATCGCTGAGCCGGGTCGCCGAAAAACCCTTGTCCACGAACAAATCCAGTGCCGCTGCCAGCAGCTCCTGAGGGCGCTCGTCCTTGCGGCGCTCCCAGCGCGGTTTGGTTTCTGTCGGAATGTTCATGCGGAATGGGGAAATAAGTAACTTACTTTAGAGTCAGTAATGTAAGCGGCAAACCGTATAGCGTCAATGGCTCTGCTAGAATGAAACAGGACGTTACAAAGCATCCAAATTTCTTCCGCTAATGCATTATCCGGTAGCGATTTAATGCATCCCAACCCCATATAGACCATGACCGAGACCTGCCGCAGCCGTTGCGGTGCCTGCTGCATTGCACCGTCGATCTCCTCGCCGATACCCGGCATGCTGTTGGGCAAGCCTGCCAATACCCGCTGCATTCAGCTCGATGAGGCAGACGGCTGCCGGATTTTCGGCCGCCCCGAGCGGCCGGCGGTCTGCGCCAGCCTGCAACCGTCGCTGGAAATGTGCGGCCAGTCGCGCGCCGCAGCGTTGCTGTTCCTGTCGGAACTGGACCGGCTTACCGCACCCTAATCTGGAGCAATCGATGAAACGTTTTTATGCGCGCCTGCTGATGCTGGCAACAGCCGTTATTCTGAGCGCCTGCGCCGGCCTGCTGGGCCCGCGCGAGGTCGAATTTTCGCAGGACAAGCTGCAGCAGTCGCTGGCGCGTCACTTTCCGCTGAACAAGCGCTATCTGGCGCTGTTCGACATCGACGTCAGCAATCCCACACTGACGCTGCAGCCGCAAAGCAACCGGATACTGACCACGATGGATGCGTCGATCGCGCCGCCGTTTGCGAAGAATGCCTGGAAAGGGCGCTTTGCGATCTCGGGCGGATTGCGCTTCGATCCGGCCAGAAACGCCATCGTGCTGACCGATCCGCGCATGGAAAGCATCGAGCTCGACGGCGTCGATGCCGCAGTCAGCCGGCAAGTGAGCAAGCTGGGACGTGTGCTGGCCGAGGAAATTCTGAACGGCGCCACGCTCTATGCGCTGCAACCGAACGATCTGCGTTATGCCGGCAGCCGCTTTGTTCCCGGCAACATCGTCGTCAAGAGCAATAGCCTACTGGTCGCGCTGGAGCCTGTAAAATAGCGCGCTGCAGTCAGGTTTTGCGCGATAACCCGCACCATGCACCCGGATGCGGGTTTTTTATCGGCATATCTTTCCCACTTTTATTCAAACAATCATGGATCTCACTCTTGCGTTAAAAGCACTCATCATGGGCCTAGTCGAAGGCTTTACCGAGTTCTTGCCGATTTCATCGACCGGCCATCTGATCCTGGCCGGCAGCCTGCTCGATTTTACCGGCGACAAGATCAAGGTATTCGAGATCGTGATCCAGGCCGGCGCGATTTTTGCCGTGTGCTGGGAATACCGGCAGCGCATCGCAGCGGTGCTATCCGGCCTGCTGACGGACGCCAAGTCGCAGAAATTCGTGGCCAACCTGATCATCGCCTTCCTGCCGGCCGCGGTGCTGGGTTTGCTGTTCAGCAAGGCAATCAAGGCCAGCCTGTTCAAGCCGGTGCCGGTGGCGCTGGCTTTCATCCTCGGCGGCTTCGTTATTCTGTGGGTCGAACGTCGCAATCGCGCCAATCCGGTGGCGGTGCGGATCGTCTCGGTCGACGAGATGGGTGCGCTGGACGCCTTCAAGGTCGGCTGTGCGCAGGCGTTTGCGCTGGTGCCGGGCACCAGCCGCTCCGGCGCGACGATTATCGGCGGCATGCTGTTCGGCCTGTCGCGCAAGGCCGCCACCGAATTCTCCTTCTTCCTGGCTATTCCGACCCTGCTGGCGGCCACCGTATACTCGATTTACAAGGATAGGGCGCTGCTGTCGCTGGCCGATGTGCCGCTGTTCGGTATCGGCACGGTGGCGGCATTTGTCTCCGCCTTCCTGTGCGTGCGCTGGTTGTTGCGCTATATCAGCAGCCACGATTTCACCGCGTTCGCCTGGTACCGGATCGCGTTTGGCCTGGTGGTGCTGGCCACTTCCTACGGCAACCTCGTCACTTGGGCTGATTAAGCGGTGACGCACCCATCATCCGGCAGTACCCGGGCATTGGATGTGCTGGAAACCGTGTTCGGTTATCCGGCCTTCCGCGGCCAGCAGGCCGAGATCATCGAGCATGTCGCGCAAGGCGGTGATGCGCTGGTGTTGATGCCGACCGGCGGCGGCAAGTCGTTGTGCTACCAGATCCCGGCGCTGCTGCGCGACGGCGTCGGCGTGGTGATTTCGCCGCTGATCGCGCTGATGCAGGATCAGGTCGATGCGCTGGCCGAGGTCGGGGTGCGCGCCGCGTTCCTGAATTCGACCCAGACCTTCGAAGAGTCCAGCCGGATCGAGCGCCAGTTGCGCGATGGCGAACTCGATCTGGTGTATGTCGCGCCCGAGCGTCTGATGACGCCGCGCTGCCTGGAACTGCTGCAGGCGTCCCGCATCGCGCTGTTCGCAATTGACGAAGCGCACTGCGTGTCGCAGTGGGGCCACGATTTTCGGCCCGAATACATCAAGCTGTCGGTGCTGCACGAGCGCTTCCCGCAGGTGCCGCGGATTGCGCTGACCGCCACCGCCGATCAGCAGACCCGCGATGAAATCGCGCACCGGCTGCAATTGGACGATGCGCTGCAATTCGTGTCCTCGTTCGACCGCCCCAACATCCGTTACCAGATCGTCGAAAAGGCCAACGGCCGCAAGCAGCTGCTCGATTTCATCCAGGGCGAGCATGCCGGCGACGCCGGCATCGTGTATTGCCTGTCGCGCAAGAAGGTCGAGGAAACCGCCGACTTCCTCAACGCCAGCGGCATCACCGCGTTGCCGTATCACGCCGGCATGGAATACGCACAGCGCAGCGCAAACCAGGCGCGGTTCCTGCGCGAGGAGGGCATCGTGATGACCGCCACCATCGCCTTCGGCATGGGTATCGACAAGCCCGACGTGCGCTTCGTCGCCCATCTGGATTTGCCGAAAAGCATCGAAGGCTATTACCAGGAAACCGGCCGCGCTGGCCGCGACGGCGGTCCGGCCAACGCCTGGATGGCCTACGGCTTGCAGGATGTGGTGCAGCAGCGGCGCATGATCGCCGAATCGGAAGCCGACGAAACCTTCAAGCGGGTGCTCGGCGTCAAGCTCGATGCGATGCTCGGCCTGTGCGAGACGCTGGCCTGCCGCCGCGTGCATTTGCTGGACTACTTCGGCCAGGGTTCCGAGCGCTGCGGCAATTGCGACACCTGCCTGAGTCCGCCGATCTCGTTCGACGGCACGGTGGCGGTGCAAAAACTGCTGTCGACCGTCTATCGGGTCGACCAGCGCTTCGCCGGCGGCCATGTGATCGAAGTATTGCGCGGCATCGAAACCGAGCGCATCCAGCAGTGGCGGCACGACCAGCTCTCGACCTTCGGCATCGGTGCGGACAAGAGCGAGGCCGAATGGCGGGCGATTTTGCGCCAAGTCATCGCATTGGGCCTGATTGCGGTCGATTACGAATCGTACAGCGCGCTGAAACTGACCGACGCTGCGCGCCCGGTACTGCGCGGCGCGCAAGCAGTCCAGCTGCGGCAATACCAGAAACCGGTCAAGACGAAACGCGACAGCGGCAAGCAGAAAGGTTATGAGGAATCGACGCTATCGGCGGAAGAGCAGGCGCTGTTCGACAAGCTGCGCTGGTGGCGGGTCGAAACCGCGCGCAAGAACAACGTGCCGGCCTACGTCATCTTCCATGACGCCACCCTGCGCGAGATCGCCAAGGCGCGACCGCGCTCGATCGACGATCTGCGCGGCGTGACCGGGGTCGGGGAAAAGAAACTGGAAACCTACGGCGAGCAGATCGTGGCCCTGATCGCGGAACTGGGCTGAGCCGGAAGGGATGATCGGCATTGAAATATACTAAATACAGTATATTTCAATGCCGCTTTGTTTGTATGCGGGAACGGCGTTGTTTTCGTACATACTCCAGGTAAAACTCGGATATGCAAGCGGCGCAATCAGATTTTGCGAAACACCAGGTCCCATACCCCATGCCCCAGCTTCAGACCGCGGTTCTCGAACTTGGTCACCGGACGATAATCGGGGCGGGGCGCAAATCCTTCCGCAGTATTTTCCAGCGCCGGCTCGGCCGCCAGTACTGCCAGCATCTGGTCGGCGTATTCCTGCCAGTCGGTGGCGCAGTGCAGGTAGCCGCCCGGCGCAATGCGCGACGCCAGCAATTGCACCAGCGGCGACTGGATCAGGCGCCGCTTGTTATGGCGCGCCTTGTGCCACGGATCGGGGAAGAACACATGCACGCCCGCCAGCGATGCCGGCGCGATCATATTGGTCAGCACCTCGAACGCATCGTGCTGGATCAGGCGCAGATTACCCAGTTTCTGTTCATCGATCAGCTTCAGCAGGCTGCCCACGCCCGGCGTGTGCACTTCGACCCCGATGAAGTTCTTCTCCGGCATGCCGGCGGCAATCCTGGCGCTGGTCTCGCCCATGCCGAAACCGATTTCCAGAATGGTCGGCGCGCTGCGGCCGAACGCCAGCGCCAAATCCAGCGGCGCCTTGACGTAAGGCAGGCAGAACTGCGGCCCCAATTCGGCAATCGCACGCGCTTGCGCCACCGACAGGCGGCCGGCCCGGGTCACGAAGCTGCGAATCCGGTGTTCGGCCGGGTCGTAAAAGCGGGCTTTGCCGCCGTCGTCAGGAGCTGTGGTGTCGGACATGCTTGAAAGGATCGGGAAAGTGGGTACGGTTATGACGGTTCGCGTTACGTTATATAACTACGCCAACAAAAAAGGCACCAAAGTCAGGTGCCTTGCAAAAACTGGAGCGGGTGAAGGGAATCGAACCCTCGTCGTAAGCTTGGGAAGCTTCTGCTCTACCATTGAGCTACACCCGCGAAGCGTGCATTCTACGCGGGTTTTGCGCTGATTGGCAAACTTGCCAAAGGTATAGATCCGGCAATCGGGGTAACGTTACCTGCCGGTGGTCGGATTACTGACGTTTTTTTTCTTCCTTTTTGACCTTCTTGTCGGCCTTTTTTTCCTTCATCGTCTTGGCGGGTTCTTTTTTCACCGATTTTTTCGCATCCTGGCTTTTGCTCATGATTTGCTCCATAGTTAAAAATTCTGATTTTTACCAAAATCGACTGTTTGATGTTAACACGAAGCGAGGCGGTATTCACGCTGAATGCCAAGCCCATTTTTCTCACGCATTATTCGAGCAAGTCTGCTGCAGGTGCGCGTGAGTATTCCTTAATTGGGTGTCCGGATTTCGGGAGGGGAGGCACTGTGCCGCCAAGACCATCAACTACAGGTTGAATCGGTGGCAGGCGCTGGCGTATTATTAAAAGCGCTGGCGTCATGCTTATCCTGGTTTATCTATGCCCGCTGGTCATCTGGTGCGTTTGCCCGGGTGTTCAGTCCATTCCAGCAGCACTGCTTCTTTATAAGCTAAAATCGGAACGGTGCAAATACGCGATAAATCGATGCCATCCCTACGTTGTTGCTTTCCCTCCCTGATTGTAGTTGCATTCCTGGCAAGTGGTTGCAGTCTGATCGCACCGGCTCCTGTTGTCGGGTCCGTAACAACTCCTGCGAAACCCGTACGCAATCTCAAGATCGGCCTGGCCCTGGGCGGCGGCGCAGCGCGCGGTTTTGCCCATATTGGCGTGATCAAGGCTCTGGAGGCGCAAGGGATTGTGCCCGATATCGTGGTTGGAACCAGCGCCGGCAGCCTGGTAGGTGCGCTGTATGCGGCCGGAAATAATGGTTTTGCTTTGCAGAAAATGGCGATGGAGATGGACGAGGCCGCCATTTCGGACTGGTCGGTGCCGCTATTTTCAAAATTCAGCGGAGTCATCAAGGGCGTGGGTTTGCAGAATTACATTAACAAGACGATTCGTGATGTCCCGATAGAGAAACTGATAAAACCGTTTGGCGCCGTGGCAACCGATCTTGATTCCGGCCAGCCAATTTTGTTTCAACGCGGCAATACCGGTCTTGCCGTCAGAGCGTCATCTGCTGTGCCCGGCATATTTCAACCGGTCAGGATCGGCGGTCGGACATATGTTGATGGCGGACTGGTGGCGCCGGTTCCTGCCAGGTTTGCGCGCGAGATGGGCGCCGATTTCGTGATTGCGGTAAACATCTCCTCGCAAGCCGATGTACTGACTAGCTCAGGTTCCCTCGATGTGCTGATGCAAACCTTTACCATCATGGGGCAACGCATCAATAAATATGAGTTGAGAGAGGCTGATATTGTCATTCAGCCTGGTCTGAACGGCATGAAGGGGAATGATTTCAATGGCCGCAATGTGGCCATCATGGCCGGCGAGAAGGCGACCGTTGCCGCGATGGGTGAAATCAAGAGGAAATTAAAGGCAATGCAGCAATGAGGCGCCGATCTACTGCGGTTCCGGTTCATTGATGCGGCGGGCGCCGTTGAAACGCTGTTTCCAGTAGCTCAGATCCATGCTTTCGATGCGCACTTGCCCTCCGGCCGACGGGGAGTGGATGAACTTGTTGTCGCCCAGATAAATTCCGACGTGCGAAAAGCCGCGCTTGAGCGTGTTGTAAAACACCAGGTCGCCCGGCCGCAGGTCTTGCTGTTCGATTGTCTCGCCGACGCGGCTGATTTCGGCCGAAGTGCGGGGCAGGTTGGCGCCCCAGGCTTCCTTGAATACGTAGCGCACCAAGCCGCTGCAATCGAGTCCGCTTTCGGGTGTGCTGCCGCCGTACTTGTAATGGATCCCGATCATTCCCATCGCTTGCAGCGCCAATTCCGAGGCGCGACTGGAAAACTCGACCGCACGATGACCCAGATCATGCAATTTTTCGAGTGCAATGCTGGTTTTGGGTGGCAGTGGTTCAGCGGCCCAGCTTTGGCCGTGACACAGCAGCGCGCCAATCCACATGCATGAGAGTGCAAATTTCTTGATCTGAATAATAAGTGCTGGTTTTGTTGTCATTGTGACATTTTTTCAGCTTGGGACACTACACTTTAAGTGAATGCCGCCAACCTGTCAAAGCAAGCGGTAAAATTTAACTTTCAGCTCGATGGCGGTCTTCAGGTTGCCTGCAATGGGTATCGATCCTGCCGGAACGGAATCGTCGTGCTGACAGTAAAAAAAACAGTTTTAATGGTGGGTAGCGCCCATCGTACAATCCTGCCATGTTCATATCGGGAGTCGTAATGCAATCCAAGCAAATGTTGACACTTGACGATGTTAAGAAAATTGCCGCCGCAGCAGAGGCGGAAGCCATTAAAAATAATTGGGCAGTCGTGATTTCGATTGTGGACGACGGTGGGCATCTGCTTTGGCTGCAGCGCCTTGATGGCGTGGCGCCGATATCTGCCCATATTGCGCCAGCCAAGGCCAAAACGGCGGCGCTGGGTTGTCGCGAATCCCGGATTTATGAGGAAATGATCAACAACGGCCGCGTTTCTTTCCTGTCGGCGCCGTACATCGATGGCATGCTGGAAGGCGGCGTTCCCATCATGCTCAACGGGCAGTGCCTGGGAGCGGTCGGTGTCTCCGGTGTGAAATCAGCTGAGGATGCGCAAATTGCCAAGGCGGGGATAGCTGCTTTGGGGTTGTAGGCGGAAAAGTCTTTTTTGCATGTGTTTCTGGCGCTTCCTGCTGCAAGTTTGCTGATTTGCGGGAGGGGGCGCTTTGCGCTATAATCGCAGGGTTTAATCAAACTTACCCCGCCGTAGCGCATACCATATTTCATCCCATCAAAACGACTTGTTTCCGACCTTGGCGCACCGGCCCGGGAAGGCTGCGGTTGTTGTGGTGCGGCGCAGCGGCGGTAACAACATCAGGAGTTACCCTTGCTGCCATTTTTTTCTGGCCACACCGTTCCGGCCATACTCGCGCTAGCAGATGGGTCGATTTTTCAAGGTTTCTCAATTGGCGCTGAAGGCCATACAACCGGTGAGGTGGTATTCAACACTTCGATGACCGGTTACCAGGAGATTCTTACCGATCCCAGCTATAGTCACCAGATTGTCACACTTACTTACCCCCATATCGGCAACACTGGGGTCAACCCCGAAGATGTGGAGTCCGGCAAAATACATGCGGCCGGATTGATCATCAAGGATTTGCCAATTGTTACGTCCAGTTTCCGTGCCACGCAAACTTTATCGGATTATTTAAAAGCCGAAAATATCGTCGCCATTACCGGAGTCGATACCCGCAAACTAACCCGGATTCTGCGTGAAAAGGGTGCGCAAGGCGGCACCATCCTGGTCGGCGACGATGCCGGGAAGGCATTGGCGCTGGCGCGCGCCTTTCCAGGGCTGGGCGGCATGGATCTGGCCAAGGTGGTGTCGACCACCAAGCCTTACAGCTGGTTCGAGACCGAGTGGCAGCTGGGTAAGGGGTATGACAGGCAAATTGCGCCGAAACGTCACGTGGTCGCTTTCGATTACGGCATCAAGCGCAATATCCTGCGCATGCTGGCGCAACGCGGCTGCAAGATCACCGTACTGCCGGCGCAAGCCAGCGCTGCCGAGGCACTGGCCCTGAATCCGGACGGCATCTTCCTGTCCAACGGTCCAGGCGACCCTGAGCCTTGCGATTACGCGATCGCCGCCGTCACCGAATTGATCGAGAGGGGCATTCCGACCTTCGGCATCTGCCTCGGGCATCAGATCATGGCGCTGGCTTCCGGCGCTAAGACGCTGAAGATGAAATTTGGCCACCACGGTGCCAATCATCCGGTGCAGGATCTGGACACCAGGCAAGTGTTGATCACTTCACAAAACCACGGCTTTGCAGTGGATGCGGCAACTTTGCCGGCCAACTGCCGCGTAACCCACGTATCCCTTTTCGATGGTTCATTGCAGGGTTTTGTCCGCACCGACAAGCCTGCTTTTTGCTTCCAGGGACACCCTGAGGCGTCGGCCGGCCCACATGACATCGCCTACCTGTTTGACCGCTTTGTGACAATGATGGACGCAAGCGTGATGGAGAAGAATAAACATGCCTAAGCGCAATGACATTAAAAGCATCCTGATTATTGGCGCCGGCCCGATCATTATCGGCCAGGCCTGCGAATTCGATTATTCCGGCGCGCAAGCGTGCAAGGCACTGCGTGAAGAGGGTTACAAAGTTATTCTGGTCAACAGCAATCCGGCCACCATCATGACCGACCCGGAAATGGCCGACGTAACCTACATCGAACCGATTACCTGGCAAGTGGTGGAGCGCATTATCGACAAGGAGCGCCCGGATGCGATCCTGCCGACCATGGGTGGCCAGACCGCACTGAACTGCGCGCTGGATTTGCACAATAACGGCGTGTTGGCGAAATACAAATGTGAACTGATCGGCGCTTCGCCGGAAGCGATCGACAAGGCGGAAGACCGTTCCAAGTTCAAGCAGGCAATGACCAAAATCGGCTTGGGTTCTGCCCGTTCCGGCGTTGCGCATACGATGGAAGAATCCTGGACAGTACAAAAGGAACTCGGTTTTCCGGTCATCATTCGTCCCTCGTTTACGATGGGCGGCACCGGCGGCGGCATCGCGTACAACGCGGAAGAATTCGAAACTATCTGCAAACGCGGCCTGGAAGCGTCTCCGACTTCCGAGTTGCTGATCGAGGAGTCGCTGATCGGCTGGAAAGAGTACGAGATGGAAGTGGTGCGCGACAAGGCGGACAACTGCATCATCGTTTGCTCGATCGAAAATCTGGATCCGATGGGCGTGCACACCGGCGACTCGATTACGGTGGCGCCGGCGCAGACCCTGACCGACAAGGAGTACCAGATCATGCGCAACGCCTCGCTGGCGGTGCTGCGCGAGATCGGCGTCGATACCGGCGGCTCCAACGTGCAGTTTTCGATCAATCCGGCAGACGGCCGCATGATCGTCATCGAGATGAATCCGCGCGTGTCGCGTTCTTCCGCGCTGGCGTCGAAAGCGACCGGCTTCCCGATCGCGAAAATTGCCGCCAAGCTGGCAGTCGGCTTCACGCTCGACGAGTTGCGCAACGAAATCACCGGCGGCGCAACGCCGGCTGCATTCGAGCCGTCGATCGATTATGTCGTCACCAAGATTCCGCGTTTTGCCTTCGAGAAATTCCCACAGGCGGATTCGCACCTGACAACACAGATGAAGTCGGTGGGCGAAGTGATGGCGATCGGGCGTACTTTCCAGGAATCGTTTCAGAAGGCGCTGCGCGGCCTGGAGGTTGGCGTCGACGGCCTGAACGAAATGACCAAGGACCGCGAAATCATCGAGGAAGAGCTCGGCGAGCCTGGTCCGGAGCGCATCTGGTACGTCGGCGATGCATTTGCACAAGGCTTCACCTTGGAGGAAGTGCATCAGCTGACGCACATCGACATGTGGTTCCTGGTGCAGATCAAGGAAATTGTCGATATCGAACTGTGGCTGGAAACCCAGACCCTGGATGCGCTCGACAAACCGCTGCTGTACAAGCTCAAGCAAAAAGGCTTTGCCGACCGTCGTCTGGCCAAGTTGCTCAAGACTACCGATACCGCGGTGCGCGAGAAGCGTCATGCGCTGAACATCCGCCCGGTCTACAAGCGGGTCGATACCTGCGCCGCCGAGTTCGCGACCAACACCGCGTACATGTACTCGACCTATGACGAAGAGTGCGAAGCGCAGCCGACCGACCGCAAAAAAATCATGGTGCTGGGCGGCGGCCCGAACCGTATCGGCCAGGGCATCGAGTTCGACTATTGCTGCGTGCATGCGGCGCTGGCGATGCGCGAAGATGGCTACGAAACCATCATGGTCAACTGCAACCCTGAAACGGTCTCGACCGATTACGATACCTCGGATCGCTTGTATTTTGAATCGCTGACGCTGGAAGACGTGCTGGAAATCGTTGCCATAGAAAAACCGTTCGGCGTCATCGTCCAGTACGGCGGCCAGACGCCGCTGAAACTGGCGCTCGACCTGGAGGCCAACGGCGTACCTATCATCGGCACTTCGCCCGATATGATCGATGCGGCCGAGGATCGCGAGCGCTTCCAGCAATTGCTGCAGGAACTGAATCTGCTGCAACCGCCCAACCGCACCGCGCGCACCGAGCAGGAAGCGCTGGAAAAGGCAATGGAGATCGGTTATCCGCTGGTGGTGCGCCCGTCGTATGTGCTGGGTGGCCGTGCGATGGAAATCGTGCATGAACAGCGCGACCTGGAACGCTATATGCGCGAAGCGGTCAAGGTGTCGCATGATTCGCCGGTATTGCTGGATCGTTTCCTCAACGACGCAATCGAGTGCGATGTCGACTGCATCAGCGATGGCACCCGAACCTTCATCGGCGGCGTGATGGAACATATCGAGCAGGCAGGCGTGCATTCCGGCGACTCCGCGTGTTCGCTGCCGCCGTACTCGCTGTCGCAGGAAACCATTGATGTGCTGAAGCAGCAAACTGCATTGATGGCAAAGGGCTTGAATGTGGTGGGGTTGATGAATGTGCAGTTTGCCATCCAGCAAAAGGATGGCAAGGATGTTGTGTATGTGCTGGAAGTCAATCCGCGCGCTTCGCGCACGGTGCCTTTCGTCTCCAAGGCCACGGGGCTGCAATTGGCCAAGATTGCAGCGCGCTGCATGGTTGGGCAGTCGCTGGAGAGTCAGGGCATTTTGCACGAAGTGGTGCCATCTTATTACAGCGTCAAGGAAGCGGTTTTCCCGTTCGTGAAATTCCCCGGCGTCGATACTATTCTCGGCCCGGAGATGAAATCCACCGGTGAGGTGATGGGCGTCGGCAAGACCTTCGGCGAGGCCTTTGTCAAAGCCCAACTTGGCGCAGGCGTGAAGTTGCCGAAGTCGGGCAAGGTGTTCATCAGCGTCAAGGCCAGCGACAAGCCGATCGCAGTACAAGTTGCCAAGGATCTGGCCCGGCTCGGATTTGCCATTGTCGCCACAAAAGGTACGGCAGCGGCCATCAGCGCAGCCGGAGTGCCGGTGACGATGGTCAACAAGAAGAGCGAAGGCCGCCCGCACGTGGTGGACATGATCAAGAACAATGAAATTGCCATGGTCATCAACACGGTCGAGGAAAAGCGGAGCGCGATCATTGATTCACGTGCCATCCGCACTTCTGCGCTGGCAGCGCGTGTAACGACGTTTACCACTATTTTCGGTGCGGAAGCGGCGGTGCAGGGAATGGCGCATCTGGACGAGTTGCATGTCTATGATTTACAAGGACTGCATAAAACCCTACACTAAGGCAATAGTCAAATCCCCAACCTGCAGAGGTCATTAACGGCGCTGAGCTTGCTCGGCGCTAGTTATGACCTCTGTAGCTTTTAATATAGTTGAAAATTATGAGCTCAGTACCTATTACCAAGCACGGCGCCGAACTTCTGAAGCAAGAATTGCATCGCCTGAAGACAAAAGAACGCCATGAAGTCATTAATGCAATTTCTGAAGCGCGCGCGCAGGGCGATTTATCGGAAAATGCCGAGTATGAGGCGGCCAAGGAAAAGCAGAGTTTTATCGAGGGGCGGATTCAGGATCTGGAAGGTAAGCTGGGCGCTGCCCAGATTATCGACCCATTGTTGCTGGACGCCGAGGGGCGCGTGGTGTTTGCTTCCACTGTTTACCTCGAAGACCTGGAATCGGAACAGAAAGTGACCTATCAAATCGTCGGTGAAGACGAGGCTGACATAAAGGAATTGAAAGTGTCGGTGACGTCCCCCATAGCGCGCGCGCTGATTGGCAAGTCGGCCGGGGATGTGGTCGAAGTCAAGGCGCCGGCAGGTATCCGCGAATATGAAATTCTGGAAGTGCGTTACATCTGAAGTCCCTGCGCTGCCATGCTATCCGGGGATGCCAGCCATGTGGCGGCACCCCATCCGGTTTTTGCATGGGCCGGAAGATCAGTGGGAGTATGCTGGAAAATATATCATTTCCCGCATATTAATGCTGTGGGAAAATTTATACTCCAATGACCTGATGTATTTCTGACGGTGGATTCTATTTGCTTCCGAGTGCGCTTTTCTTGGCGCTGGTTTGGCGCGGCTTGGCGCGCTTGATGGTGCCGCCTTCGGTGACGCGTTCGTTGCCTTTGAGCATCACTTTGGTGACTGAGGGGCGCTTCGTGCCGCTGGCACTAGGTTTGACAATCGTCACCTCGCGCATGCCTCGGCCCTTTTTCTCGCTGCGTTCTTTTGGCGCTTCTTTTTGCGGACGGTAAATCACCAGCAGTTTGCCGATATGCTGCACCGGAGTCGCCTTGAGGTGTTCGCACATGGTGTCGTACATGGCAATTCGTGCTTCACGGTCATCCCCGAAAACCCGTACTTTGATTAACCCGTGTGCATCCAGCCCCGCATCAATTTCCTTGAGTACGGCAGGTGTCAGGCCGGCTTCGCCGATCAACACGATGGGGTTGAGCGCATGCGCTTCTGAGCGGAGTGCGCTACGTTCTACAGGGGTAAGTTTCAACATGATTTCGGTAACCGACTAATATCTTCTAAAGGCACTATTCTACGCGAATGGCTAAAAACAAATTAAACAAAAACTGGCTGCACGATCATATCAACGATCCCTATGTAAGGCTGGCGCAGAAAGAGGGTTATCGCGCCCGGGCCGCATACAAGCTCAAAGAGATTGATGAGGATGAAAAATTGATCAAGCGCGGCCAGGTCATCGTCGATCTGGGCTCCACTCCGGGCAGTTGGTCGCAGTATGTCCGCAATAAACTCTCCGGCCAGGATGGCGGTGGCATTCATGGCACGGTTATCGGCCTGGACATGCTGCCGATGGAGCCGATCGCGGATGTGCATTTTATCCTGGGGGATTTTCGCGAAGAGGGCCCCTTGCTGGCGCTGGAAAATCTGCTGGCAGGGCGCAAGGCGGATCTTGTTTTATCCGATATGGCGCCAAATTTATCCGGTATCGCCGTCGCCGATGCAGCGCGGGTTGAATATCTGATCGATCTGGCAATCGCTTTCGCCAAGGCGCATATGAAGCCGTCCGGCTCTTTGCTGGTTAAATGCTTTAACGGCACCGGTTTTAATGATATTTTGGCGAAATTCAAGCAGGAATTCAAAGTTGTTTCACAAAAGAAACCGAAAGCAAGTCGGGATAAATCTTCCGAGATATTTCTGTTGGGAAAAGTTTTGAAAAATCCGGAGTAATTGCACTTCATGCCTTGATTTTCATCGGGGGCAATCGCATATGCGCTAAGACAGGCGCATGACATTGCGAGTAAAATCAGCACATTAGGATAGCAACAGAGCGCTTTCGCGCTAAAGGAGTTCTTGTGAACAATATGTTTTCCAAAACGGCAATTTGGGTCGTGATTGCCCTCGTGCTATTTACCGTGTTCAAGCAGTTCGACAGCCGGGCGCTGACGAACGGCGCCACACCTATCCAGTACTCCGATTTTCTGGATGAAGTGAAGGCGCAGCGCATCAAGGAAGCGGTCATCGAGGATCGCAGCATTGTTGCGACTACGACCGAAGGCAAGAAGGTCAAGACTTCGGTCACGTATCTGGATCGGGGCCTGATTGGCGACTTGGTCAATAACGGCGTCAAATTCGATGTCAAGCAACCGGAAGAGCAGTCTTTCCTGTCGCAAATATTCATTTCCTGGTTCCCGATGCTATTGTTGATTGGGGTGTGGGTATTCTTCATGCGTCAAATGCAAGGTGGCGGCAAGGGCGGCGCTTTTTCTTTTGGTAAATCCAAAGCGCGCATGCTTGATGAGGCCAGCAATACAGTGACTTTTGCCGACGTGGCCGGTTGTGACGAGGCCAAGGAAGAAGTGCAAGAGCTGGTCGATTTTCTGAAGGAGCCGACCCGCTTCCAGAAACTGGGTGGTCGTATTCCGCGTGGCGTTCTGATGGTCGGACCGCCGGGCACTGGTAAGACCCTGTTGGCGCGCGCCATCGCTGGCGAAGCGAAAGTGCCTTTCTTTACCATCTCAGGTTCCGACTTCGTCGAAATGTTCGTCGGCGTGGGCGCGTCACGTGTGCGCGACATGTTCGAAAACGCGAAGAAGAATTCGCCGTGCATTATCTTTATCGATGAAATCGATGCGGTAGGGCGCCATCGTGGCGCCGGCATGGGCGGTGGCAACGACGAGCGCGAACAAACCTTGAACCAGATGCTGGTCGAGATGGATGGCTTTGAGCCCAATTCTGGCGTCATCGTGGTTGCCGCCACCAACCGTGCCGACGTGCTCGACAAGGCGCTGTTACGTCCCGGCCGTTTTGACCGTCAAGTAGTGGTAGGTTTGCCTGATATTCGCGGCCGCGAACAGATCCTGATGGTGCACATGCGCAAGGTACCGATTGCACCCGATGTCAAGGCAGACATTCTGGCGCGCGGAACTCCCGGTTTTTCGGGCGCTGACTTGGCCAATCTGGTCAATGAAGCCGCACTGTTTGCAGCCAGACGCAATAAGCGACTGGTCGAAATGAAGGATTTCGAGGATGCCAAGGACAAAATCGTGATGGGTCCCGAACGCAAGTCTGCGGTCATGCGCGAGGAAGAGCGCCGGAATACCGCTTTTCATGAGTCAGGCCATGCGGTAGTGGCAAAGCTGCTGCCGAAAGCGGACCCAGTGCATAAAGTCACCATCATGCCGCGTGGTTTCGCCCTCGGGCTGACTTGGCAACTGCCGGAGCATGATCGCGTCAACATGTACAAGGACAAGATGCTGGAAGAAATTGCCATCCTGTTCGGTGGCCGCATCTCGGAAGAAATTTTCATGCATCAGATGTCGACCGGCGCGTCGAATGACTTTGAACGTGCTACCAAGCTGGCGCGCGCGATGGTGACGCGCTATGGTATGTCCGAGTCGCTCGGAACGATGGTGTATGAGGATGCCGAGCAAGATGCCTATTTTGGACGGGCATCGGCAAAGACGGTATCCGAGGCGACGCAACAAAAAGTTGACACAGAGATCCGACGCATTCTGGATGAGCAATATGCACTGTCGCGTAAATTGCTGGAAGAAAATCGTGAAAAGGTTGAGCTCATGGCCAAAACTCTGCTCGAATGGGAGACCATCGATGCCGATCAAATCAACGACATCATGGAAGGCAACGCGCCGCGTCCGCCTAAAGAAGGCATCCCGGCCAAGCGTTCTTCTTCCGACAGCAGTTCCGGCGGCGTAACTCCCAACGCGACGGCACCTGCCTGACCAGACAAAGCTGCGGTCAGGCAGGAACTGGATGAAATGACAAGGGTGGGGCTATTTGGTCCCACCTTTTTTATATGATTGATATGGAAAATTACTTTCAATGCGGGCGCTACCGCCTGCCGCTGCGAGAGGGCGAACGGCCGCTTGTAATGGGTGTGCTGAATGCGACCCCGGATTCTTTTTCCGATGGGGGGCAATATCTTGCGCTGGAATCTGCGCTGTCGCGTGCCGAACAGATGATTGCAGAGGGTGTTGATATCATCGATATCGGCGGTGAAACCACGCGTCCCGGCGCGAAAATGCTGCCGCTGGAGCAGGAGTTGCAGCGCGTAATGCCATTGGTTTATGCCTTGCGCGATTGCGGCAAACCGCTTTCAATCGACACTTACAAGCCGCAGGTCATGCGCGAAGCCCTGGCGGCAGGCGCCGATATGATTAATGACATCAATGGCTTTCGTGCGGAAGGCGCAGTGGACGCCGTTAAAGGCAGTGATTGCGGCTTGTGCGTGATGCACATGCAAAATCAGCCGCAAAACATGCAGGATGATCCGCACTATGCCGACATGGTGGATGAGGTGACCGGTTTTTTACGCGAACGCGTCGCCGTGCTGCAGGCGGCAGATGTTTCCCGCTCGCGCATCTGCATCGACCCCGGGTTTGGCTTCGGCAAAACCTTATCGCATAACCTCGCCCTGCTCAAGGGTATAGCTTCAATGCAGGAGGCGCTGGATTTGCCTTTGCTGGCGGGAATGTCGCGCAAATCCATGCTGGGTGCAATAACCGGCCAGCCGGTTGAGAAGCGACTGGCCGCCAGTCTTGCCGCGGCCCTGGTTGCGACAGCCAATGGCGCCAGGATATTGCGCGTGCATGATGTGGCAGAAACGATTGACGCTCTTGCAGTCTGGCAAGCTGCGATGCGATAAACAGAACAACAAGGATCACAATGTCGAGAAAATATTTCGGTACCGATGGTGTGCGCGGCCGCGTGGGCGAAGCGCCGATTACGCCTGATTTCGTCATGCGGCTCGGTTATGCCGCAGGAAGGGTGTTAACGCAGACCGACGTCAAGCCGGCGGTATTGATTGGCAAGGACACGCGGATTTCCGGTTACATGCTGGAGGCGGCGCTGGAGGCAGGATTTTCCGCTGCCGGCGTGGATGTAATACTGGCCGGTCCGGTGCCGACACCGGCGGTAGCCTATCTGACGCGCGCGCTGCGGCTGTCGGCCGGCGTTGTCATTTCTGCCTCCCATAACCCATATTACGATAACGGGATCAAGTTTTTTTCGGCCCAGGGCAATAAGTTGCCGGATGATGTCGAGCAGGCAATCGAAGCTGCGCTGGATGCTCCGATGTCCTGCGTATCTTCCGAGAGGTTGGGGAAGGCGCGCCGCATCGATGATGCGCGGGGGCGGTATGTCGAATTTTGCAAGTCGACTTTTCCGACCGAACTGGATTTGCGCGGACTCAAAATAGTTCTCGACTGTGCCCATGGTGCCGCTTACCAGATTGCCCCGTTGGTATTTCACGAGCTGGGCGCCGAGGTCGTGACCATTGGAAATCAGCCGAATGGCTTGAATATCAATGACGGTTTCGGCGCCACTGCGCCCGAGGCATTGACGCTTGCCGTGCGTGCCCATCAGGCCGATCTCGGGATTGCGCTGGATGGCGATGCTGATCGCTTGCTGATGACCGACGCTTCCGGCTGCCTGTATAACGGCGATCAACTATTGTATTTGATGATCAAGGATCGCTTGAAAAACGGCCCTGTAGTCGGCGCAGTCGGGACCCTGATGACCAATATGGCGCTGGAAGTCGCCCTGAAAAAAATGGGCGTCGGCTTTGCCCGTGCCAAGGTTGGCGATCGCTACGTGCTCGAAGTGTTGCGCGAGCGCGGCTGGATTCTGGGCGGCGAGGGTTCAGGTCATTTGTTGTGTCTTGACAAGCAGACTACCGGCGACGGCATCGTTTCAGCGCTACAAGTCCTGTCTGCCTTGAAACGCAGCGGCATGACGCTGGCGCAGTCGGTCGCTGACTTGCTGCTGTTCCCGCAGACTTTAATCAATGTCAGGGTGCCAGCCGGTTTCGATTGGCTGAAAAACTCCGCGATGGTGGCCGAGAAAGAGCAAGTCGAGCGTGAGTTGGGCGACAACGGCCGTGTACTGATTCGTCCGTCCGGCACCGAGCCCCTGATCCGCGTGATGGTCGAGGCTCAATGCGCTGATCTGGCGCAACGGATGGCGCAGCGCATTGCCGACAGAATTTGAGTTCAGGCCGATCCGCAGAGCGATTCATGCGCTGGCGTTTGAGTACGCATCTGCGCTGGCAATTCTTGTCAAAGCTGTCCGAGCCTGGCTGCCAGCCTGATTTCTGCTAGCGCTAGTGCTTGCACGGTCGGGTGCAGACCCAGTGCGACATGACCGATTCTGGGCAATCCGATGTTATTTGCGCCGGGCAGGTGGCATGACTGTTGTGGCGCCACGATATTGTCGTGCAGGGAATAAATCGAAGTGATCAGCGCGCGGCTGGCCGTATCTTCCGCACTGGCCAAATTGCGCAGCCAGTCGGAAGGCTGGCCGCGATCGGCATCGCCATGCCATCGCATTTGCTGGCTGTTGATACCGATGCCGAATTTTGCCAGCATGGTGCCGTGATGCGGTGTGCCAACAGAGATGATTTTCGCAATTCTACGACTGCCGTACTGATGCAGATACACCCTTGCGGCCAGGCCACCCATGCTGTGCGCGAGGATGATAAGTTGCGTTTTTCCACTTTCCCTGCAGAGTTCTTCAACCGCTTTATTGAGGCTGGCCGCATAATCATCGATTCCGCCCAGTAATGGTTCCAGGTCGATGCCCTTGTGGCTGATATTCGACCGTATCAGGTGGCGTCGCATGCTGTGCCAATAGCCGCTGTTGCAGCCATATCCGTGAATTAATAGTACCGGCAATCCCGCAGCCTGCGGCGCGACAGTGCCGGAAAACGAGCAGAATGGCATCTGCCAGGAGGTTACCAGCATGCTGGCCCAGAATTCTTGAAACAATAAACGTCCGCCCGTTTTCCAGGAGAGTCTCTGTTCCGTCGGTAGCGGGCCGCGGTAGCGATAGGCAATGAAAAAAGTGTTGGCGATCAACATGAAGCGCACCAGGGCGAGCGCGCTAAAACTCAAGATCCATGCCAACGGCATGCTGGCGACAAGGAAATAATGGTGCAATACGATGCACAAACCGGCGACCATAATGATTTGTAAAAAAATCAACGCGCGGGTGATCCGTACGATCATCTGGAACCCGATGTAGCCATAGTAATGAGGTTTGCACCAATTTTATTTTCTGCGGAATTATAGCTGGGGTATATGCATAAACTCCGATTATTCCGCATGATATACGAGATGCATAAATAATACAGGCGCTAGTATCTATTTTTTCCGGCTGGGCTGGACGGGAGCCAAGCTGACTAATCTGGTGCCGGCAAGTTTGTCATGCAGAAACTGACGGTCCTTGTCCAGCATTGCCGTCAGCGCCCACAGGCATATGCCGGCCGCTATTACGCCGATGCTTTCCCAGCCCTTCAGACCCAATGCAAAATTGAGTGCCATGGCCGGCAGAAACCACATCCATGCCAGTAGATAGCGTAGCGCTGCTCTGCTGAATGGGACGTTATCTGTGTCCTGTGCTTCCAGTTTGATATGCCAGGTTTTCATTGCCAGTGTCTGGCCGCCGCGCATCCAGCAATACAGGAAGTACGCGCCCAGAACGATAAACAGCCAGAATTGTCGCGTATGCCGCAATGTCAGTGCATGACGGCTTTGCGTGAGGGTATCAAATAGCCATCCGGCAATGAAGACCACGCCAAAAATCAGCATGGCTTCGTACAGCATGCATACCAAACGACGTTTCAGAAGGGCAGGTGGTTTCAGCAAGAGGTTTTACTTCGCATCGGGTGGTACGGAGGGCGTAAGTATACTTGAATCCCTGACTGGTGCTTGTTCTGGCAGGGGCGGTATTTTCTTGGGCTTGACAAGCAAATTGTCGTTGTTTTTATGCGCACTGGGTACGCTCGCGCCTCTTTTTTTGTTGATGACGGCAGCCGCAAGCTCCTTTTTTTGATCTTCGGGAAGTTGCTGATACTGCTGCCAGTGTGCATTTTTTTGATCAGAATTGATTTTTTTTGTTGCGCCAATAGTTCTCACGTGCAATGCGTCGTTGTTGTGGAGATAGCTTGACCCATTCGCGCATGCGATTTTGTATCCGGCTGCGTTCCTCCGGCTTCATCGAGGGAAATTTATTGCTGATTGCCAGCCATTTATTTTTGTGGGCGGAGTCCAGTCGATCCCAATCGGCAGCCAGCGGCGCAAGCGCTTGCTGTTGCCCTGCGGATAATGCCGACCAGTCTGATTTGGCGTCGCCATTGAATGCCGACGCCGCCAGAGCCGCCGGCGCATTCCGTACTGTTGCTGCGCAGGCAGGGAGCGATAGAGCAAACGTCAGGGCAATCAGCGCGCATGGGGTAAAACTAATTTCATGCGCCATACTACTCTCCGCGGCTGGATAGATACGCGGTGAAGCCGTGATCAAGGTAGGCTGCCGGTGGCAATTCATCTGCCAGGATGGCGACGTCGATATCTGCAGTGTCTGCGATATGCCGTTGTTGCTCGAATTGATAAATGCCGGCTAGTCCGCCGATTAATGCAATTGCTGGCATGATCATGCCGATACGACGCAACCATGAGAATGGTGCGTGAAAGCCGGTTGTGCCGTGTCCCGCAATCGATGCTTGTGTATTGGAAACGAGCAGAGGCGTATCTTTTTTCTTGCGGGATAATGCAATACTGCGTGCGGCGGCTAATCTGGATACGGTGTTGTCCGGCAAATTCGCTAAGTTCCGATCCAGTGCGTGTCGGATTTTATAGGCGAAATCCAGTTCTTTGGCTTTTTTTGCGGTATTCATAATCGTATTCCTTTGGCGCGCAAAGATGCTGCGAGCGCATGTGTTGCCCTTGAGCAATGCGTTTTTACACTTCCTTCAGAGCAACCCATTGCAATAGCTGTTTCGGTTACATCCATATCTTCCCAATAACGCATCAGGAACGCTTCCCGTTGACGGGCGGGTAGTTTTTGTACTTCCTCTTCGATCAGGCCCAGCACTTGCATCCGTTCTACCTTGTCGGCGCTGGATTCGGTCGCTTGCGAATCATCCCTGGATTCGTAGTGCTCGAGCGGGTCGAAGTCTTCCCCTTCTTCGGTGTTGCCGCGCATCGCCGAAAAAAGCGTCACCCAAGTGTTGCGAACTTTTTCTCGGCGGAAAAAATCCAGAATAGTGTTTTGGAGAATGCGCTGAAACAGCATCGGTAGTTCGGCAGCCGGTTTATCGCCGTATTTTTCAGCAAGTTTGATCATCGCGTCCTGCACAATATCCAGTGCCGCTTCGTCTTTGCGTACTGCATAGACCGCATGCTTGAAAGCGCGACGCTCTACGTTTTCTAGAAAATCTGATAGTTCTTTGTCAGTTGCCACGTGCGGAGATGGTAATTCGTGCATTAAAAAGATGGATCCAGCCCGCATCGCCGTAAAATGGCTTTGAATATCATGCATAGAAAGGCCGGTGGTGCGGTGCGGCTTCTGAATTGTCGGCCAATCCTAGCAAATATGGGGAAATTCTGCCTGCTTTTTTGTGAAGATTACAAAGGATTAGCTTGACCAAAATGGTGCGACGCATTAACGTTACAACCGCTTCGGAATCCCGAAGTCAATGGTCTTTTCGTGCGCTGCACATGACGCAGTACTCCGATTTGACATGCTTTTCTTAAGAAGCTGTTTGTTCTAACCCACGCCACAAGCGTGAGAAATCAAAGTGTCGCAACAAAACCCCGGCTGAACGAGTGGCATTTAACGTCTGCTTTGAATCATGTCTACGGATATGCAACGAAGGGACGTGACCGCACAAAAAAGGGAAGCCGCGAATTGTCGCATTGCACAGGATGATTTCGCCAGGAGAGAACATCCGATCAATCTCCAATGGATCTTGAAAGGAATGTAGCATGAGTGCAGAAGAAATTACAGGCGCAGAAATTGTTGTGCGTTGTCTGGCTGAAGAAGGTGTGGAACACGTTTTCGGCTATCCCGGTGGCGCGGTACTTTACATATACGATGCCATTTTCAATCAGAATAAGTTCCAGCATATTCTGGTTCGTCACGAGCAGGCTGCAGTGCATGCCGCCGATGCTTATTCGCGCAGTTCCAAAAAAATCGGGGTCGCCTTAGTCACCTCCGGCCCAGGCGTGACCAATGCGGTAACCGGGCTGGCTACTGCCTATATGGATTCGATTCCGATGGTGGTGATATCCGGCCAAGTGCCGTCGAACGCAATCGGGCAGGATGCCTTTCAGGAATGCGATACGGTCGGCATCACCCGTCCGTGTGTGAAACACAATTTTCTGGTCAAGGATGTCAAGGACCTGGCGACCACGATGCGCAAGGCGTTCTTCATCGCTACCACCGGCCGTCCCGGCCCGGTTCTGGTCGATATTCCTAAAGATATCTCGATGCACAAGTGCGTCTATGAATATCCGCGCGAACTTGAAATGCGGTCCTACAAGCCGGTTGACAAAGGCCATTCAGGTCAGATTCGCAAGGCGGTGCAATTGTTGCAACAGGCCGAGCGGCCGATGATTTACACCGGCGGCGGCGTGATTTTGGCCAATGCAGCCCCCGAACTGAACAAGCTGGTCGATAAGCTCGGTTACCCATGCACCAATACACTGATGGGATTGGGCGGCTGCAGGGCTTCCAGCGATAAATACGTCGGCATGCCGGGTATGCATGGTACTTATGAGGCGAACATGGCGATGCAGCATTGCGATGTATTGATCGCCATCGGAGCCCGCTTTGATGATCGCGTGATCGGCAATCCAAAACATTTCTGTTCGCATCCACGCAAAATCATTCATATCGATATCGATCCATCGTCGATTTCGAAGCGTGTCAAGGTCGATATCCCGATTGTCGGCAACGTCAAGGACGTGCTGCAGGAGTTTCTGGCGCAGCTTGATGCCTCCGAGAGCAAGACCAATGTAAACGCACTGGCCGACTGGTGGAAACAGATCAATGAATGGCGCGGCCGCGAGTGCCTGAAGTACTTGCCTTCGACCGAGGTCATCAAGCCGCAATCTGTGGTGGAGAAGTTGTGGGAAGTCACCAAAGGCGACGCCTTCATTACTTCCGATGTGGGACAGCACCAGATGTGGGCAGCGCAATATTATCCGTTCGACAAGCCGCGGCGCTGGATGAATTCCGGCGGCCTGGGCACGATGGGGGTTGGCTTGCCGTACGCAATGGGCGTGCAGATGGCCAATCCCGATGCGACGGTCGCCTGCATCACCGGTGAAGGTTCGATCCAGATGAACATCCAGGAACTGGCGACCTGCAAGCAATACCATCTGACGCCCAAGATCATCATGCTCAACAATCGTTTTCTCGGCATGGTGCGCCAATGGCAGCAAATCGAATACGGCTCGCGCTATGCGGAATCCTATATGGATTCGCTGCCGGATTTCACCAAGCTGGCCGAGTCTTATGGTCATGTCGGCATGAAGATCGAAAAGCCGGGCGATGTCGATGGCGCGATGCGTGAAGCGTTTGCGATGAAGGACAAGCTGGTATTCATGAATTTCATTACGGATCAAACCGAGAACGTCTGGCCGATGGTCAAGGCCGGCAAGGGTCTGACTGAAATGCTCTTGGGTTCGGAGGATCTGTAATATGCGACATATCATTTCTGTACTGCTGGAAAACGAGGCCGGCGCTTTATCGCGGGTAGTCGGCCTGTTTTCCGCGCGTGGCTACAATATCGAAACTTTGACGGTCGCGCCGACCGAAGACGCAACCCTGTCGCGTATGACCGTTGTCACTAGCGGTTCAGACGACATCATCGAGCAAATCACCAAGCATTTGAATCGCCTGATCGAGGTAATCAAGGTGGTCGATTTGACCGAAGGTGCGCATATCGAGCGGGAATTGATGCTCATTAAAGTGCGGGCGGTAGGCAAGGAAAGGGAGGAAATGAAGCGCACTGCGGATATTTTCCGTGGCCGGATCATCGATGTCACCGAGAAAACCTACACCATCGAACTTACCGGCAACAAGGGCAAGCTGGATGCGTTCATCGATTCGATTGACCGTACCGCGATCCTGGAAACGGTCCGTACCGGCGGTTCCGGCATCGGCCGCGGTGAACGCATCCTCAAAGTTTAAATTTAGTCATCACTTCAATTGATTTTAGGAATAAAAATGAAAGTCTTCTACGATAAAGATTGCGACCTGTCCCTGATCAAGGGCAAAAATGTGGCCATTATCGGCTACGGCTCGCAAGGTCATGCGCACGCACAAAACCTGAACGATTCCGGCTGCAAGGTCACGGTAGGCCTGCGCAAGGGCGGCGCTTCCTGGGACAAGGCTAAAAACGCCGGCCTGAATGTTGCTGAAGTCAATGACGCGGTCAAAGCTGCCGACGTCATCATGATCCTGTTGCCGGACGAGAATATTGCCCAGGTTTATACCGAAAACGTCGCACCTAACGCCAAGCAAGGTGCAGTACTGGCTTTCGCCCACGGCTTCAACGTGCATTACGGTCAAGTTGTGCCACGTGCTGATCTCGATGTCATCATGATCGCGCCGAAGGCACCGGGCCACACTGTGCGCGGCACTTATGCCCAAGGCGGCGGGGTGCCGCACCTGATCGCCGTGTATCAAGATAAATCCGGCGTGGCGCGTGAGATTGCACTGTCCTATGCGATGGCGAACGGCGGCGGCCGTGCCGGTATCATTGAAACTAATTTCCGTGAAGAAACTGAAACCGACCTGTTCGGCGAGCAGGCGGTTTTGTGCGGCGGTACCGTCGAACTGATCAAGGCCGGCTTTGAAACCTTGGTGGAAGCTGGTTACGCGCCTGAAATGGCTTACTTTGAATGCCTGCACGAGCTGAAGTTGATCGTTGACCTGATTTATGAAGGCGGCATCGCCAACATGAACTACTCGATCTCGAACAATGCCGAGTATGGCGAATACGTCACCGGCCCGCGCGTCGTGACCGAAGACACCAAGAACGCCATGCGCCAGTGCCTGAAAGACATCCAGACTGGCGAATACGCGAAAAGCTTCATCTTGGAAAACAAGGCTGGCGCACCAACCTTGATTTCCCGCCGTCGTCTGACTTCCGAGCATCAGATTGAGGAAGTTGGCAGCAAGTTGCGCGCTATGATGCCTTGGATCGCCAAGAACAAGTTGGTGGATCAAAGCAAGAACTAGGAAGCAATTGCATTCATATTGTCGTTAATGAAAAAAGGGGTGTGCGGCGACGTACACCCCTTTTTATCTTGGAGAAATGGCATGAAGAAAATCTGTGCAGCTGCAGCGCTATTGTGTGCAATTTCCGGCGGGGTCTTGGCTCAACAAGTTGCAACTGCCGGCACTTTGGTGACCGTTTCTGCAGCCGGGGAGGTCCGGGCTGGAAACAATGAAGCGCGCGCCCTGTTTTTTATCGAGGAGCAGGACAAGGACAAGGCTGCGGCTGCGTCCAGGGTTAACCAGAAAATGCGACAAGGAGTGGATGTTCTGAAGAAGGAAGACCCGCAAGCGACCCTGGCTTCGCGCAATTACTACACATACCCGGTCTACGAGGAAGAGCGGCCGCAGACTGGCGCCAATGCGCGCAAGCGCCAGTTGACGGGCTGGCGGGTCGGCCAATATCTGGACATGAAAACCGAAAACTTGCAAAAATTGCCCGCCACCGTGGCGGCAGCGCAGAATGTGCTGGCGCTCAACGGCGTCACATTCGGTTTGTCCGAGGCACTCGGCAAGCGCCTCGATGCCGCCCGCATCACCGATGCATATCAGAATCTGATGATGCGGGTGCAGGTGATTGCCAAGGCGATGGGACGCAATGCAACGGACGCCATCATCGAAACGGTCGATTTTGACAGCGTTGACAATCCCGCGCGACCATATATGGCGGCATCGATGCTGGAAAAGTCGGCCCGTATGGACGCGCAAGTGGTTGAAGCCAGTTTCGAGCCGGGTGAAAGTACGCTGGTCACGCGCGTGGTGGCGCACGTTCGATTCAAATGATCCGGCGCAATATCGCTGGGCTGTTGCTGCTTTCCGGCTTGGCGGCCTGCTCCAAGCCGGCGTCGCCAGATAATAATCCGCTGATGGAGCCGGTCAAGGCGCTCGAACAGGCCAAGGCGGTCGAAGGCCGTTTGATGCAGCAGGCCGAGCAGCGACAGCAGAGGCTTGAAGCGGGCGAAAAATAGCGGAGATTTTCGTAGCAGGGAATTGACGTTATACTTGCCGACCAGAATATACGCTGCTGTAAACTTGAAGTAAGCGTGTATTCATCCTGAACATCGGAACTGCAGGCAGGATGCATACACCGGACGCGGCCGATATTGGAATCACATCACGGGGCAAAACGCCCCGCTACCGGAGTCATTATTTGAACAATTATCCCCATCCGATCATCGCGCGCGAAGGCTGGCCGTTCTTGGCGATTGCCTTTGCCGTTGCCCTTGTTGTTAGTGCTTACTCAGTCGCGATCTCGATTCCGTTCTGGATCATTGCCTTGTTCGTGCTGCAATTCTTTCGCGATCCGGCCCGCGTCATTCCGCAGCAGCCGAATGCGGTCTTGTCTCCTGCCGATGGCCGGATCGTTGTGGTGGAAAAAGCGCATGATCCCTATGCCGGACGCGAAGCGCTTAAAATTAGTGTCTTCATGAATGTGTTCAACGTCCATTCGAATCGGGCACCGGTCGACGGCGAGATCGTGAACGTGCAATATTTCCCAGGAAAATTCGTCAATGCCGATCTCGACAAGGCTTCGATTGAAAATGAACGCAATGCGCTCACGATTACCGCCGCAAATGGTCAAACCGTTACCTGCGTCCAGGTAGCCGGGCTGATTGCACGCCGCATCCTGTGCTATGTCAAGACCGGCAACAGTTTGCGCCGCGGTCAGCGTTACGGTTTCATCCGTTTCGGTTCGCGCGTCGATGTCTACCTGCCGCTGAGTGCGAATCCTAAGGTCGCGGTCGGCGACAAGGTATCGGCGACAGAAACGATTTTGGCTGAGTTTTAATTCCAGCTGCATCAGGCAACACCAGAATGGAACGGCATGACAACCTTTAATCGTCGTAAAGCGAAAAGCAGCACCAATTTGTCGTTACGGGCGTTTCGTGCAAAAAAGAAATTGCTGCACGGCGCATTGCCGGACGACGAGGTGATTGCCGTGCGTCGCTTGCCGCGCCGCGGCATTTATCTGTTGCCGAATGCGTTCACGACTGCCGCATTGTTTTGCGGCTTTTACGCCATCGTAATGGCCATGAACCAGAAATTCGACCATGCATCGATTGCCATCTTTATCGCCATGGTGCTTGATAGCCTGGACGGCCGGGTTGCACGCCTGACGCATACTCAGAGCGAATTCGGCGCGCAGTACGACAGTTTGTCCGATATGGTGTCGTTTGGCGCCGCACCCGCTCTGGTGGTCTACGAATGGTCGTTGCGCGGCATGGGCAAACTCGGCTGGTTGGCCGCTTTCGTCTATTGCGCCGGGGCGGCCTTGCGCCTAGCCCGTTTCAATACCAATATCACGGTGGTGGACAAGCGCTATTTTCAGGGTTTGCCTAGCCCCGCCGCCGCCGCCCTGGTAGCCGGTTTTGTCTGGCTGATGGACGATTTGCGTTTTGCCGGTGCCGATTTAAACTGGTTTGCCTGGGCGATTACGCTGTCAGCCGGCCTGACGATGGTCACCAACGTGCCGTTCTACAGTTTCAAGGATATCAACTACCGCAAATCCGTTCCGTTCATCGCGCCTTTGCTGATCGTGCTGGCCTATGTTGCGGTATCAAGCGATCCGCCCAAGGTCTTGTTCGGCCTGTTCGTCTTGTATGGCCTGTCCGGATACGTGGTGTACTTCTGGCGTTTGTTCAAGGGCAAGCCGGTCAGCATCATTCAGACCGAAACGGAAACGCCCGAAGATGATATCGATATCAAATAAAAGCCTCGCCTCTTAATCAGGAGCATCGCATGACCGCTGCAGAAAAAATCATCATATTCGACACCACCTTGCGCGATGGCGAGCAATCGCCGGGCGCCTCGATGACCAAGGATGAAAAAATCCGCATCGCCAAGCAACTGGAGCGCATGCGCGTCGATGTCATCGAAGCCGGTTTCGCCGCCGCATCTCAAGGGGATTTCGAATCGATCAAGGCAATCTCCGGCATCGTCAAGGATTCCGTGATTTGTTCGCTATCGCGCGCCAATGACCGCGATATTGCACGTGCGGCGGAAGCGCTGGCGCCAGCCGAACGCAAGCGCATCCATACCTTCATCGCGACTTCGCCGTTGCACATGGAAAAAAAGCTGCGCATGACGCCGGACCAGGTGTTTGAGCAAGCCAGGCAGGCGGTGCGCTTTGCGCGGCAATTCACCGACGATATTGAATTCAGCCCGGAAGACGGCAGCCGTTCCGACATGGATTTCCTGTGCCGGATACTGGAGGCGGTGATTGCCGAAGGCGCCACCACCATCAATTTCGCCGATACCGTCGGCTATGGCGTGCCTGAGCTGTACGGTAACATGCTGAAAAACCTGCGGGAGCGGATTCCGAATTCCGACAAGGCAGTCTGGTCGGTGCATTGCCATAACGACCTGGGGATGGCAGTTGCCAATTCGCTGGCCGGAGTGATGATCGGCGGCGCGCGCCAGATCGAATGCACGATCAACGGCCTGGGCGAGCGGGCCGGCAACACTGCGCTGGAAGAAGTCGTGATGGCGTTGCGCACCCGCAAGGATTATTTCAACTTCGAAGTCGGCATCGACGCGACGCAAATCGTGCCGGCCTCCAAGCTGGTGTCGCAAATCACCGGCTTCGCGGTGCAGCCGAACAAGGCGATCGTCGGTGCCAATGCGTTTGCCCACGCCTCAGGCATCCATCAGGACGGCATCCTGAAGGCGCGCGATACCTATGAAATCATGCGCGCAGAAGATGTCGGCTTGTCGGCCAACAAGATTGTTCTGGGTAAATTGTCCGGGCGCAATGCATTCAAGCAGCGGTTGGATGATCTGGGCATCGGCCTCGATTCCGAAGCGGAAGTCAATGCTGCATTCACTCGCTTCAAGGAATTGGCTGATCGCAAATCCGATATTTTCGACGAAGACATTATTTCCCTGGTGTCGGACGAGCAGCAATCGCATGAAAAGGAGTGCTACCGGTTTGTCTCGCTGTCGCAGCATTCCGAAACCGGCGAGCGGCCGGTAGCCAAAATCGTATTCTCGATCGACGGCAAGGAAGCAGTCAGCGAAGGGCAGGGCAACGGCCCGGTCGACGCCACCGTCAACGCGATCGAGTCGGTTACGCAAAGCGGCGCCGAACTCTTGCTGTTCTCAGTCAATGCCATCACCACCGGCACCCAGTCCCAAGGCGAAGTCACCATGCGTCTGTCCAGGGCGGGACGTATCGTCAACGGCATCGGTGCGGACCCGGACATCGTGGTGGCGTCTGCCAAAGCGTATCTGTCGGCGTTGAACAAGTTGCAGTCGAAGTCGGAGAAGCTTAATCCGCAGTTGTGATGTCAATGCCGGACTGTGTAAAGCGGCGCAGCCGCAACTGCCCGCTTGCGCTATCCGCTGTGGAAATTGCCGGAGTATGTTGAAAAAATCCGACTTTCCGCATCATGTTGCTGAACTAAAAAATAATACAGGATGCGGTATATTTTTTTGACAGGCTTCACCGCATGCGATTGAAATGATGCTGGCTGAGCCGATCTTCCCGCGGCTCCAGCCATGTATCCGGTCCATTCATCATTTTTTTGCACGATGCCATGGCGATCGAAATGCACATGCATCATCGAATCCCATACCCCGTTCTCCTTGTAGCGGTAAGTCCATACCGTCAAGTCCGATAGCGATAGATATGAGGTTTCAGCCGGTTTGCCGAACGTGTGCAAAATATCCTGTTGTGTCGTTTCACCGATCTTTACCGTTGCGAACTTCTGCACCGTCAATACTTGTTCGTAGGATTTCAGATGTTTGTCGGCATCCAGTCGCGCCATGTAGGTTTGCTGCCCCCACGGGCCGTGCACATAGGCCAGGATGCTGTCGCTGCCGTCCTGATAGCGTGCGCTGGGTGTGCCCAGCTTGCCGATGACTTCCGTTTCGCTCTGACCCGGCGTTATGGGTGGCGCGCTCATGCTGGCGCAACCCGCCAGACTGATCAGGAGGCAAGTCAGCAAGGCTGATTTGGGCAATGTTTTCATTTGTTTTCCTCGCAGCGGTCAAGTATTTGAATGGGTTTGGCATTTCCGCTATAATGCGCGTCTGGTTTGATTTAAGACCAGATTTTTATTTATTTGTTCACGATGTGTAGGGTTGATTACTCTGTGCATCGCATGTTAAAGGTTTATCATGACTATCGAAAAAACAGCAAAAGCCGCCATTGTCGCCGACAATGCGCGCGCCCAGAACGACACCGGCTCCCCGGAAGTGCAAGTTGCGCTGCTGACCGCGCGCATCAATGACCTCAACGGCCATTTCAAGGCGCACGTCAAGGATCACCATTCCCGCCGCGGGTTGATCATGATGGTCAACCGCCGTAAAAGTCTGCTCTCCTACCTCAAGGGCAAGGATGTAAACCGCTATCGCGACCTGATTCAAAAACTCGGCTTGCGCAAATAAAGCAGTCAACGTTATTGCTACCAAATTGCCTGGAACGAAATGCCTGCGTCGGCTCGCTGACGTGGGCATTTCTTTTTTTGCGATTCTACAATGCAATAACGTTTCGGTGTAAAGCAAGAGGATGGCAGCTCAAAATTGACATGTCATCTGCGGTGAGGTGAACGACAGCGCCTGAAATTCTGTCGGCAATTAGAAAGAGGAACTCTCCATGTTTAATAAAGTCACTAAAACCTTCCAGTACGGCCAGCATCAAGTCACGCTCGAGACCGGCGAAATCGCCCGTCAAGCCTCTGGCGCAGTCATGGTGTCGATCGAAGATACCGTTGTGCTCGCAACCGTTGTGGCGCGTAAAGATGCCAAGCCCGGTCAGGATTTTTTTCCGCTGACCGTGGATTATGTAGAAAAGACCTATGCCGCCGGCCGTATTCCCGGCGGTTTTTTCAAGCGCGAAGGCCGTCCTTCGGAAAAAGAAACGTTAACCTCGCGTTTGATCGACCGCCCCATCCGTCCGCTGTTTCCTGAGGGCTACCTCAACGAAGTGCAGATCATCATCCACGTGCTGTCGGTCAATCCAGAAATCGATCCGGATATCGCGGCAATGATCGGCGCTTCAGCCGCGCTGAGCGTGGCCGGCCTGCCGTTCAACGGCCCGGTTGGCGCTGCGCGCGTCGGTTATATCGACGGTCAGTACGTGCTGAATCCGACTACGTTGCAGCTGGTTGGCTCCCAGATGAACCTGGTGGTTGCCGGTACCGAACTGGCGGTGTTGATGGTCGAATCCGAAGCGCAGCAATTGTCGGAAGAAGTCATGCTGGGCGCGGTGATGTTCGGTCATGAACAAATGAAGGCAGTCATCGACGCGATCCATGAACTGGTGCGCGATGGCGGCAAGCCGGAAGTGCAGTGGGCGCCTGCGGCCAGAAACGAGTCGCTGATTGCGGGCGTTACTGCAGTAGCCGAGCCGCTGTTGCGCGCTGCGTATCAGATTCGGGAAAAACAAGCACGTACCGCCAAGCTGAAGGAAGCGACCGCCAGCGTATCGGCAGCGTTGGCAGAGCAGGCGGCAGCGCGTGGCGAAGCAGCGCCGGATGCGGCTGAAGTCGGCAATATGCTGTTCGACCTTGAAGCCAAGATCGTGCGTTCCCAGATTCTGGACGGCGAGCCGCGCATCGATGGCCGCGACACCCGCACCGTGCGGCCGATTGCGATCCGCACCAGCGTGTTGCCGCGCACCCACGGCTCGGCATTGTTCACCCGCGGCGAAACCCAGGCTTTGGTGGTCGCCACGCTGGGCACCGCGCGCGACGAGCAGAAAATCGACGCCTTGATGGGCGAGTACGCCGATCGCTTCATGTTGCACTACAACATGCCTCCGTTCGCAACCGGCGAAACCGGCCGCGTCGGTACGCCGAAGCGGCGCGAGATCGGCCACGGCCGCCTGGCCAAGCGCGCATTGCTGGCAGCCTTGCCGGCGCCGGAAGATTTCAGCTACTCGGTGCGCCTGGTATCCGAAATCACCGAATCGAACGGCTCTTCCTCGATGGCGTCGGTCTGCGGCGGCTGTCTGGCGTTGATGGATGCCGGCGTGCCGATGAAGGCGCACGTGGCCGGCATCGCGATGGGCTTGATCAAGGAAGGCAACAAGTTTGCGGTGCTGACCGATATCCTGGGCGATGAAGATCACCTGGGCGACATGGATTTCAAAGTGGCCGGCACTGCGGAGGGCATCACCGCGCTGCAAATGGACATCAAGATCCAGGGCATCACCAGGGAAATCATGCAAGTCGCTTTGGCGCAAGCCAAGGAAGGCCGCATTCATATCCTGGGCAAGATGCAGGAAGCGGTACCGCACGGCAGCAAAACCGAGTTGTCCGACTTCGCGCCGCGCCTGATCACGGTCAAGATCAATCCGGAAAAAATCCGCGACGTGATCGGCAAGGGCGGCGCGGTCATCCGCGCGCTGACTGAAGAAACCGGCACCCAGATCGACATCAGCGACGAAGGCATCGTGACCATCGCATCGGTTGACGCCGCCGCCGGCCAGGAAGCCAAGCGTCGCATCGTGGAACTGACGGCCGAAGTCGAAGTCGGCAAAGTCTACGAAGGCACGGTTCTGAAATTGCTTGATTTCGGCGCGATTGTCCAGGTCATGCCGGGCAAGGACGGCTTGCTGCATATCAGCCAGATCGCCAACGAACGCGTCAATGCGGTCGCCGATTATCTGAAGGAAGGTCAGCAAGTCAAGGTCAAGGTGCTGGAAACCGATGACCGCGGCCGCCTGAAATTGTCGATGAAAGCCGCAGCGGCTGAAACCGGCGAAGCTGCGCCGCAGCAATAATCGCAGCAATAGCCGCAGCAATAATAAGCACCGCGTCCGTGCCGAGCCGCCCGTACTGTAAAGTCGGGCGGTTTTTTTGTTTGCGTCAGACTGCTTAGGCAGAAGGTGGCGCGTAGTAAAATCACAGATTGGCAATTCGAGCGGCGACACATGCGCTCGCGGCTTTTTATTCACCTTAGTTAAAATCGACCGTCCATTATGAGCATTAAATCCGACAAGTGGATCCGCCGCATGGCAGAGCAGCACGGTATGATCGAGCCTTTCGAGCCTGGTCAGGTGCGTGAGCAAAACGGCCACAAAATCGTTTCCTACGGCACCTCCTCCTACGGTTATGATATCCGCTGCGCCAATGAATTCAAGATTTTCACGAATATCAACAGCACCATCGTCGATCCGAAAAATTTCGATGAGAATTCTTTTGTCGATGTCAAAAGCGATGTTTGCATCATTCCGCCCAACTCGTTCGCATTGGCGCGCACCATCGAGTATTTTCGCATTCCGCGCAGCGTATTGACCATCTGCCTGGGAAAATCGACGTATGCGCGCTGCGGCATCATCGTCAACGTGACGCCGTTCGAGCCGGAATGGGAAGGTTATGTCACGCTGGAATTCTCCAACACCACACCGCTGCCGGCCAAGATCTACGCCGGCGAAGGCTGCGCGCAAGTGCTGTTTTTTGAAAGCGACGAGGTGTGCGAGACTTCCTACAAGGATCGCAATGGTAAATATCAGGGCCAGGTCGGCGTGACCTTGCCGAAGGCCTGAATTGCATGCGTGTAGAGCGGCAGGACGGGAGATATTTGCACTGCCCTTTGTGTCATGGCCTGCTAAATTCTTTCGTTTTTTGTGAAAATTAGGGAGTATGATTAAAAATTCGATATTCACGCATATTTCATATGCGGGACATAATAATACAGTGATATGTATATAGATTCGTGCTGCGCGCGCTCATGATGTTCCCGCTATCTTTACCCTGATGTAACATGCCGATTCCCTATCTGCGTCGCTTGACGGGCAAGGAGCGCAATGCGGTGTCGAACCGGCATCTCGGTTTTTCGCTCGCTTTCATTGCCGGCGCCATCAATGCCGGCGGATTTTTTGCGGTCGATCAGTACACCTCGCATATGACCGGCATCGTCTCCGCGATGACCGACGATCTGGCGCTGGGTAATCTTGGACTGGCGCTGGCCGGATTGGGGGCGCTGTTGTCGTTCATGTGCGGCGCGGCCTGTTCGGCAATATTCATCAATTGGGCGCGGCATCGGAAATTGCAGAGCGAATATGCGCTGTCGCTGATGCTGGAAGCCGGTCTGCTGCTGTGTTTCGGACTGATGGGCAGTACGCTATCGCTGCGTACCGGCCTGTTTGTGCCGGTCACGGTGATGCTGCTGTGCTTCATCATGGGCTTGCAAAACGCGATCATCACCAAGCTGTCGCATGCCGAAATCAGGACTACTCATGTCACCGGCCTGGTGACCGACATCGGCATCGAACTGGGAAAATTGCTGTATTGGAACAAAACCCACCGCCCGGGCGAGGCCGACCACGTCAAGTCGAACCTGCCCAGGCTGCGCCTGCTGAGCACGCTATTGCTGATGTTTTTTTGCGGCGGCGTCACCGGCGCGCTCGGCTTCAAGCATGTCGGGTTCATTTCGACCATGCCACTGGCGCTGGTGTTGATGCTGTTTGCGCTGGTTCCGGTGCTCGATGACATCAAGAGCATCCTGCGCCGCTACTGGATCAGATAGCGGCTTGCCGGGAACCGGACCGGCTCCCGGGCTGCCGCCGCGTTACTGCCGCACGCAATCGACGTAGTAGCACAGCTTGCCGCCCACTTCGCCCTTGACCAGGCCATGCACATCGGTTTCGAAGCCGGGGAATTTCTCGTTGAAATCACGCGCGAAGCGCAGGTAATCGACGATGATCTTGTTGAAGCGCTCGCCCGGGATCAACAGCGGGATGCCGGGCGGGTAGGGCGTCAGCAGGATCGAGGTGACGCGGCCTTCGAGTTCCTCGATCGGCACCCGGTCGATTTCGCGGTGCGCCATCTTGGCGAAGGCGTCGCTCGGTTTCATCGCCGGCTGCATGTCGGACAGGTACATCTCGGTGGTCAGGCGCGCGACGTCGTATGCCTTGTAGGTTTCGTGGATTTGCTGGCACAGGTCGCGCAAGCCCATCTGTTCGTAGCGCGCATTCTTGCCGTTGTTGGCGGCGGCGAACTCGGGCAGGATGCGCCAGATCGGCTGGTTCTTGTCGTAATCGTCCTTGAACTGCTGCAGCGCGGTCAAGAGCGTATTCCAGCGGCCTTTGGTGATGCCGATGGTAAACATGATGAAGAACGAATACAGCCCGCATTTTTCGATGATGACGCCGTGCTCGGCCAGGTATTTTGTGACGATCGAAGCCGGGATGCCGGATTCGCCGAACTTGCCGTCGATCGACAGGCCCGGCGTGACGATGGTGGCCTTGATCGGGTCCAGCATGTTGAAGCCCGGCGCCAGCTTGCCGAAGCCGTGCCAGGTATCCTCGGCCTTGATCACCCAGTCTTCGCGCGAGCCGATGCCGTCCTCGGCGAAGTGGTCCGGGCCCCAGACCTGGAACCACCAGTCCTGGCCCCATTCGTCGTCGATCTTTTTCATCGCGCGGCGGAAATCCAGCGCTTCCAGGATCGATTCTTCCACCAGCGCGGTGCCGCCCGGCGCTTCCATCATCGCGGCGGCCACGTCCAGCGAGGCGATGATCGAGTATTGCGGCGAGGTCGAGGTGTGCATCAGGTACGCTTCATTGAATGCATCCTTGTCGAGCTTGACCGACTCCGACTCGCGCACCAGGATCTGCGACGCCTGCGACAGGCCGGCCAGCAGCTTGTGGGTTGATTGGGTCGAGAAGATCATCGATTCCCTGGCGCGCGGCCGGTCCTTGCCGATTGCGTGCATGTCCTTGTAGAAGTCGTGGAAGGTGGCGTGCGGCAGCCAGGCTTCGTCGAAATGCAGCGTGTCGATCTTGCCGTCGAGCATGTTTTTCAGGGTTTCGACGTTGTACACCACGCCATCGTAGGTCGATTGCGTGATGGTCAGGATGCGCGGTTTCTTGTTCTTCGCCTGACGTGCGAACGGGTTGGCCTCGATCTTCTTCTGGATGCTTTCGAGCGTGAATTCTTCCAGCGGGATCGGGCCGATGATGCCCAGGTTGTTGCGGGTCGGCATCAGGAATACCGGAATCGCGCCGGTCATGATGATCGCGTGCAGGATCGATTTGTGGCAGTTGCGGTCGACCACCACGATGTCGCCTGGCGCCACCGTCGAGTGCCAGACCATCTTGTTGCTGGTGCTGGTGCCGTTGGTGACGAAGTAGCAATGGTCGGCATTGAAGATGCGCGCGGCGTTGCGTTCGCTTGCTGCGACCGGACCGGTATGGTCGAGCAGCTGGCCGAGTTCCTCTACCGCGTTGCAGACGTCGGCACGCAGCATGTTCTCGCCGAAGAACTGGTGGAACATCTGGCCGATCGGCGACTTCAGGAACGCCACCCCACCCGAATGGCCGGGGCAGTGCCAGGAATAGGAGCCGTCCTGCGCGTAATGCACCAGCGCGCGGAAGAACGGCGGCGCCAGGCCGTCCAGGTAGGCCTTGGCTTCGCGGATGATGTGGCGCGCGACGAATTCCGGCGTGTCTTCGAACATGTGGATGAAGCCGTGCAGTTCGCGCAGGATGTCGTTCGGGATGTGGCGCGAGGTGCGGGTTTCGCCGTACAGGTAGATCGGGATGTCGGCGTTCTTGTAACGGATTTCCTCGACGAAGGCGCGCAGCGATTTCAGCGCGTGATTGGTTTCTTCGAGCGAACCGCCGCCAAATTCTTCGTCGTCGATCGACAGGATGAAGGCCGAAGCGCGGCTTTGCTGCTGCGCAAACTGGGACAGGTCGCCGTAGCTGGTGACGCCGACCACTTCCATGCCTTCCTGCATCATCGCGTCGGCTAACGCGCGGATGCCCAGGCCGGAAGAATTCTCTGAACGGAAATCTTCGTCAATGATGACGATCGGGAAGCGGAATTTCATGAGGTCTCCAATACCATCGGATTACGCGGGAGACGCCTGGGCCAGTCGTGGCGAATCCAAGTTGCCACTCCGCTTGCGCGCCGAAAAATTTAAGAACGGATTTTCCCAGATATGCGGGGCGATGGGGAAAAAAATAGCCCTGGAAATCGTCAGAACGGAAAAACGTCATTTTGAAGCCACGAAACGGCGCTGCGGGACCTGAATTTACCTGACAGGTTGCTAACGTCTTTGATATGTCACGAACGCATAGTCAAAGTCGTTTTCGGTGTCATGGTGCTGCTCACGGGCAACTTCGATCCAGTCCCGGGCGGAAATCGGCGGGAAAAAAGTGTCGCAATCGAAACTTTTGCCGATTTCGGTCACGATCAGGCGCTGCACCAGCGGCAGCGTTTCGGTAAAAATCTGCGCGCCGCCAATGACGAAGGCTTCCGCAGTCCCCACCATGTGCAGCGCGGCGGCAATCGAGTCGACAGTCTCGACCCCGTCGCAGCGCCAGTCCGGGTTGCGGCTGATGACGATGTTGCGCCGGTTCGGCAGCGGCCGGCCGATCGAATCGAAGGTTTTGCGGCCCATGATGATCGGATGGCCGGACGTGATGCGCTTGAAGTGCGCCAGGTCTGCCGGCAAGCGCCAGGGCAGGGTGTTGTGAATGCCGATCCCGCGCTGGGAATCGGTGGCGACGATGATGGTCAGTGTGCTCATGGCGTGGCTGGCTTTTGGCTGGAACGACGCAAGGATACCAGAGACGATCATTCAGGCTGACTGCTCCGCTGGGGCGGTTGAGGCGCGTCCTGGTGCATGCTTATGCCTGTTTTATGCCCGTTCTGCATCGATTTGCTTTTTTATCCACAGGCAGAAGCCTTGCTGCATGGTTTCGTTAAATTCATGGCCAGCCGGATATTCATGATAATCGAGCGCTACGCCTTGTTCGTTTAACAATCGTTGCGAGTGGCGGGCAAAGTCAATCGATAATTTTTGGTCGTGCAGGCCGTGCGACACATAGCCACGCAATCCACTCAAGCTTTCCCTGTCCGCCATTATCGGTGCAATTTCTGGCAGTATCCGCCCGCTCAAAATGCCGAACCCGCTCACCTTGTCGGGCCGGGTCAAGGCCACACTCGCGCTCATGATGCCGCCTTGGCTGAAACCGGCGATCCATATCCGGTCCGGATCAACGTTGTGCGCGTCGGGCAGGCCGCCGATGAAGTCGATCAGCGCTTGGCGCGATTGTTCAGCCTGGGCCGGGTTGATCACCGGCCCTGTAGTGGTGAAATTGACGGTAAACCACCCGAATTGGGCCGGACCGAATGCAATTGGGCCGCGCGGAAGAACGACCAGCAGGCGCGGATCCTGGCGCAAGCCAAGCTCGGCCAAGCCGGCCTCGTTGGCGCCTACGCCATGCAGCAGGATCAGGCATGGCGCGCGGTCTGCGGCAGCGTTTTGAGGGGGGCGCACACGATGCGCAAGCGGCAACCCAGTATGCGTGATTACGTTGTCAATAGAATTTTGCATGATGGTCTTATGTGAAGTTTAGATTGCCTGTTCAGGGGGGATGCGTGTTCTGCTGATGGCTATCGCCGGTGTTGTCTCATGAGAAAGCATAGGCATCCATCGCGAGCGCCCCGTACTCGTAACTGGCATGGATGCGCTGCGCGTTCGCATCCGCGCCGGCTGCGCCCAGCGCAACGAACAGCGGCAACAGATGTTCTTCGGTCGGATGATTACGTACGGCAAACGGAGCTTGCCGCCGGTAGTCGAACAGCGCGTCACGCTGGTTGCCGTGCAAGCGGCTCATCATCCATGCATCAAATTCGCTGACCCAGCCGGGTACGCTTGCATCGATCGGCTTGCCCCAGAATTCATGCAGATTGTGCGTCAGCGAGCCGGATCCGATGATGAGTGCGCCCTGATCGCGTAACGGCGCCAGCGCCTGCCCGATCCGGTAGTGGTCGGCGGGAGTCGCGCCGCGTACCAGCGAGATCTGCATGGTTGGAATAGCGGCGTCCGGATACATCAAACTGAGCGGCACCCAGGCACCGTGATCGAGTCCGCGCTCCGCACTGCGCTGCACCGGCAAGCCCGCCTGCTCCAGCAACCTGGTTGCCCGTGCCGCCACCTCGGGTGCTCCTTGTGCCGGATATTCGATCTCGCCCAGGGCGGCTGGAAAACCGCCGAAGTCATGGATGGTTGCAGGCTCGGCGGCAAAACTCGCTGCTGGAGCGCCCATCGCTTCCCAATGGGCCGAGACCGCCACAATGGCTGTCGGGCGGGGCAGCGTTTTGCCTAGTTCCAGCAAAAAACGGCGCGCCGGGCTATCCAGGATCGCCAGCATCGGCGAGCCGTGGGAGACGAATAAGGTCGGTAGCTTGATCATGATGTCGTTCCGCAAATACTGCTCAAGCAACTTTCGGATTGGCGCGTGTTACTGCAAAGCGGCCGTCTCCCAGCAAGAACTGCACGAACAACATCGCAGCCCAGAATGCCGGATATTCCCAGCCGCCGCCCTTGTTGCCGAATTGCCAGCCGTTGGCGCCGTGCACGGTGACGATTGCGCCGAGCAGGACCGGAATCAGCGCCAAGGCGACGTAACGCGCATGGAACCCGGCGATCAGCGCAACGCCGCCGGCCAGTTCGACAAATGTGGTCAGGTAGGCGAGCCATCCGGGCAATCCCAGCGACTGAAAAAATTCTGCTGCGCCGGGCAGGGTAAATACCAGCCACTTGAGCAGGCTGTGCGCAATGAACAGGATGCCGAGGCTGACCCTGAGCAGCAGCGCAGCGTAGGGTGCGGTTTTTTGGTCGATCATGATGCTATCCTTTTCGAGAAAGTTATTCATTGGGGCGGAACTTGGCCTGTCGCAGCCAAGCTGCCGCCTCAAACTGTCCGGCTGGAAATTTTCCGGTCCGGATGCCCGGTTCTGCTACCAAAACTATGGGCGCTGGAATGTCGGCAGGCCGTCTTTGCGCGCCTGCAGCAACTCCGCAATGACTTCGGCCCGTGTTTTTGTCGATGTGAACGCAACTTCAGGCGGATAGGCAACTTCAGCCATTGCTGAACCGGTTGCTGCAATCAAGGTAATGGTGGCGACGAATTTTTTGGTGTTCATTTTTAAATCTCACAAAGTTCAAGTTGAGGAAAGGAATCCGTGCTCAGGTCGCTGCAGTTCCCGCCGTTGATTGAACTATAGTCGTCTTCATTTGATTGATAAATTAGCTAATATGAAATATATTATTTCTTATTTGTTGATAAAATACCGATGGACACACTGATCAGCATGCGAGTTTTTGCGAATGTCGTTGAGGCCGGCAGTTTTTCCGGGGCGGCGGATCGGCTCGATATGTCCAGGGCGATGGCCTCCAAATATGTGATTAATTTGGAAGACCACCTCGGTACGCGGCTGCTGAACCGGACCACCCGGCGCTTGAGCCTGACCGAATCCGGAACCGCGTATTACGAGCGCTGCGTGCAGATTATTTCCGATGTGCAGGAGGCCGAGCAGGCGGCGGGTCAACTCACCAGCACGCCGCGCGGAACCATCAAGATCACCATGCCGGTTGCCTACGGATTGCACCGGCTGGGCCCGGTGATTGCCGACTATGTGCACCGGTATCCGGAAGTGAAACTGGACATTTCCCTCAATGACCGCCGGCTTGATCTGGTTGAGGAAGGGTTTGATCTGGCGATTAGGATCGGGACTTTGCCCGAATCGGGATTAATCGCCCGCAAACTTGCAGTTGACCGGATGGTCGCCTGTGCCTCGCCTGCGTATTTGGTTCAGCATGGCATCCCCAAAGTGCCGGCCGATCTGGCCCGGCATTCCTGCCTGGGTTACGCGTATACCAGCAGCGGCGACGAGTGGCACCTCAGGAGCGATGCGATGGATGCGCCGATTCGGATTGCCGGGTCGATCAAGGCCAACAATGGCGACATGCTGCGGCTGGCGGCGTGCAACGGTGCGGGGATAGTTTTTCAGCCGCTGTTCATCGTCCAGGACGATTTGCAGGCGGGCCGTCTGGTGCCGATACTCGGCGAGTACACGTCGATTGATCTCGGCATTTATGCGATTTATCCAAGCCGCAAGCATCTGTCGGCAAAAGTGCGCACCTTTGTGGACTTCCTGGTAGCGCGGCTCGGCGCCGCGCCGGACTGACCGTGAAGCCTGCTAGACCGCTACTGCGGCCTTGATGTGGGGGTGCGACTGGTAGCCGGCAATCTCGAAATCATCGAATTGGTAATCGAAGATCGAATCCGGCCGGCGCTTGATCTGCAGTTGCGGCAGCGCAAACGGAGTGCGCGACAGCTGTTCGCGTACCTGCTCCAGATGGTTCGAGTACAGGTGGCAATCGCCGCCGCTCCAGATGAAGTCGCCCGCTTCCAGCCTGGCCTGCTGCGCCATCATGTGCGTCAGCAGCGCGTAGGAGGCGATGTTGAACGGCACCCCCAGGAAGATGTCGGCGCTGCGCTGATACAGCTGGCACGACAGCTTGCCGTCAGCCACGTAGAACTGGAACAGGCAATGGCAGGGCGGCAGCTTCATCTGCGGGATGTCAGCCACGTTCCAGGCCGAGACGATCATCCGGCGCGAATCCGGATTGTGGCGGATCTGCTCCATCACCTGCGCGATCTGGTCGATGTGGGCGCCGTCCGGCGCCGGCCAGTTGCGCCACTGGTAGCCGTAGATCGGTCCCAGGTTGCCTTCTGCATCGGCCCAATCGTCCCAGATCGAGACGCCGTTGTCTTTCAGGTAAGCGATATTGGTGGAGCCGGCCAGAAACCAGATCAGTTCGTGGATGATCGATTTCAGGTGCGCCTTCTTGGTCGTGATCAGCGGAAAGCCTTGCTGCAGGTCAAAGCGCATCTGGTAGCCGAATACCGAGCGGGTGCCGGTGCCGGTGCGGTCGGTTTTGACGCTGCCATGTTCATAGACATGGCGCATGAAGTCGAGGTATTGGCGCATGGGAGTGGCGAGTAAATGAGTGGCGCGATTATATATCGGTACTTCCGGTCTGTCGGTCAGGCCGATGCGCAGGGTTTTCAATTAATTCTTTAAATCTTGGAGTATTTTTTTTACTGCATATAAATAAAGACGGTAAATGCCATTTTTATGGCAATACTCCATAGGTAAGATGAAATCTGCCGGACGTGCTCCCGGTGATTTTCAGGTGCAGGCGTGATTTTTCAAAAATGCATGGCGGCGCGTTGATTCATGCGATTTTTACGCTTTCTTTACGCCGGCGCAATCGATCTATACAAAATTTTTAGACCATTCCAGCTACTCTGAACATTATCAAAACAAACCTGAATGAGGGTGATGATGGACATCCTGGATGTTGTATATGTCGGCGCAATTGTGGCGTTGATTGCCGTCAGCTGCGCATTTGCCGCAGGCTGCGACAGGCTGGGGGAGCGGCCATGAACACGTTTTATATCGTCGGCGCGGTGGTGGCGGCCGGCCTGCTGGTGTATCTGGTGGTCGCGTTGCTGAAAGCGGAGGATCTGTGATGACAACCCAATCGTTGCTGTTGCTCGTCGCCTTTCTGGTCGTGCTGCTGGCGCTGTCCTATCCGTTGGGCCTGTATCTGACCAGGGTCGGCGAGGATAAGCCTATTCGCGGCCTCGGCTGGCTGGCAAAAATCGAACACCTGCTGTACCGCAGCGCCGGCGTCGCACCAGGGTCTGGCATGGGCTGGAAAAGCTATGCGATCGCGCTGCTGGTGTTCAATGGCGTCGGCGCGCTGTTCGTGTATGCGGTGCAGCGCCTGCAACTGTGGCTGCCGGGCAATCCGCAAGGATTCGCCAATGTCAGCTCCGACTCCGCCTTCAATACGGCAGTCAGCTTCGTCAGCAATACCAACTGGCAGGGTTACGGCGGCGAATCGACGATGAGCTACCTGAGCCAGATGCTGGCGCTGACCGGGCAAAACTTCTTCTCGGCGGCGACCGGCATGGCTGTCGCGTATGCATTGATCCGTGGCTTTTCCTCGCGCTCATCCAAGTCGATCGGCAATTTCTGGATCGACATCACGCGCAGCACGCTGTATGTGTTGCTGCCGCTGGCAGTACTGTTCGCGGTGTTCCTGATGGGGCAGGGCGTGATCCAGAATTTCTCCGCTTACAAGGAGGTGACGCTGATCGATCCGGTCAGCTATACGCAACCGAAAGCCGGGCCTGACGGCCAGCCCTTGAAAGATGCGGCCGGCATGCCGGTGCTGGAAACCCTGACCGCCCGGACCCAGACGCTGGCGATGGGCCCGGTCGCCTCGCAGGAAGCGATCAAGATGCTCGGCACCAACGGCGGCGGCTTTTTCAATGCCAACTCGGCCCATCCTTATGAGAATCCGACCCCGCTTTCCAACTTTGTCCAGATGCTGTCGATTTTCCTGATCCCGGCCGGGCTGTGCTTCGCGTTCGGCCGCATGGTGGGCGACATCCGGCAAGGCTGGGCGGTGCTGGGCGCGATGACGGCGATTTTCGTGGTGACCACGGTGGTGGTGCTGATCGCCGAGCAGCACGCGCATCCGGCCTTGCAGGCGCTCGGCATCGATCAGGCCGCCAGCGCGCTGCAATCGGGCGGCAATATGGAAGGCAAGGAAACCCGTTTCGGCATTAGCGCGTCGGCCCTGTTTGCCGCGATCACCACCGCCGCCTCGTGCGGTGCAGTCAATGCTATGCATGACTCCTTCATGCCGCTGGGCGGCCTGGTGCCTTTAGTGTTGATGCAGTTCGGCGAAGTGGTTTTCGGCGGGGTCGGTTCCGGTCTGTACGGGATGCTGATCTTCGCGATTCTGGCAGTCTTCATCGCCGGCCTGATGATAGGACGCACGCCGGAATACCTGGGCAAGAAGATCCAGTCCTTCGATATCAAGATGGCGTCGATCGCGATCCTGGTGACGCCGACACTGGTGCTGGCCGGGACCGCGATCGCGCTGATGGCCGATCCGGGCAAGGCCGGCATCCTCAACCCCGGAGCGCACGGTTTTTCGGAAATCCTGTACGCGTTCAGTTCGGCCGCCAATAACAACGGCAGCGCGTTTGCCGGACTGTCGGCCAACACGCCGTTCTACAACGTCATGCTGGCGATTGCGATGTGGTTCGGCCGCTTTGCGATGATCGTGCCGATCCTGGCGGTAGCCGGTTCCTTGGCGGCGAAAAAACGGCTGGAAGTAAATGCCGGCACCATGCCCACGCACGGCCCACTGTTCGTCGCGCTGCTGGTCGGGGTGGTGGTGCTGGTCGGCGTGCTCAATTACGTGCCGGCGCTGGCGCTGGGTCCGATCGTCGAACATCTCCAACTGTATCCACATTAAGAGGCGGCCAATATGCAAATGTCAGAACCCAAGGCAGCCGGCATGTCACGCAAACGTCTGACGCTGTTCGATGCCGCACTGATCGCCCCGGCCATCATCGATGCATTCAAGAAACTGGATCCGCGCACCCAATGGCGCAATCCGGTGATGTTCGTGGTGTATGTCGGCAGCATTATCACTACCCTGCTGTTCATTCAAGCGCTGCGGGGTACGGGCGAAGCCAGCCCGGGCTTCATTCTCGCCATTTCCGCATGGCTGTGGGTCACCGTGCTGTTTGCCAACTTCGCCGAGTCGCTGGCCGAAGGCCGCAGCAAGGCGCAGGCGGCCTCGCTGCGCGGCCTGAAGCAGGTTGTGATCGGCAAGAAGCTGCAGCAGCCGCACCACGGCAGCAGCTGGCTGCCGGCCAATGCCAGCGACCTGCGCAAGGGTGATGTGATTCTGGTTGAAGCCCATGACGTGATCCCGATCGATGGCGAGGTCATAGAAGGCGTGGCCTCGGTCGATGAAAGCGCGATCACCGGAGAATCGGCACCGGTGATCCGCGAATCGGGCGGCGATTTTTCCGCCGTCACCGGCGGCACCCGGATCGTGTCCGATTGGCTGGTGGTACGGGTCTCGGTCAATCCGGGCGAAGCCTTTATCGACCGCATGATCGCGATGGTCGAAGGCGCAAAACGGCAGAAGACGCCGAATGAAATCGCGCTGACGATCCTGCTGGTGGCGCTCACCATCATCTTCCTGCTGGTGACGGTGACGCTGCTGCCGTTTTCGCTGTTCTCTGTGGAAGCGGCCAAGTCGGGCGCGCCGATCACGATGACGGTGCTGATCGCGCTGCTGGTGTGCCTGATTCCGACCACCATCGGCGGCCTGTTGTCGGCCATCGGCGTGGCCGGCATGAGCCGCATGATGCAGGCCAATGTGATCGCCACGTCCGGCCGCGCAGTCGAAGCCGCCGGCGACGTCGATGTGCTGTTGCTGGACAAGACCGGCACCATTACGCTCGGTAACCGGCAGGCATCCGCCTTCATGCCGGCGCCCGGCGTGACCGAACAGCAATTGGCCGATGTCGCGCAACTGGCTTCGCTGGCCGATGAAACACCGGAGGGACGCAGTATCGCGATCTTGGCGAAGCAGCGCTTCAACATCCGTGAACGCGCGATGGAAGCGCTGCATCCGGCGTTCGTGCCGTTCTCGGCGCAGACCCGCATGAGCGGCGTCGATATCGGCGCGCGTGCGATCCGCAAAGGGGCAGCCGATTCGATGAAGAGCTATGTTGAAGCTCTGGGTTTCCCTTATCCTGCCGAAGTCGGCAAAGTGGTGGACGATATTGCGCGCCGTGGCAGCACGCCGCTGGTGGTGGTCGATGGCGGCCGCGTGATGGGCGCGGTCGAACTCAAGGATATTGTCAAGGGCGGCATCAGGGAGCGTTTTGCCGAATTGCGCCGGATGGGGATCAAGACAGTGATGATCACCGGCGACAACAAGCTGACTGCGGCGGCGATTGCGGCCGAAGCGGGGGTTGATGATTTCCTGGCCGAAGCTACGCCGGAGGACAAGCTGAAACTGATCCGCAGCTACCAGTCCGAAGGCAGACTGGTGGCGATGACCGGCGACGGCACCAACGATGCGCCGGCGCTGGCGCAGGCCGATGTCGCGGTGGCGATGAACAGCGGTACGCAGGCGGCCAAGGAAGCCGGCAATATGGTCGACCTGGATTCGAATCCGACCAAGTTGCTGGAGATCGTCGAGATCGGCAAGCAGATGCTGATGACGCGCGGTTCGTTGACCACGTTCTCGATCGCCAACGACATCGCCAAGTATTTCGCGATCATTCCGGCCGCTTTCGTGACCACCTATCCGCAATTGAAGGCGCTCGATATCATGCATCTGGCCAGCCCGTCGTCGGCCATCATGTCGGCGGTGATTTTCAATGCGCTGGTGATCGTGGTCCTGATCCCGCTGGCATTGAAGGGCGTGCGTTACCGTGCGATCGGCGCCGCTTCGCTGTTGCGCCGCAATCTGCTGATCTATGGCCTGGGTGGCATTCTGGTGCCGTTTGCAGGGATCAAGCTGATCGATGTCGTACTGACTGTTTTACATCTCGTTTAGGAAACCGACATGAAATCCATTTTTCGACCTGCATTGGTGCTGTTTGCCGCGCTGACACTGATGTGCGGTGTGTTGTATCCATTCGCGATCAGCGGCATCGGGCAAGCGGCTTTTGCCGCTCAGGCCGGCGGCAGTCTGGTGCTGCGCGATGGCCAGCCGGTCGGCTCTGCGCTGATCGGCCAGGCGTTTTCCTCTGCCCGCTATTTCTGGGGACGGCCATCGGCCACCGGCCCGATGCCGAACAACGCAACATCATCCGGCGGCTCCAATCTCGGCCCGGCCAATCCGGCCCAGATCGATGCGGTGAAAGGGCGGATCGAGGCATTGAAAGCCGCCGATCCGGCCAACGCGGCGCCGATTCCGGTCGATCTGGTGACCGCTTCCGGCAGCGGACTGGACCCGGAAATCAGTCTGGCTGGCGCCTATTACCAGGCCGCGCGCATTGCGCGTGAACGCAAGTTGACTGTCGAGCAAGTGCGCAGCATGATTGCAGAACGCAGCCAGCCACAGTATTTCGGTTTCTTCGGCGAACCGAGGGTGAATGTGCTGGCGCTCAATCTTGCGCTCGACCAGGGCCAATATTAATTCGGCACGATGTACTTCATCGTGTCCCGTTCTC